>NZ_JARAML010000059.1:0-3672 GCF_028807375.1 Marinovum sp. PR37 | reverse complement strand
TAGTTTACGCCAGATCCTGTCCAAAAGATGGGGAGTAGCTCAGAAAGCTGCATATCGGCTGAGAGAAGAGTTGACATCAAAGCTTACCCAAGAATTTGCTCGGCACATATCGAGGCCTGGCATTCTCACCATGAGTCCAGACGACTAAGAAGCGACTGCGAGTAAACGCAGATCACCCATGAAGCTTTCAAGCGTCTGAATGTCGGTCCGGATGCTTGCAGGAAACTTGCCGATCAGTGGTTCAGGCACCACAAGCTGCACCTTCGCCTGTGTCATTTCCCGGAACTGCGCCTCGGAAACACCCTCTTGCAAGGTCAGGAGGTGTTTCACCGGAATCCGGTCTGCCTCATTCAACACTTGCCGCCAGCGGTCACGGCAGGTGGTTTTGGTGGCCAGCATCCGAAGGCGGGCGGCAGGGAAGTTCGGATCACGATACGCAGCCTGTGAGGGAAACAGGAAGTCTGGTCGCTTCCCCGGTTCCGATTGTGGCCCATGCTCGAAATCCGCACCTTCCCGAAACCGCTCTTCGATCAGGATTTCACGGGTATGCAGTTCCAGCGAGCGTCCCGAGCGCGCCTTTCGCCGTTGCAGGATGGTTTGTGCCCGGGATATGAAGCCGTCTAGGGTGGTGAAGCCCGCCTTGATCGCAGGAAGCTCTATCGCCTCTTCCACGCTGCGGAAGATTTCGAACTCGCACTCCCGACGGCGCAGAAGTCGCTTGTCGGGCGGAGTCCCGTGCTCCGGGCGGAGTTCCACCGTTTTGCGCACGATCTCTGCCCCGGTCGGGAATTGCGCCAGCCATGCAGGCGGTATCTTGGCGGGTTCAAGCCAGCAACTCGCGCGTCCAGCGGCATAGGGTGGAAATAGTCCAGGCTGCTCGGGAGACCACATGACGAAGCGCCCCGGCTCGATTGGCCCGAACCGCTCCTCCGCAATATCTTCCTCGGTCTCATGGCGGCATACCCAGACATGGCAGCTTGTGGCAGTGCCGTTCTCGTCCAGAGGAAATGCAAAGACCGCAAGCGCGCCCGTGCTTTCCGGGTCCAACAGCGCCGATGCACCGCCCCCAAAATTGGTCAGCCGGGTTTCGTCGCGTCCATTCTGTTTGCCCTCGTGGCGCTTCGAGTTGTAATAGATCACCCGCACTTCCCGAGCGTCCATATGGGAGTCGACTGCCAGTTCAAAGCGGTGATCGGGGTTCTTCTCATCCGTCCGGTTGATCATCGGAAAGATACGGAAGAGGAAGTCCTTCGGGATGTAGGGGCCTGCCTGATGCGCGCCGTTGGCGAGGGTGTCATTGCCCGAAAGGCGCTTCACGAAAAGAGCGACTCCGGGCGCACAGAAAACCCCGAGCCAATCCGTGAAATCAGAGACTGCCATTTGCCCCTCCCGCAATCGTTTCCTTTATCGGGCCATTGGCCAGCCAATCCGCCGCACGGTCAAGCACCTCTTCCACAGGCAGACGCTCCCGGCCCTTGAGGGCGCATTCCCAGATCGTCAGCACCCGCCACCCATCGGCCAGAAGAGCGGCCTCGGCAGCTTCGTCCCGGGCGCAGTTGCCTTCTATCTTCGCCTCCCAGAACTCGCGCCGCGTGGCGGGCAGCCGGAACATGTGGCAGCCGTGCCCGTGCCAGAAACACCCGTGGATGAAGATGACAGCGCGGCGTCCAGGGAACACCAGATCGGGGGAACCCGGCAAGCGCCGGTCGTGCAGCCTGTAGCGGAAGCCCCGGGCATGGAGTCCCCGCCTCAGGATCATTTCGGGCCGCGTGTCCTTCCCGCGTACCCCTGCCATCATCCGCGAACGGGTCGCGGCGTCCACTACGTCAGCCAAGGAGGGGCAAACGCCTTTGCAGGTGCTCTTGGTCCTGTGAAGCCTCTGCCGCGATGTAAGGCAGCATGTGGCGAGCCACGGCCTCGATGACCGGAACCGCTACCGAGTTCCCGAACTGTTTGTATGCCTGCGTATCGGAGACCGGGATGATGAAACTGGACTCGCCAGGTTTGTCGAACCCCATCAGGCGGGCGCACTCCCTTGGGGTCAGGCGGCGCGGGTTCCTTCCTTCGCCCCGGTCAATCAGGATTTCCGATCCATCCTTGTAATACCGCGCCGAAAGGGTGCGCGCCGCGTCTCCCTTACCCACAAGCCCGAAACCGAAGCCGTTCCCGGCAGCACGATGCTTGGCCGCGTAGTCTTGCAGATACTGCCAGAGGTGATCGGTCAGGGTGTATTTGTCGCTCACGCGCCCGTTGGCATCCGTATAGTGTTTGTCGGGTGCCTTCTCTGAACCGTCTTCGGGGTGCAGGATCGTCCCGAGTTTTGGCCCGTTGAGCGGGGAAGGCACGTCCAGATCGTCAAAGGAGAAATCGCACTCCTCCCGGAAACCTGCAATCAGGATGCGTTCCCGGTGCTGGGGGACATAGCCCTTGGCATTGATCACGCGCGGCGTCGGGACGTGATAGCCAAGCTCGCGCAGGGTCCGCATGATCACCGCAAACGTGCGCCCTTTGTCGTGGTTCACGAGGTTCTTCACGTTCTCAAGCAGAAATGCCTTCGGGCGGTGTTCGGCAATGATACGGGCCACGTCAAAGAAAAGCGTCCCCTGTGTCTCGTCCGCGAAGCCGTGGGCGCGGCCCAGCGCGTTCTTCTTGCTCACGCCTGCGATGCTGAAAGGCTGGCATGGGAAGCCCGCAAGCAGCAGATCATGTTCAGGGATGTCCTTGGCCTCGGTCTTGGTTATGTCCCCCGAAATCTCGTGATCGTCATGGGGGAAGTTCGCGGCATAGGTGGTCTGGGCAAAGCGGTCCCACTCAGAGGTGAAGACGCATTTCCCGCCCAAAGGCTCGAACCCCCGGCGAATCCCGCCGATCCCCGCGAACAGGTCAATGAAACGGAAGGCGGGCTTCTCGGGTTCGGTCGCACTGCGCTTGTTAACGAGGTCTTCGAGCACCACAAGCGCGGCTTGCCGTGGCGTAGCCTCGCCCCGCTCCCAACGGTAGAGGGTCGCCGGGGAATAGCCGGTGAGTGGTGCCAGGGCCTCTACTGACAGGCCTGCGCGCTCGCGCAGACGGGAGAAGTCGGAACGGGTTTCATCAAGCATGTAGCGGATCCTCTGGGTCGATTTTTGTCATCCTTGCTGCATTCGACACACGAAGGCAAGAACAAAAGGGGAATTTTTGTTGAGGGTGCTCCGAAGAGGTAAACAACTGATTGCCACGCTCATCGCGCGTGGGAGCGTCAGTCATGAGGCCGCAGCATTTTGACATGGCTTCCGCTCAGGGAGCGCGACAAAAGCAACTCGCTACAATGCAATCCAAACTGCATGGTCCACGCTATATGGCGCGATAGGGGTCGCCCCCGGCTTCCAAGCGTTTTCGTGTCTCGGCACCAACGCGGATCGTTTCGATTGGATCGACTCGCAATCCCGGCCCAATGCGTTGACCGCCTCGGAAGCGACAAATCTCTCCGTCGTCTAGTCGCTCTTCAATTCCCGGGTCAGGGATAAACAAAAACGATGTTTGGAGATGCAGCGGAGTTGGCGTGACACAGAAGAATTTACCAGCAACAGCCACAACGGAATGCAAAACATAGTGCCCTTCCAGAACCCACCAACCGACAACCCGCTTCTCTGCAGCGCGACAAACAAGATGAGAATCCGGCGTCAATCAGGA
>NZ_JARAML010000058.1:0-5348 GCF_028807375.1 Marinovum sp. PR37 | reverse complement strand
ATGCCGCCCCTCAGGGCCATCACCAACTTTCGGCTATATCTCCACCGGATGCCCTATGACCTGCTGACCTGAGCAGCCAAATTTTGCCGGTATAGGACGTTGTCGGACCTTATGAACTCAAGCGGGCCGCGCATGATGAACAAGTCGGTCAGGGCATCGACTACGTCGACAGAATTAAGCTTTCGTTTCACGCGGATCGCGAGGGCCTCGTTCGTGAACTCATCGATAATGTTCAGGGTGCGGAAGATCCCCCCCGTCATGAGTCCTGTCCCGAACAAAATCATAGGACCAGACATGGTTCGGGCGCTCCGGCCGCAGCCGAACGCAGGACCCATCGTTCAGCCAGAGCCGACCTTTCTTAGGTTGTTTCTCGGGGACTTTCAGCCCCTCCCGCCGCCAGATCCGTTCGACCTTTTATGGTTCACATGCCAGCCGCTGTTCAGCATTCCGGTGATCATGCGGTATCCATAGCGCCCGAATTCTTCTGTCAGTGCGATGATGTCCTCGGTCAGCCGTTCTTCGTATGGCAGGCCACAGGGGGCCTTGCGCCGCGTGGAACGATGCTACCCGAGTGTGCGGCAAGCCCGGCGCTCAGATACGCCAAGGGTCTGCCGCACACGATCGATGCACAGTCGGCGGCGGGAAGGACTTAGAAGTTCCCCCGGGCGGCCTCGATCAGGATCATCTTGTCCAGCGTCAGACCTGAAACCGCACGCCTCAGCGGGGTATTCTCCGTCTCCAGCTCCTTCAGCCGCTTCAACTGATCACGGCTCATGCCGCCATATTCGTTACGCCAACGATAGTAGGTCTGCTGCGACACGCCGATCTGGCGCACCGCCTCTGCGACCCCCATGCCTTGTCCTTGCAGCACTTCAACCTGTCGCAGCTTCAGCACGAACTCTTCGGGTTTGTCTCTCTTTCCAGCCATCTCTTGGTCCTCCTGACATCGGGATAAATCTATCCCAGTGGGGGCACTCCCCTGGGTGGGTCGCCGCACCCGTTCATGCCGAACACGGGGTGCATCCTCGGACCTGGACGTGAATTCGATTTGCTCTTCGCCACTGGTCGGAAAACCTGTTCTCACGTGTCGGCTGCGATCAGAACCTTGCCTACCGCCCCGCCGCGGGCCATCAGCGAACAGGCGGCCTCGGCCTCGGCCACCGGGAAACGGCCGCCGATCAGCGCGTCGAAATCCACTGTGCCGGATGTGATCAGCGCGACCGCCTTGGCAAACTCGTCGGTAAACAAGATGGACCCCGTCACCGTGATTTCCTTGAGCGCGATCAGGTGGAGGTTGACCGGAACCTGGCTGGGCTGGATTAGCGAGAGGATCGATACGACACCCTGTTTGCGCACCGCCGCCAGCGCCTGGTTATAGGCATGGGGCGATCCGCTCGCCTCGATCACCACGTCATAAGCGCTGTCCAGCTTGCACATGTCATCGCGCCCGGTCACGAAACCGGCCCTTGCACCCACGGCGCGGGCAGCCTCGATCGCCTCGGGTTTCAGGTCGGTCACATCGACATCGGCCCCAAGCGCATGGGCGCCCACCGTCGCCAGGAGACCCATGGGGCCACAGCCCGTCACCAGCACCTTCTGCCCGGCGGTGATACCCCCACGGTTGACCGAATGCATGGCGCAGGCCAGCGGCTCGGCAAAGGTCAGGTGATCAGGTTTGACGTGATCCGCCACCGGCGTGAGGCAGCGCGCCGGAAAATCAAAGGTTTCGCGGAAGAAGCCGTCGATATGCGGCTTGGTCGTGGCCGAGCCGGGAAAGCGCTTGTTCGGGCACATGTTGATGTCGCCGGTCTTGCAACGGTCGCAGTGTCCGCATTCGATCACCGGGTTGATGGCCACGAACTGCCCCTCGGCCAGGTCCGCGCCATTGGCATCCACCACGTGACCGCAGGCCTCGTGCCCCAAGGTGACCGGGTAATCCAGCTGGAACCCCGCATTGGCGAAATGACGGAAGTAATGCATGTCGGTGCCGCAGATGCTGGCCGTGGCCAGCTTCAGCCGCACCCAGCCCTCTTCGATGGTCTCGGGCATCTCGGCCTGTTCCACCGCGATGGAGCGGGCCGCTGTCAAAATTGTCTTGGTATAGGTCATGGGTCTGCTCCTAAAATCCGATGGCATAACCGCCATCCACCGGGATGGCCGTGCCGTTGATGTAGGCCGAGGCGTCGCTGGCCAGGAAATGCACCGCATCGGCCACATTTTCGGGTGTGCCAAACTTGTGCGTCGGGATGCGGCCCTCGATCTTCACCCGCCGCTCCGGGTCTTTCGCCAGAACCGCGCGCGTCATGTCGGTGTCGATGAACCCCGGGCAGACCGCGTTGCAGCGGATGCCGAACGGCGCCGCATCGATCGCAACAGAGCGGGTCAGCCCGATGACTGCCGTCTTGGCCGTGACATAAGCGGCGGCCGATGGCAGCGCCATGACCCCGCCCATGGACGAGATATTGACGATCGCCCCGCCCTGCTCTTTCTGAAGCCGGACATAGGCGCCGCAGGCCAGAAACACCGCCTTGACGTTCAGGTCCAGCACTTTGGTCAGCTCATCCCCGGCGACATCCCAGACCGGCTTTTTCAGGTGCATCCCGGCATTGTTGACCAGCACGTCGATGCGCCCGGTCTCCGCATGGATACTGTCGAGATACGACGTATCGGCGGCCACGCTCAGGTCATGCTGCACGAAATGCACCGGTCCGGACAGATCGGCCAATTCTCCTTCGCTGCGCGCCACGACGTGGACGTCGAACCCCGCGTCGAGGAACTTCCGCGTCTGGGCAATCCCGAGGCCCTTGTTGCCCCCTGTGACAATAGCAACTGGCACGATCTTATCCCTTCGTGATGTGGTGACGGTAAAGAGTATTGATCTGCTTCAGGAAATCGTCCGAGGCGATGCCCCTGAGGAAGAAGTCCGACATGACCGCGCAGATATCGTCGACGAAATGCAGGAACCAATCGTCGCGCGGGCGGGTCCAGGCATTGGCCATGGTGTCGAACGCCCCGTCAAAGAACCCGGCATAGGCCGGGTGACTGCGGCGGTTTTTCCAGGTCTGGCGATGGGCGGGCTGGCCTTCGTTTTCCAGGTAGATTCCGGATTGCACCGGCTCGGAGGTCACCCAGCGGACAAAATCCAGCGCCGCCTCGGACGCTTTTGTCTGCGCCGAGACCCCGATCCCCGCACCGCCCAAGATGCCCCGCCGCGTGCCATGACCGACAAACACCGGCAGGTCGACATATCGCAATTGGTGCGGGCGAAATCCGGGGCGGGCGTAGTTCACATAGCCGAAGAGGCAGGGCGACATGGCAAAATCCTGCTCTGTCGCCAAGAGTTCGAGCACCCGGATCGGGTTCATCTCGCAGGCCTCTGGCGGGCCCAGATTATACAGCGTCTTGAGCAGATCCAGCGCCGCGATACCATTGGCATCGCTGACGAAAGCGTCTTTCGAGACCGGCAGAACCTCTTCACCGCGCGCCGCCACCAGCGTCATCAGCATGTCGAAGGCATCGACCGGCAGAAGCGGAGTGATCGCTCGGAACCGGCGGGCCTCCGGCGTCAGAAACTCTTCCCAGTTGTGTGGCATCTCGAGCCCGCTGTCGGGCCGGATCACCGCCATCTGGCAGGCCGCGTCAATTGGCCAGGCCCAAGTCTGACCGCCATAGACATAGCTTTCTACCGAGCCGCCCATGGACCCGGCTGCCACGTCCTGCCACGCGGGCAGCGCCATCAAGGACCGGCTTTCCGCAATCTGTCCGACATGGGGATGATCAAGCACGAGAAAATCATTCTCGGCGGCGAGATCGGCAATGGATTGATCGGCAAACGCCTGAAGCGTGCGCTTTTTCCAATGGATGCGGACGCCGGTTTCCCGGGCATAGCGCTCCGAAGCCGCCACAAGGCAATCATAGCCCCGAGGATGATCCCATGTCATGCCGCGCAATTCGAGAGTATCTGTCATTTCCTGTCTTTCCTGAGTTTTGGCACCGCGCGCAGCACCCGTAGGGTGGGTTTTCAACCCACCGTCCCGCTGCCGGATCAGTCGATCAGCGGCAGCAGTTTGTTCAGGCTTTCCTTCGCATCGCCATAGAACATCCGGGTGTTCTCCTTGAAGAACAGCGGGTTCTCGATGCCGGAATAGCCGGTGCCCTGGCCGCGCTTGGACACGAAAACCTGTTTCGCCTTCCAGCACTCCAGAACCGGCATGCCGGCGATGGGGCTGTTGGGGTCGTCCTGGGCGGCCGGGTTGACGATGTCGTTCGAGCCGATGACGATGGCAACATCCGTTTCCGGGAAGTCCTCGTTGATCTCGTCCATCTCCATCACGATGTCATAAGGCACCTTGGCCTCGGCCAAGAGCACGTTCATGTGGCCGGGCAGACGGCCCGCCACCGGGTGGATGGCGAAACGCACGTTCTTGCCCTTGGCGCGCAGCTTGCTGACCAGTTCGCTGACCGCGTTCTGCGCCTGGGCCACCGCCATGCCGTAGCCGGGGATGATGATCACAGAGTCGGCGTCGTTCAGTGCCGCGGCCACGCCGTCGGCATCGATCGCCACCTGCTCGCCCTCGACCGCCATCTGCTCACCCGAGGGGCCGCCAAAGCCGCCAAGGATGACCGAGACGAAGTGACGGTTCATCGCCTTGCACATGATGTAGGACAGGATCGCACCCGAGGAGCCGACCAGCGCGCCGACCACGATCAAGAGATCGTTGCCCAGCGAGAAGCCGATCGCCGCGGCGGCCCAGCCCGAGTAGGAGTTCAGCATCGAGACCACCACCGGCATGTCGGCACCGCCGATGCCCATGATCAGATGGTAGCCGATGAAGAGCGCCGCCAGTGTCATCAGGAACAGCGGCAGGAAGCCACCGGTGTTGAAGTACCAGATCAGGCAGAGCACCGAGAGGATCGCCGCGCCGAGGTTGAGCATATGCCCGCCCGGCAGCTTGGTGGCGGCCGAGGTGACCTTGCCGGCAAGCTTGCCGAAGGCCACGACCGACCCGGTAAAGGTGATCGCGCCGATGAAGATGCCGAGGAAGAGCTCGACCTTCAGGATCGCCAGCTCGGCGCCGCTTTTCTTGGCCAGTACCGCGGCAAACCCTTCCAGCGCCTTGCGCGCCTCGGGGTCCATCGCCAGCACCCGGCCCATCTCGAAGTGGGCGTTGAAGCCCACGAAGACCGCCGCGAGACCGACCAGCGAGTGCATCGCAGCCACCAGCTGCGGCATCTCGGTCATCTGCACCTTCTTGGCGACATAGACACCGATCACGCCGCCACCGGCGATCAGGATCAGCGACAACAGCCAGAGGCCCGAGCCGGGGCCCACCAGCGTGGCAAAGACC
>NZ_JARAML010000057.1:0-5441 GCF_028807375.1 Marinovum sp. PR37 | reverse complement strand
TCACCCGTCTTTATCGATGATCCACTTGACGGCGGGGTCGGGCTGGAATCGCCAGTTGCGGCGGGGGCCGGCCATGACGTTGAGGTAGTACATCTCGAAGCCGTAAGGCGCGCCGCAGGGGTGGTGGCCGCGGGGGACCAAGACGACGTCGCCATCGTGCACCGCCATGCATTCGTCGAGCGTGCCATCCTCGGTATAGACCCGCTGCACGCCGAATCCCGAGGCCGGGTTAAGGCGATGGTAATAGGTTTCCTCCAGATAGGTGATGCGCGGGAAGTCGTCCTCGTCGTGACGGTGGCTGGGGTAGGAGGACCAGTGGCCGGCGGGGGTGAAGACCTCGGTGACCAAGAGGGAGTCGCAGTAATCCTCGGCTTCCATCGCGATGTTGTTGATGTGGCGGGTGTTGGTGCCCCGGCCGCGTTCGGTTAGCGTGATGCCCTCGGGGCCGATGCGGCGCGGCGCATGGCCGCCGCGGCCCGGCGCCGAACAGACCGCGACGGTGCAATCGGTCTCGGCCAGCAGCGACCATTCGGTCCCGTTCGGCAGGTAAAGACAATGCGGCGGGGTCTTCTCGAAGACATTCATCCGCGCGCCGAGGGTGCCCCAATCCCGGCCGGCGGCGGTGATCGCCGCCTTGCCCTCGACCATGACAAGGATCACCTCGCGCGCGCCGGTCGCCTCGGCCGCGGTCTCGCCGGGGCGCAGGCGGTAGAGCGAGAAGCCGACATGGCGCCAGCCGGCGCGCGCGGGGGTGATCTCATGCACCTTGCCGTGAGTGCCGAAGGGTTTGCAGAGCAGATCGGGCATGGGCGCCTCCTCAGGGTTGGATGTTCAGTCCGGAGCGGGTGCAGATCTCGACGAGATGGTCATACCCGCGCCTGGAATATTCAAACGGCGGCGCCTTGGCCGGATCCTGTTCGGCCTCGACGACGATCCAGCCGTCATAGTCCATCGCCTTCAGCCGGTCGGTCACCGCCTGGAAGTCGAGGCAGCCCTCCGGGTCGCCCGGCACCGAATAGACCCCGGCCGCGACGCCGTCGAGGAAGCTGCGGTCCTCGGCCCGGACCCAGTCGAGCACCGGCTGGCGCACGTCCTTGACGTGCACATGATGCACCCGGTCGCCCCAGCGGTCGAGCACCGCCAGCGGATCGGCGCCGGCAAAATGCAGATGCCCGGTGTCATAGAGCAGCGTCAGCGCCGGGTCGGAGCCCGCCATCAGCCAGTCGATGTCGCAGGCATCCTGCACCATGGCGCCCATGTGGTGGTGGTAGGAGAGCACAACCCCCTGATCGCGCGCCCATTTCGCCAGCTCCGAGAGTTTCTTCGCATAGGCGGTCACTTCGTCGCGCGAGAGCCTGGGGCGGCGCGACACCGGCGTGCCCCGGTCGCCCTGGATGGTGTTGGAGCATTCCGCATAGACGATACAGGGCGCGTCGAGGGCGGCGAATTGTTCCACTTGCGCCGCGATCGCCGCCTTCTCGGTCTCGAGGTCGTTGACCAACAGGTTGCCCGAGCACCAGCCGCCGCAAAGCGCCAGGCCGTAGCGGTCGAGGTATGCGCGCAGGCCCGCGGTGTCGGCCGGCATCCGGCGGCCGCGCTCGACGCCGGAATAGCCGATCCTGGCGGCATCCTGCATCGCGCCCTCGGTGGTGAAGTCCTTCGTCAGCTCCGGCAGGTCGTCGTTCTGCCAGGCGATCAGGGAGATGCCGATCCTTACAGCCATCAGTCTCGTCCTTCTTGGCGGTGCGTGCAAAGCACGCACCCGGCGGATCAATCCGCGCGTTGTTTCTGCTTGTTTTCGGTGTATCGGGCGCGGGCATCGCGCACCGCTTGGCGCTCCGAGACTTCCGGCACGCCGACATCCCACCAGGCGCCGCCGTGTTCGGTCGAGGGATAGGGATCGGTGTCGATCACCACCACGTAAGGCCCCCTGGCGTCGTGACGCCGGGCCAGCGCCGCTTCCAGCTCGGCGATCGAGCCGACCTTGACCGCGGTGGCCCCCATCGCCTCGGCATGTTTGGCAAAGTCGATCGCCGAGGGGGTCTCGTGGATCGTGTGATCGAGCAGGTTGTTGAACTCGGCCCCGCCACAGCCCATCTGGAGCCGGTTGATGCAGCCATAGCCGCGGTTGTCGGTCACCACCACGGTAAAGGCGATGCCCATCATCGCCGCCGTCGCCATCTCGGAATTGGCCATCATGTAGGTGCCGTCGCCGGTAAAGCAGATCACGTCGCGCGCCGGATCCGCCATCTTGATGCCCATGGCGCCGGCGATCTCGTAGCCCATGCAGCTAAAGCCGTATTCCATGTGGTAGCTGCCCGGGCGCCCGGCCTTCCACAACTTGTGCAGCTCGCCCGGCATGGTGCCGGCGGCGCACATGACGACGGTTTCCGGCGTGGCGGCGCGCTGCACCGCGCCGATCACCTGCATGTCGGTCGGCAGCTGATTGCTGTCCTCAGGCGCCGCGGTCAGCGGGTCGACCTTGGCGAACCAGTCGTCTTTCAGCCCGTCGGTCTTGCCCGGCGCGGTATAGCCGTCGAGCGCCGCGCTCAACTCCGTCAGCCCGACCAGGGCGTCCGCCAGCAACGGCGCGGCGCCGTGTTTCATCGCGTCATAGGCCGCGACATTGAGCGAGATCAGCCTGCGCGACGGATTGGCGAACAGCCCCCACGACCCGGTGGTGAAGTCCTGGAACCGCGTGCCGACCCCGAGCACCACATCGGCCTCGGCGCAGACCGTATTGGCCGCCGCGCCGCCGGTGACACCGACCGGTCCGAGGTTGAGCGCATGGTCCCAGGGCAGCGCCGATTTGCCGGCCTGGGTCTCGGTCACCGGGATGTTGTGCGCCTCGGCAAAGGCGTGCAGCGCCCCGGTGGCACCGGCGTAATGCACCCCGCCGCCGGCCACGATCACCGGGCGGCGGGCGGCGCGGATGATCTCGGCGACCTCGGCCAGCTCGGCCTCGTCGGGGCGGATGCGACGCGGGCGCCAGACCCGGGGCACAAAGAAACTCTCGGGATATTCAAAAGCTTCGGCCTGAACATCCTGACAGAAAGACAGGCAGACCGGGCCGCAGTCTGCCGGATCGGTCAGGACGCGAAAGGCCCGCGGCAGCGCCGTCAGAAGCTGTTCCGGGCGGGTAATGCGGTCAAAATACCGCGTCAGCGGCCTAAACGCATCATTAACGGTTGCCGTGCCATCCTGGAAGTCCTCGATCTGTTGCAGCACCGGGTCGGGGCCACGGGTGGCAAAGACGTCGCCCGGGATCAGCAGCACGGGCAGCCGATTGACATGCGCCAGCGCCGCGGCGGTGACCATGTTGGCCGCCCCCGGACCAATCGAGGAGGTGACCGCCATCGCCCGTTTGCGCCCCGATTGCTTGGCATAGGCAATCGCGGCATGCGCCATGGTCTGTTCGTTATGGCCGCGCCAGGTGGGAAAGCTGTCCTTCACGGCATGCAGCGCCTCGCCGAGCCCGGCCACATTGCCATGGCCGAAGATCGCCCAGCACCCGGCAAGGAAAGGATCGCCATCCTGGTTTTTCTGCGCCGCGATATAGCGCACCATCGCCTGTGCGGCGGTCAGTCGGATCGTTGCTGTCATGTGGCCTCCTCCATGGCCCGGGCGCGGGCCTTGTCCCAGATGGTGCACAGGCGGCTGTAGTTCTCGGCCATTTCGGCCACCGCCTCGGCATCGGTGATCTCGCCGGACAGCCAGCGCCGCGCGGCCGGGCCAAAGATCGTGCGCCCCACGGCAAAGCCCTTGACCAGCGGCTGTTTCGCGGCCAGCGCAAAGCTCTCCGCCAGCGCCTCTTCCGGCGCGTCGAGCCCCAGCACCACGATGCCGCGGCTGCGCGGATCGTTGCGGGTGATCGCTGCCACCGCATTCGCCCAGGCCGCCTCGGTCCTGAACGGCTCCAGCTTCCACCAGTCGGGAAAGACGCCGGCATCATAGAAGCGCTGGATCAGCCTGGCCGAGGTCTCGTCATCCACCGGCCCGACCTTGGAGGGGATGAGTTCCAGCAGGAATTCCAGTCCGTTGCGCCGCGCCGCTGTGAACAGGCGCGTCACCTGCCCGACCTGCGCGGCCATCGTGTCGGCAGCGTCGTCGGGGTGGCAGAAGACCAGCAGCTTGACCACATTCTCGCGGGCCCATTCGCGGAACTGGCCGAGATCGGCGCCCAGTTCCGGCTCGAAGGCGATCGGCCGCGAGCCCGGAAGCTCCGTCGGCCGCCCGATCCAGAGCCCGCTGCCGGAGGCCCGGTGCAGCGCCGCGCGCCCGATGCGGTTGTCGCAGAGGATGCCGTAGCCCGGCCGGCCGGCCTGCACCCGCAGCGCGGCCTCAAGGCAGAGCTCCTTGAACCGGCCGCCCTTTTCCAGGGTATAGCCGTCCATCTCCTCGAGTTGCAGGCGGTGGTCGAAGGCAAAGGTCTTGACCTGCGACCAGTCGCCCCCCGATCTGGAAGAGCGGGTGGTCGCCCAATGCACCTGCTCCAACGCGGCATCGTTCCTGAGGTCGGGCCGTTGCAGGCCCCGGTCGAAGAAGAATTGCAGCTCTTCCCAGCTGGGATAGGCCGGGGTGCAGCCATGGCGGCTGACCGCGAAAGCGCCGCAGGCATTGGCGTATTTGAGCGCGGTGGGCCAGTCCTCTCCATCGAGCCAGCCCTTCAGCAACCCCGACATGAAGCCATCGCCCGCGCCCAGCACGTTGAACACCTCGATCGGGAAACCGGGGCCTGTCTCGCCCTCATCGAGGCTGTCGGGGATCGCGCCGGTGAAGGCCACCGCGCCGGCCGCGCCGCGTTTGCAGACCAGCGTCGCACCCGAGACCGCCCGCACCGCGCGCAGCGCCGCGACCGTGTCGGTCGAGCCACCTGCGATGTGGAACTCCTCCTCGGTGCCGACAATCAGGTCGAACAGAGGCAGGCTTTCCTGCAATTTGGCGGTCACCGCGGCGCTTTCGACAAAGCGGCGCTCGCCCGCGCCATGGCCCGCCACCCCCCAGAGGTTGGGCCGGTAATCGATGTCGAGCGCGCATCTCGCCCCCGCCGCCCGCGCGATCTCCAGCGCCTTCAGCGTCGCCGCCTCGACCTTGGGGTTCGACAGATGCGTGCCGGTCGCCACCACCGCCCGCGCCCGGCGGATGAAATCGGGGTCGATGTCATCCTCGGTCAGCCCCATGTCGGCGCAATTCTCGCGGTAGAAGATCAGCGGAAACTGCTCCTGGTCGCGGATGCCCAGCAGCACCAGCGCGGTCAGCCGCTCCGGGTCGACCTTGACGCCCTCGGTGCTCACCCCCTCACGCGCCAGCTGCTCGGTGATGAAGCGGCCCATGTGCTCGTCCCCCACCCCGGTGATGACGGCCGAACGCAACCCCAGCCGCGCCGTGCCGCAGGCGATATTGGTCGGCGAGCCGCCAATGTACTTGTCGAAGGACCCCAT
>NZ_JARAML010000056.1:0-5483 GCF_028807375.1 Marinovum sp. PR37 | reverse complement strand
TGAATCACGCAGCGAGACCGAAATCAATGCATCCTGACCCTAGTACGTCCACCTTGTCGCCCCATTGATAAATGTGCCATGCCATTTCCAGCCAGCCCGCTGCCTTGAACCTGACGATCAGGCTGCCATCATCCTGAGGCTCTACAACTTGGGTCGGGTGGAAACTGTATTCGGCGGCGCGCTCTGCGGCCTCAGGTGTGAAGCGCCACACGACTTCGCCAAATTGTTCGGGGTCCTGATAAACACCAAACGCCTGAGCAGCGTAGGTCTCTAGGGAGAAACCCGAGGCCAGTTGGAAGCTTTCGTTCAGTACCTCCGCCTCATGAATCCGATCCATGCGGAAGTTCAAGATGTCTTCTCCACGCGAGGGTTGGCGTGCCACAAGATAGGTGCGGTGCCCCAGCAGCATGCCATGCGGTTCGATCACGCGCGGCGCAGCACCCTGAGCCCCATAACAGACGCGCAGCCGGAACGGACCGCGCAGCGCTTCGATGACAGCATCTGTCACGGCAGGCTTCAGCGTAACGGTAGGGCCTGGGCGCGTGACTCGTCCCAATCCAGCCAGCACTGCCTCTGCATCGGCTTCCGACCGAAGCGCGTCCCTTGGATTCAAACGCGCCAGCAACGCGTCGCGGAGATCCTCCAGAGAGCGTGAGTGCCGTATTCGCCCTTCATCGCGCGCGGTACGTGCCGCGATTTCCAGCGCCTCGATCGCCGTTTCCTGCCGGGGCTGCAGTCGGTCCGGCAAGGGTGCGTCCATCCGCCAGTAACGCCGTCTTTCCACATCGTCTGCGGTCGAAACGTTCGCGAAAGTTGCTTCGAGAGCCTCAGTCATCCGTTGAGCAGTGCGATGCGACACATCGAACTCGGCGCAGATGTCCTCGAGGCTGACACCACCTCGGCGAGAAGCCGCCATCTGGGCAAGGCGAAGCAAATCCTGCGCTTTTGCAAAAGACATTTGATCTCCATGCCAGAAATTGACACCCTCGCACGGTATTGATGACCTTGCGGTCTGTCGAGGTGATTCCCTTGGAGATTGATTTGCATAGGTAATGGAGTAGCCATGAGGGATCTCGACGGTCGCATATTCTTGTCCGCAACGGATCTCATGCGCTTCACAGGCTGCGCACATGCGACCACCCTTGATCTTGCGCATCTGCGCGGAACGGGCCAGGAGCCGGGCGACGACACCGAGGACGCAGCGCTTTTGCAAAAGCAGGGCGATGCGCATGAGGCGGCGCACCTTGCACATCTCAAGGAGGCCGGGCGCACGGTCATGGAAATCGAGCGCGGCAAACTTGGCGAAAACGCCGAAGCCACGCGCGCGGTGCTCGCCGCTGGTCCGGATGTGGTGTTTCAGGGCGCGTTTCTGTCGGGGAACTGGGGCGGCTGGTCCGACTTCCTGGAGCGTATTGAGACCCCCTCGGCGCTCGGACCGTTCAGCTACGAGGTGGCCGACACCAAGCTGAAACGTCGGGCTGATCCGAAACATGTGCTTCAGCTGGTTCTATATTCCGATCTGCTGGCGGAAATTCAGGGGGTGGTGCCCGAGTTCGCGCATGTCGAATTGGGAGACGGCACGCGCGCGACGCTGCGCCTGGCGGACTACTCTGCCTATGCACGGATGGCGCGCGAACGGCTGGAAACTTTCGTTGCCGATCCGCAGCCGATGCGCCCGGTGCCATGTGCAGATTGCGGTCTTTGCCGTTGGGCCGATCATTGCGAAAGCGTTTGGCAGACCGAAGACAGCTTGTTCAATGTCGCCAATATCAGCCGTGGTCAGGTGAAGAAGTTGGAAGCCGCGGGTGTTCACACATTGGAGGCTCTCTCGACGCTCGATCACCCAGTGCGCGGAATGGCCGAAAACACCCAGGCCCGTTTGGTCACGCAGGCCCGCCTGCAGCAGGCCCGCAAAACCGGGGAGCCAGATTTCGAACTACGGGCGCCCGAGCCTGGCAAAGGCTTTGACCTGTTGCCGGAACCGCAGCCGGGCGACCTGTTCTACGACATTGAAGGCGATCCACACTACGAGGGCGGCCTCGAATACCTGCACGGCATCTGGTTCGACGGGGCGTTCAAGGCGTTCTGGGCCCATGACCACGATGCCGAAGCGCGGGCATTGTCCGACTTGCTGGCGTTTTTTCGCGCGCGGATTTCGCAGTACCCCACTGCGCGCATCTATCACTACGCGCCCTACGAGATCACAGCACTCAAACGCCTGACCACGAAATATGGGATCGGTGAGGCTTTCCTCGACCGGCTGCTCCGGGAACGGCGCTTCGTCGATCTGTTCGCCGTGGTCCGCGGCGGGCTGATCGGATCGGAACCGAACTATTCCATCAAATCGATGGAGGCCTTTTACGATCGCAAGCGCGACGGCGAGGTCAAGACGGCGGGCGGCTCGGTCGTGGCTTATGAGCGCTGGCGCGAAACGCAGGACCAGCAGATTCTGGACGAGATAGAGGATTACAACCGCGTCGACTGTATCTCGACCGAGGAATTGCGCGACTGGCTGGTTGGCATCCGGCCTGTCGGCCCTTGGCCGACACTTGCCCCGGATGCAGGTGATAAAGAGGTCGAAGAGGACGCCGATACGAAAGCTCTGCGCAACCTGCTGGCAGCATCAGGTTTGCCGGAGGCGCGGCAGGATATGTTGTTCAACCTCGGCGTTTTTCACAGCCGCGAGGTGAAGCCCGCGCAATGGGCCGTATTCGATAGCGCTGCGAAGGACGAAGATGATCTGCTCGACGATCTCGATGCGCTTGGCGGGCTTGAGGCAGCGGGCCCTGTCGAACCCGTCAAGCGATCCTTTGCGCGCCGATACACCTTTCCCGAACAGGAAACGAAACTGCGGAGCGGCAAGAGGGCGACGGTTCCGGTGTTCGACAGTCCCCCGACAACGGTCGGAATCGAGACCATGGATCGCCGCGCCCGCCAGATCACGGTCAAAGTCGGCCCGGGCAAGGTCGACCTACTGACGGATCAGCTGACGCTGCATCCGGACTGGCCGATCCAGACGGGTGTCATTGCCGGTGCTTTGCGCGATGTGATCGCCGATCAGTGCGGCGCGCGCCGGTACACGGCGGTGGACGACCTGCTGTCGCGCGCTGCACCGCGTCTGCGCTCTGGCCCACGGGGCGATCTTCTGGGCGGGGCAGAACCTGTAGCGGGCACTATTGCCGTGGTGAATGACATGGATGGAACGGTCCTGCCGATTCAGGGGCCACCTGGTACCGGCAAGACCTATGTGAGTGCACGCGCGATCCTGTCTTTGGTGCGCAAGGGCCATCGCGTCGGCGTCGCATCCAACAGCCACGAGGCTATCAGGAATGTGCTGATGGGCTGTCTTTCAGCGTTGGAAGACGAAGACCTGCCGATCAATCTCGAACTCGTGCACAAGGTTTCTGGCAGCGAGGATGGTTATCCCGAAGATTGCGATGTTCATCGTACGACCGACAACGCAGAGGCCGCCAAGGGCGGGCATGTCGTAGGCGGCACCGCGTGGTTCTTCTCGCGCGACGAAAATGTTCAGGGCTTTGATTGGCTTTTCGTCGACGAGGCCGGCCAGGTTGGACTGGCAAACATGGCTGCCATGGGTCGTGCCGCGCGAAACATCGTCCTTGTGGGCGACCCGCGCCAGTTGCCGCAGGTCATCCAGGGGGCACATCCCGAGCCTGCGAACCTGTCGTGCCTCGATTGGATGCTCGGTGAGCATGCGACGGTTCCAGCTGAGCGGGGCATCTTCCTTCCCACATCCCGGCGCATGCACCCGGAGGTCTGTCGGTTTGTCTCGCAACAGGTGTATGAAGGCCGACTGACCAGCCATCCTGATACGGCTAACCAGTGCGTGACAGGCACGGCGCTCCCCGAAGCCGGAGCTTTCTGGGTGCCGGTCCCGCATGAGGGCAATGCACAGATCGCACAGGAAGAAGTCGCCGCAATTGGCAAAACCGTCACTGACCTCCTTGACGGCAGCTGGACGGAGAAGGATGGCAGCACGCGGTCGATGCGCGAGACGGACATCATTGTCGTCGCTCCGTACAACGCTCAGGTAAACGCTCTGCGGGATGCCCTTCCGTTGGGCGTCCGCGTTGGAACCGTGGACAAGTTTCAGGGGCAAGAGGCACCGGTCTGCCTGGTGTCCATGACCGCATCTTCCGCCGAAGAAACCTCGCGCGGGATGGAGTTTCTGTTTTCTGTTAACCGCATCAATGTCGCGGTCTCCCGCGCCAAGGGACTCGCATTAGTTTTTGGAGCGCCGCGATTGCGTGAGGCGAAGTGCAATACCGTCGAGCAAATGCAGCTGGTGAATACGCTGTGTGCTCTGCCATTGATCAAATAAAATGAAAGAGGGAATTCATGAGCGAGAAGGATTGGTTTGTAATGCGTCCGCAGAAGGCTCAAGCCTATGGCCGCCCCGAGTCCGGTGGCTTCCTTGTCCGCAAGGACTCGACTGCGATGCGAGAAGGCTCCCCTCGTGTGAAGAGGGATCGCGAAGAGCGTGACCGTCTGGTTCGGCGGGGTGTCCTCGTCCCGGACAGCGACCCGGACTTGTATCGTTTTTCGTGCGATCACCTCTTTGGCAGCTCCAGTGTGGCCGGGGGCATCGTCAAGGATGGAAACTGCAGCGGACCCCAAAGCTGGCGCAGGCCCAGTGATGGAAAGACGATCAAGGAAGCAATCGGCTAACCGTTTTGTTCGCGGTGATAGGGTCAAAGGTTAGGCGAGCAAATGAATAGTGAAATTTCTGGCAACGGATTAAAAGAAAACAGTCTTATGCGACGTGACCTGAGATGCACTCAATGTCCGTGAACCAAGAGAGCAGCGCCAGAGCGCACGAAACGCACATGACAGGCGAGGCTTGGGCTGCGTTCATTGCAGCTGAGCTGAAATCTACGTGCAAGGCGTATATCGAGAAACCCGCCTTCCTTTTAGGCCATTCACGCACCGAAAAGCAGACCACGGCAGACTATGCTGGTCGTGAGCTTCTGGAGCTTGTTCAAAACGCGGCCGACGCGGCAAGTGAGGTGGGTGGATCAGGACGTGTCCTAATCGAGGTGACGCAGGATGCACTGTACGTCGCTAACACCGGGCAGCCGTTCCGGAGAGGTGGTGTCGCGTCCCTGATGACGGCACACACCAGCGACAAACCAACGCGCGCCGCGCGCATGATCGGCGCGAAGGGGCTAGGGTTTCGTGCGATCCTGAATTGGACTGAGGCCCCCATCATCAGCAGTGGTGCGCTTGAGTTGGGGTTCTCGCGGCCCCACGCACGCGCCTTGGTCGCTGAACTAGCTCATCAGAACGCTGAGATTGCTGCCAGCTTCAGCGGGGATAATCCCAACTTACCACCATTGCTTGTGTTTCCCGCCACTGGTGCGGAACTAGACTCACTGGGTGATTGCGGCACACAGGATGTTGTGCGGCATGCACGCATACTTAGGGTCAGGATGCATTGATTTCGGTCTCGCTGCGTGATTCAC
>NZ_JARAML010000055.1:0-5839 GCF_028807375.1 Marinovum sp. PR37 | reverse complement strand
GTTTACGCCAGATCCTGTCCAAAAGATGGGGAGTAGCTCAAAGATCGTTCTCGGATTGCTGCTTGCCGGAACCGTTGCATGGCTATGCTGGGTCTTGATTGGTGTGACGTCGCCAACTCTCACAGGCCTGGTGCTGCTGGGTCTTGGGCTCATCGTACTGGCGGCGAGAGCCTATCAGGTTCAGCCTCGTAACGGTTTGCTGTGGGGAATGACTGCGGTTTTGGGCATGACGTTGGCGGCCCCTGCACTGCTGCCAAAAAGCTCCGATGATGTAACAGCCTCGATCACTTCTTACTGGGTCGAGTTCGACCGGTCCCGGATCGCGCGTGAAGTGTCGCAGGGCAAAACTGTCTTCGTGGACGTTACTGCGGATTGGTGCATCACTTGTAAAGCAAACAAAACCCTGGTCCTGGATCGTGAACCAGTTTTGGGAGCACTTGGCGAGGAAGGCGTGATTGCGATGCGCGCGGATTGGACGCGACCGGACGCGAAAATCCAATCCTATCTCGAGGCGCACGGCAGATACGCAATTCCGCTCAACATCGTCTACGGTCCAAATGCTCCTGAAGGTATCATTTTATCTGAACTACTATCTGCGGATGCCGTTCTCGAAGCACTGTCGGCTGCCAATCTCAGCGCTGTCCGAAAACGATGACATAGTGCCGTTGCATTGCTCAAGGGAGGCAGAACCTACAGTGGTTTAGTTTCAGGTGAAAGGAAAGCTGTTATGTATCTGAGACCACGCGGCCCCAATTTATTTGTTGATCCGATCCAATCGGGCCGTGGCGGCGGCACGCATAGGGTCGGTTTCCGGAAGGCTTTCGGCCAAGGTGCGCGCATTGTCGGCGGCGTTCTGGGCAGCATCAAAGTCACCCAATACACTGTACGCCTCCGCAAGCCGAAGCCATCCTTCAAGATTGTCTTGGTCATCCAACAATCGCGCCGCCAAGCGGTCAACCATGGAGCGGACGAAAGCGCTGCGTTCCTCGACCGACATGTCCTGAGCGGCCTCGATATCGGCCGCACCGGGGCTACGCGCGTCCCGAGAGTCCGGAAAGAAATCAGCTAGGGTGACAGGGCTCTCTCCAACCTGTTCCCCCAATCGGTTGGCGACAGACAGGAAAAGTTCCATCCACGGATAGGCGCGATCCGCTCTCTTGAGGCGCTCGATCAAAAGCGTCCTCGCTTCATCTGGAACCCCGTCCTGTTCGAGGATCCGGGCTCTATAGAAAATTGGGCCTGGATCATCGGGGTCCATCTCCGATGCGCGTTCGATCACGCTTTCCGCTTGCGGCGTCACGATCCCGTTCTCGGCTGCGATCAAGGCCTCGGCATATAGCAATAGGGTTGAGATATCTGCATTGTCGCGGACAGTGACGCGTTCGAATGCATCGGCGGCATCATCGTAACGAGCCATACGCATATAGGTCTGACCGAGCAGAACCCAACCATCACTTGGTCCACCAGACTCGTCTGCTTCAAGCCGGGTTTTTAGTCTCTGGGTCAACTCTGAGAGGTTTGCGGCTTCCTGGGTTTCAGATGCGCGAGACGCCAGAGGCTGGCTTTCGATCTGTGGCGAGCCGATTTGAGAATACAGAGCGAAGGCTACCAATGGCGTGGCAATGGCGGACGCGAAGATGGTGCTTCGCCCGCTTGCGCGCGACGATTCACGTGTCGCAAGCCGACCGGCAGCCAGAATGCGGCGTTTGATTTCAACCCTGGCCGCGTCGGCCTCGGTAACGGATATCAGATTCCGCTCTTGATCAGTATCAATTTCGGAAAGCTGATCCTTGAGGATAACCAACGCTCCATCCTTTCTGTTCAGGACTTCACCCGTTCGATAGAGACCGGACAAGAACAGAAGGACAGTGATGGATGCCATCGCGCCTAACACCAACCAAATCATGGGTCTCTCCGTCCTTCATTTTCATGAAAAATGGCTTCGAACTCACGCTCTTCATCGGGGCTCAGTGGATCAGCAGTGCCATCAAGAACGGCCCTGCTTCGGCACCTGATTGTGACAAAGACAACGCCAATCCCAACGGCAAAAAGAACCGCTGGTCCGAACCACAACAGATACGTGGCGGGTTTCAGTCGCGGCCTGAACAGGACGAAGTCACCATATCGATCTACGAAAAACGCAATGATCTCGTCATTTGTTTCACCTGCAATCAGACGTTCGCGCAGCAAGGTGCGCATCGTTCGGGCAACACCCGCATTTGAGCTATCGATATCCTGATTCTGGCAGACAACGCAGCGTAGCTGCTTTGAGAGCTCCCGGGCGCGCGACTCAAGCACCGGATCATCCAGCAACTCATCTGGCTCCACAGCCCATGCCGCGGTTGTTGCGGCAAGCATCAGCACCAGTGAATAGAGCCAACTCTTCATGATTGACCACCTGCTGCGGCCAACGCAGCACGAATTTCATCCTGTGCCTCTGGCGTCACAATGGGACCAACGTAGCGATAGACTACGATACCGTTCGCATCGATCACAAACGTCTCAGGCACCCCCGAAATACCCCATTCGATACCGACCCGGCCCTCGCTGTCTGATCCGATCCTCTCATAGGGGTTGCCAAGCTCCTCCAGCCAGTTTGCGGCATCTGCTGGTTTGTCCATGTAGTTAATCCCCATCAGCCGAACACCGTCCTGTTCAACAAGCCTGGTTAGCACCGCATGCTCAGCACGACAGGGCACGCACCATGAAGCGAATACATTGACCAAAACCGGCTCGCCAATGCTACGAAGGGCTGCGGCCGACAGTCCGGGGGTCTGCGTGCTCTCTACCGGTGGAAGCTCAAAATCCGGAACTGGTTCGGAGACCAAAGCGGAAGGAATTGCGTTAGGATCTCGGTCTGGGTTGAGCCCCCAGAACAAAAATCCACCCAAGACCACTGCGACCAGCGCTGGCATCGCGAGAAGGATTTTCTTCATCATATCATTCCGCCGGTTGAAGCGCTGACGACCGGCTTTTTGGCGACGGCGCACCCACCCGCAATCTGCGGTCCGATAGCGAAAGGGACCCGCCAAGCACCAGCATCGTCGCTCCGATCCATATCCAATTAACCAGTGGTTCGTAGAGAATGCGCAAATTCCACTGGCCCGACGCCTTTTCGGTCGCAGGCTCACTGATGGTGACGTAGAGATCACCTCTGAGCGTTGATCGGATTGCAGATTCGGTTGTGGACGTCCCCGCAACTGGATAGTTTCTGCGCTCCGGACGAAGAAGCGTAATCTCCCGTCCATCTTTCAAGACGCGAAGCTGGCCTTGTTGTGCGATGTAGTTTGGACCACGCAACCGTTCGACACCGTCGAATATTACCTCAAAACCGGCGATTTCCACGGTCGTCCCCGGTTCTGCGAAAAGAACACGTTCTTCCTTCCAGGCTGTGGAACCTACAAACCCAAGCACAAGCATTGCAACGCCAAGATGCGCGAGCGTCATACCGTGCGCAGCGCGCGGCAAGTTCCGCGCGCGACGCAGCGACTGTGAAAGGGGTAAATCAAAGAGCTTGATGCGCAACGCCCATTCGCGCAACGTTGCAACAAAAACCCAGGCTGCAATCCCTATTGAGACCACTGCAAGCAGGGGCCCGTCTGTCTGAAGGTACCAAACGATCCCCGCAACACCAATCGCGATACCAAAAACCAAACGCAGCCGCTGCCAGATACCGGGAAGATCGGCCCGTTTCCAAGACAGGAATGGGCCAATTCCCATGATGATGACTAGCGGCAGCATGAAAGGGATAAACGTCGCGTTGAAATACGGTGGTCCTACAGAGATCTTTTCATCAGTCACCGCTTCCACAAACAACGGATAGAGTGTTCCAAAAAGGACGGTCGCCGTTGCGGTCGCGAGCAGAAGGTTGTTGAGCAAAAGCCCCGCCTCGCGGCTAATCGGCCGAAATACGCCACCCGATCCAAGCTGAGGCGCGCGCCATGCGTAAAGTGTCAGTGAGCCGACAATGGTTACGCCAAGAAGGCCGAGAATGTACACGCCGCGCGCCGGGTCGACCGCGAACGCGTGAACGGATGTCAAAATGCCGGATCGGACGATAAATGTCCCCAGAAGTGACAGTGAAAAGGTCAGGATGGCCAAAAGAATGGTCCAGCTTTTGAACGTGTCCCGCTTTTCCGTGACGATAGCGGAGTGCAGGAGTGCCGTACCCAGCAGCCATGGCATGAAGGATGCGTTTTCCACCGGGTCCCAAAACCACCAGCCGCCCCAGCCAAGTTCGTAATAGGCCCACCAAGAGCCGAGTGCGATCCCCGCAGTGAGGCTGATCCAGGCCGTCAGAGTCCAAGGCCGCACCCAACGCGCCCATGCGGGATCCACCCGACCCTCTATCAGAGCCGCGACCGCGAAGGAGAAGACGATCGAGAAGCCGACATACCCAAAATACAAGAGCGGGGGATGCATCGCCAACCCGATGTCCTGCAGCAGAGGATTAAGGTCTGTGCCATCCAGAGGCGGCGGAAACACCCGCTCGAACGGATTGGATGTAAAGAGCATGAAGCTCAGGAAACCGACGCTGATCCAGGCTTGAACGGATAGAGTTCGCGCTTTGAGACCAACCGGAATGTTTCTGCCCAGCAGCGCGACCCCAGCCCCGAAAAGTACGAGAATAAAGGTCCAGAGAACTAGAGACCCTTCGTGGCTGCCCCAAGTGCCGGCAACCTTGAAGATCATCGGCTTCAGAGAGTGGGAATTTTCAACCACGTTTCGAACCGTGAAATCACTGACAACAAAGGAGCGCATGAGCGCGCCAAACGCAATTGCAACTAACGTCACCTGAAGCACCGCTGTTGTCTTTGCACTTTCCATCCAAAGCACGCGTCCCGTGCTTGCTCCGACAATTGGCAAGATGCTTTGAACAATCGCGACGGCAAGCGCGAGGGTAAGGGCGAATTGTCCGATCTCAGGTGTTATTTTGCGTCCTCCTGAGTAGCGCTTCTGCATCCGAGCCGGACAAGGTTTCCGCATCGGGATAGTTCAGCATGTTCATCGTCCATTCTAGTGAGATCATATCGCGACATTCTCCACTTTCCGCCTGTGTTCGCTTCTGTGAATCGCAACCGAGTTGGGGTTGGGCGGAAAACCGAATGGGATGAAGTTCTTTGCGCGTGCATGCCGTGAGCAGGATCCGACAGTTGATTCGCGTCCTTTGTAGTTCCTGTAGTCGCTGTAGGTTCAAGCGTTATTTTAGAGTCCCCGATAGGGGATCTGTAAACCCCACGGCTTTAGCCGGTCGGGATCGCGGCATTTGCGATATAGTGCCTGATTATGGATTCTTACAAACGTGGCAGTCATACGGTTTGGGACTGCAAATACCATTTGGTGTGGGTGACGAAGTATCGCTACCAGGTATTGGGTGGCGACGTCGGCAACCGCTGCCGTGAGTTGTTGCGTGAGACGGCGCGCGCATATGAGATGACCGTGCATGCGGGTTCGATCAACCGTGACCACGTGCATATGCTGCTGTCGATCCCGCCGAACCTGTCGGTCAGTCGTGCGGTGCAGCATCTGAAAGGGCGTAGCTCGCACAAGCTGCTGAGCGAGTTCGGGATATTGCGCAAGAGGTATTGGGGCCAGCACCTTTGGGCGCGCGGTTATTGGGTTGCCAGCAGCGGCAATGTGACGGACGAGGTATGGGCCGAATACATCAGGAACCAGACGCCCCCAGAACCCGACGATGACTTTACCGTGACGTGAGTCCGCCGCATGGCGGACCGATCCGGCTTTGAGCCGTAACCTGAAGCCACCGGCTTTCAGCCGGTGGAGTATTCACACTGATATACCGCTTCTACTTCAAAACCCGAAAGTTCTCGTGGGTGAT
>NZ_JARAML010000054.1:0-8059 GCF_028807375.1 Marinovum sp. PR37 | reverse complement strand
CTCGGCTCATGATTTTGCGAGTTTTTTGAGGGTAATTTTGAATGTGTTTTCGTCCGGGTCGGTGAAGTAGAGGTCGGCGTCGTAGCCCTGGTCGTCCATGAAGTTGAAGATGCGTTTGGGTTCGGAGCGCCGGTAGGGCACCAGCAGGGTGGCGATGCGGTGGCGTCTGGCGGCGGGGTATGTCGCGTGCAGGCAGGTGCTTTCGGGCAGGCCGGCGTAATCGGCCGGGTCGACGCCGGGGAAGCCGGTGACCTGGCTGAGTTCGGGCTTGCCGGCCTCGGACCAGACCACCTGGCCGTAGAAGCCCGCCGTCTCGCCGGTCATGCGGAAGGAGGTCCGGCCGAGGTCGTAGGGCTGGTTGGCATGCAGCAGCCAGTCGATGGTGACGGCTGCGTCGGCATCGACGCTGTCGACGATGACGAAGTAGCTGCCGTTCACGAAGTAGACTTCGCGGCCGGCGCGGGTGACCTCGGGCGAGAGGCTCTGATAGGCGGCGGTGGCGTCGCCGTGGATGTAGATGTGGTCGTCGCGCTGCTCGGCGGCGAGGATCGTGCCGGTGGCGGCCATGGCGCGGGCCTTGTCCTTGTCGGCATATTGGCCCTTGCCATTGATCAGGATGGCGTTTTTCGACCGGGTCTGGCGCCGCCAGTTGCGGTGCATCGATGAGTTGAAGGCGACGTAATAGCCCGATTGCACCGCCAGGTCCTCGCCGAAGGCGGCCAGGCAGAAGGCGTTCTGGTCGCCGTGGCTGTGGCTGATCGAGCCGAACGTGCTGCTTTTGAACACGAACTGGATATGGCGGTCGGGGTCGGCCATCTCGTGCTGGATGCCGACCCAGCCGATGCCCTTGAAGTGGCGCATGCCCGAGGGCGGATCCGTAGCTTCGACCAGGGGGAAGTCGGTGAGATAGGTCAGCTCGTCAAAATGGGTGTCCCACCAGCCCCAGTTGTAGAAGGCGCCCTCGGTGCCGGGGTTCAGCCGGGCCAGCTCCTCATGGTACCATTGATAGGCGCCATTGCCGGTGACGCCGGCGTATTGCCGCAGGTTGATGCCGGTCTTGATGCAGGGCAGATCGCCCTGGGTGCTGTCGTCGCCGAAGGTGGCGCGGCGGGTGTTCGGCGCCTTGCAATAGAGCGGGAAGTCGCCGGTGTTGCGGAAGAAGGGGCGCTGGTAGAGGTCGATGCCGGCAAAGCTCTTCAGCCGGTTGGCGGCCTCGATCAGATAGGCCATGCCCATCATCCAGTAGTTGGTGCCCTCGGCCCAGCCGCCATCGGCATCGCCCCAGGGCGAATAGACCGTGGCGAGGAACTCGATGCAGTAGTTCAGCCAGTCGCGGGCCTCGCCGCTGCCGTTCTCGCCCTCGTCCTCGCCCAAGAGCGCGATGCAGGCCGGCACCAGGGTCAGCGAGACCGAGCGCACGGCATGGCTGTCATAGGGAAAGAGGTGGATCTTGGCGTTGAGGATGGCATGTTCGGCAATGTCGCGGGTGCGTTCGTGCAGCGCGTCGCGCACCAGCCTGCGCTCGTCGTCGGAGAGCTGGTCGTAAAGCCAGTCGTAGCCCCAGGCCAGGGCATTGGTGACGCGGTAGGCCCATTCGTCGGTATAGGCGCGGCTGGTCACCCCCATCGGATCCCAGGAAGCCGCCTCCAGCAGCCAGTCCCTGGCGCGGTCGAGCATCGCCTGGTCGCCGGTCACCTGGCCGCCGATGGCGAGGTGACGGATGGCATAGATCACCTCCTGCAACTCGATGTAGGTCTGGCGCCAGACCGGCGCGGTGCGCTGGTGGCCGGGATAGCCCGCCGGCTCGCGGGTGATCTCGCGGTCCATCCAGGGCAGGACGGATTTCTCGTAGAAGCGCGCCCAGGTGCAATGGTCGGGATCGGCCTTCACCGCCTTGCGGAAGGTCTCGAGCCGGGCGGCGTCGAGCCAGAGCCGCGGGTGGCTTTCGGGGGCCTCGGCAAAGCGGCTGGCGCGGCCGGGCAGCGGGGTTTCCGGCAAGCCCTCGGCCAGAGTGAACTGCCGGGTGGCGCTCCAGCCGGTGACCGGCTGGCCCTCGGCGTCGCAGACCGCATAGGCCCAGTGCCAGGTGCCGGGCTCGAGCACCCGGTCGGGGGTGAAGAAGTTGAGCGGCACCGGCCCGTGGGTTCGGGTCTCGGCGGCGGGAAAGGCCGGGTCCTGCGACAGGCGCAGCAGATAGAGCGCCTCGTCTTCGATCACCGGCAGCCAGGTGAAGCGCGGCGGGTTCTCGACGATCGGGGTCTCCGCGTCGGGCGCATACTGGATCGTCAGGCGGCCGGTTCTGGGTTCGTCGAGCGTGGGGGCGGTGGCGCCGGGCATCGGGATATCCTGTTGCTTGCGGGGAAGATTCGGGGAGCCTGCGGCCGGCGACGGCCGCAGGCGGGTCTGTCCGGGGGGCTCTGGCCTAGCCGCCGTACTGGCGCTCGTAGGCCGAGTTCATCACCTCGAGCACCTCCTCGTAACCCATCTTGTTCAGGGTCTCGATGTAGCTGTCCCAGTCCTCCTGGATGTCGCCGGAGCCGAGAATCCAGGCCTGCTGGCGCTCCAGCATGTAGGTCTGGATCGAGGGGAAGTACCGGTCGTAGACCTCCTGCTCCTCCTTGTTGAAGGCGACGCCCAGGAACTGCTCGATCAGCAGGTCCTCGGTGTCATAGAGCTCGATGCCCTTGCGCGCGCTGTCGCGGGTCCATTGCCATTCGTAGCGGTAGTCCTGCGGGTAGCCGCGATAGACCTGCGCGCCCTCGAGATACATCTGGCTGTTGACCGGCTGGCCCGAGCTCAGCACCTCGTCCTTGTAGACCGGCGCGCCGTCGATCATGTCCCAGGTCTTGCCCTCGACGCCGAAGTTGGCGAGCAGCGCCCCTTCTTCCGAGAACCAGTAGTCGAAGTACTTGATGGTCTCGACCGGATGGTCGTTGGAATAGGAGATCGCCCAGCCGTCGGGCTTCATCGGGATGCGGCGGTTTTCCTCGATGCGCACGCCCGAGACCGATTTCGGCGGCAGGAAGGGGATGAAGTTGAAGCCTTCGACCTTGTCTTCCAGCGCCACGTTGTACCCGCTGGTGGAGGCGAACCAGTCATGGGTCATGCCGCCCAGGTTCTCGCCCAGCAGATAGTCGCGCGCCGAGGAGCCGCGGGTGAAGACCTCGGGGTCGATCAGGCCTTCCTCGTACCATTGCGCGATATTGGCCAGACCGTCGCGATAGGCCTCCTGGGCGTAAGGATGCACCACGCGGCCGTCCTTGACGTAGAACTGGTGATAGACATCCGCCCCGGTCGAACGCGCATCCCAGAGCGTCAGCAGCCGCAGCACCTCTTCCCAGTCGCGCACGAAGAAGGGGATCTCGTCCTGCACGCCGTTGCCGTTGGGGTCCTGGTCGCGGAAGGCCACCAGCACGTCGTAGAGTTCTTCCACGTTGTCGGGCGCCTCCAGCCCCAGCGCGTCGAGCCAGTCCTGGCGGACGAACCAGGCGCGGGCGTATTTGCCGTCCGGCAGATAGGGGATGTAATAGACATTGCCGTCATAGGCCTTGATCGCATCCCAGATCTCGGGATGGTCGTCGAACCAGGCCTTGATGTTGGGCGCATGGTCCTCGACCAGATCGTTGAGCGGCACGAAGGCGCCCTCGGGGCCGTACTGGTTGACCGGCTGCTTGATCAGGTTGCCGCCGACGATGTCGGGCAGATCGCCGGTGGCGAGCAGCAGGTTCATCGCCTCGTTGTTGTCCTTGGTGTTGCGGCCCGAGGTCTGGTCGATCAGGTGGATATTGGTTTTCTCGCGGGCCACTTCCTCGACCGGGTAGAGCTTCGAGGTGTCGCCGCCGGGGCCATAGCCCTGGGCGCGCGGCCAATGCATGTGGATCGTCAGCTCGAGCGGCTCCTCGGTGATCGGCAGATGGCTTTCGGCAGACGCCGGCACGGCGATGGCCGCCGTCAAGGCCGTCGTCGCCAGCATGGTCAGTGACAGGTTTCGCATGGTGTCCTCCCTTTATGCGAATTCATTCGGTCTTCGGTTGCCAGGCCCTCGGGAGGGCCTCGGGCGTTCGCGCCCGGACAGGGCTCCGCCGGAGCCCTGTCCGGGCGCCGCTCACTCCTTCACCCCGCCGAGCAGGATGCCCTTGGAGAAGTATTTCTGCAGGAAGGGGTAGATCATCAGGATCGGGATGATCGAACAGACGATGATCGCCGCGGTCACGGTCTCGACCGAATAGGCCGCGGTCAGCAGCGAGGTGGCGAACTCCTCGTCGTCCGAGAGCTCGACGATCACCTTGCGCAGATAGACCTGGAGCGGGATCTTGTCCTCGTCCTGGAGCAGCACCATGGCCCAGAAGAAGCCGTTCCAGCGCGACACGATGCAGAACAGCGCCACGGTGGCGATCGCCGGCTTGGAAAGCGGCACATAGACCTTCCACAGCACCTGGAACTCGTTGGCGCCGTCCATCCGCGCGGCCTCTTCGAAGCTCCGCGGAATGCCCTCGAAGAAGTTGCGCAGCAGGATGATGTTGAAGCCGTTGACCGCAAAGCCGATGATGATGCCGAAGTAGCTGTCGAGCAGGCCCAGATCGCGCATGTTCAGGAAGAACGGAATGAGGCCGGCGTTGAACCACATGGTGAAGGCCACCACCAGGTTCCAGAACCGCCGGCCGTAGAGCTGCGGCTTGGACAGCGCATAGGCGCCGGGGATGATGAAGGCCAGGCTCATCAGCGTGCCGCCGATGGTGTAGATGAAGGTGTTGGCGTAAGACGACCAGAACAGCGGCTCGGAGAGCACCTGCTTGTAGGCCTCCAGCGTGAAGCCCACCGGGGTCAGGATGACATTGCCGGCGCGGGCCTCGAAGCCGGTGCTCATCGACATCGAGGCGATGTAGATGAAGGGATAGAGCGTCGAGATGGTGAACAGGCCGATCAGCACCATGTTGACGATGACAAAGAGCCTGTCGCCGCGCGAATAGAGGTTCATGTTGGTCATGTCCGGTCCTCCCTTACCAGAGCGAGGTGCGCGAATAGCGCTTGGAGATCGTGTTCGCCGTCATCACCAGCACGAAGGCCACCACCGCGTTGAACAGGCCCGCGGCCGCCGCCAGATCGTATTGCCCGCCCTGGATGCCCTGGCGGTAGATGAAGGTATTGACCACATCCGCCGTCTCGTAGGTCGCCGGCTGATAGAGCAGGATGATCATCTCGAAGCTGATCTCGAGCATGTTGCCGATGCGGATGATCAGCATGATGATGATCGTCGGCAGGATCGAGGGAATGGTGATCTTCCACATCATCTGCCAGCGGCTGGCACCATCGACCACGGCCGATTCATACAGCGTCGGCGAGACCCCGGCGATGGCCGCCAGATAGACGATCGACTGGAAGCCCGCCTCCTGCCAGATGCCGGTGCCGACAAAGATCGGCCGGAACCACTCGGGCTTGGTCAGGAAGTAGATCGGCTCCACCCCGATCCAGCCGAGGAAGGTGTTGACGATGCCCGCGGAGGGGCTGAAGGCGGTGATCACGATGCCGGCGATGATCACGCTCGAGATGAAGTGCGGCAGATAGACGATGGTCTGCGCCGTCTTCTTGAAGCTCTGCTTGAGGATCTCGTTGAACATCAGCGCCAGGATGATCGGCATCGGAAAGCCGAAGAGCAGCCCGTAGAAGGAGATGATGATGGTGTTCTTCAGCGCTCGCAGGAACTGGTCGTTGCCGAACAGCGTCTGGAAGTGCTCGAAGCCGATCCAGGGGCTGGCCGCCACGCCGCGGAAGATCGAGTAATCCTTGAAGGCGATCTGAAGCCCGTACATCGGCTTGTAGAGAAAGACCGCCAGCCACAGGATGGTCGGGATCAGCATGACATAGAGCTGCCATTCCCGGCGCAGGTGGTCGCCCACCCTCTGGATGCGGCTCGGCCGGCGCGCGCGCCGCGCCTCGGAGGCGTCGAAGATCAGCTCTTCGGTCGCCGGGCCGGCGGCGCCGGTGAAGTTGGGATCGTTGCTCATTGTTCCAGCACCTGCCCGGGCAGCGTCCGGCCGGTCTCGGCGTCGAAGACCTTGATCAGATGCGGCGCGATGGTGAAGCCCGAGATGCCGTCGAGGATGTGCATCTGGCCCACCGTCTCGGTGCGGATGACAAAGGGCTCGCCCTGCAGGCTGGCATGGATCAGCGCCTCCGAGCCCAGGGTCTCGACCAGATCGACATCGAGGCCGACCCGGGTCGGGTCGGAGGCACCGGCGACCGCGACGAACTCGGGCCGGATGCCGAGAATGACCGTCTGGCCGACCGCGTTCTGCAACGACGGGATCGGTTGCAGCTGGATGCGCTGGCCGTCGAACTCGGCCACCGGGCCGCGATCGCCGGCCACCACCTGCGCGCGGATCATGTTCATCGGCGGCGAGCCGAGAAAGCCCGCGACAAAGGTGTTGGCCGGGTTCAGGAAGAGCTCCATCGGGCTGCCGATCTGCTCGATCCGCCCGTCGTGCATGACCACGATGCGATCGGCCAGGGTCATCGCCTCGACCTGGTCGTGGGTGACATAGATCGAGGTCGCGCCGAGCCGCTTGTGCAGCCGCTTGATCTCGGCCCGCATCTGGGTGCGCAGCTTGGCGTCGAGGTTCGACAGCGGCTCGTCGAACAGGAAGACCTTGGGCCGGCGCACGATGGCACGGCCCATGGCGACCCGCTGGCGCTGGCCGCCCGAGAGATCCGCCGGCCGCCGCTCGAGATAGGGCGTGAGCCCGAGGATGCCGCCGACCTCGTCGACCGAGGCGGCGATGTGGTCCTTGCTTTCCTTGCGGATGCGCAGCCCGAAGGCGATGTTGTCGGCGACGTTGAGATGCGGGTAGAGCGCGTAGTTCTGGAACACCATCGCCACGTCGCGATCCTTCGGCGCCACCCGGTTCACATGCCGGCCGTCGATCGTCAGATCGCCGTCGCTGATCTCTTCCAGCCCGGCGATCATCCGCAGCGTCGTCGACTTGCCGCAGCCCGAGGGCCCGACCAGCACGACAAACTCCTTCTCCGCCACCTCGAGGTCGATGCCATGCACCACCTGCACCGCGCCATAGGCCTTGACGATGCCCTCCAAACGAACTCCCGACATGTCCTCTCCTCCGTTAAAGTTGCCGGCGCCCGGCCCCCGCCGGTCCCGCCTGTGCGGATGCCGCCCCCAATCAGTTGCATGGCGGTGCGATTCGGGGCTAACTTAAGACTGGTATACTAGTAACAAATCTGGAATACTAGTATGAAGTTCGGCAGGGCGCCCGCCAGCCCCCCCAGGGGGCCCGGCGCGCCGGCGCCGCAGCCACAGCCATCAGGGGGCAGCCGCCGGCCCCGCACAGGGAGACCCGAGGGATGCCACACAGCCTGTCCAGCGACCGGCGCACCGCCGTCGACGAGATCTTCGACCACCTGCGCGCCGAGATCGACGCCCTGCGCCTGCGCCCCGGCGACCGCATCTCCGAGGCCGAGATCGCCGCCCGCTTCGGCGTCTCGCGCCAGCCGGTGCGCGATGCCTTCACCCGGCTGGCCAATCTCGACCTGCTGCTGATCCGGCCGCAGCGCGCCACCGAGGTGAAGCGGTTCTCGGCCCGCGAGATCGAGAAGTCGCGCTTTGTCCGCGCCGCCGTCGAGGCCGAGGTGCTGCGCCGCGCCGCCCTGGCCGCCGCCGAGACCCAGGCCGCCGCCCGCCAGGCCCTGACCCAGGAACTCTCCCGCCAGCGCGCCGCCCTCGCCGCCGGCGACGCCCATGGCTTCAGCGCCCTCGACTACGCCTTCCACCGCGCCCTCTGCACCATCGCCGGCGCCGCCTTCGCCTTCGAGGTGATCGCCGCCGAAAAGGCCAAGGTCGACCGCCTCTGCCTGCTCGGCCTCGCCAAACAGGACCGCATGCCCCAGCTCCTCGCAGACCACGAAGCCATCGCAACCGCCATCCTCCAAGGAGACCCCGAAACCGCCGTCGCCAACGGAATGCAACACCTCAAAAGACTCGACTCCACCCTCGAAAAAATAACCAAAGACAACGCTTCATACTTCGAAAATGAAAAATGACAGGGGC
>NZ_JARAML010000053.1:0-8451 GCF_028807375.1 Marinovum sp. PR37 | reverse complement strand
CCTGATTGTCGCGCTGATCTCACCCTGATTGTCGCGCTATACGAGAAGGTCTTTGCCGATGTCGCCATCGCCAACGAGGCGAATGACAGCACGGTGCCCACGGTGCCCAAGACCAGATGCAGCGACGATCTCCTGGAAGGTAAAGCGCGCCCCCATGTGCGGTGCGAGACCCAGGACTGCTTCATCGGCTTCCGGGTCCCAGCCGCGGCGAGCTTTATGGATCGCTTCGACACAGGCACGATAGGTCGGGTGGAACAGGTACCGCGAAGTCACAGTGAACCGGTCAGCTACCTCGCAGGGCGTCTGCTCGGCCGTATTGGCGATTTCGGCCAGATACGATTCACGGCGAGCTTTTTCATCATACTTTACCGAGACGAGCACTTCCTCGCCGTTCCGCAGGAGGACATGGGCATCGACGCGTGTGAAGGTGTCCTTCCCTGACAGGTCGACGAACGGTACGGTCGTATGCTGCTCCATAAAGTTGATGACCTCGGGATGGCCCGCAATATTGAGGTAGACCTGCGCTTCTTCGAAAGACGCGCACCAGAACTCCTGAAGAACTGCTCTCCGATGCAACCGCGTGACGAAGGCCACCCGGCACGTGCTGCTCGACTTCCAAACGCTCTTGGGCTTGTCACTCTTCATGAGCTGCTTACTCAGGCGCGTGCGGGTCAGCTTGTGCGGATCGTCAGGGTCTGCCATCGGCGGCGGAGTGAAGGTGGCCTCCCAAAGGTGAGGCAAGTGGGCGTGCGGATGGCCGTCCGCGATTTCCAAAGCAGTCTGCATGGCATGACTTTCCTATTCACGCCGAGGGGTCCGGCGCGTTGTGTGAGACTGGTTCGCCCTGTGGGGCGAATGTTGTGGGTGGGTGCAGGGCACCGACCCGTTGCGTACCAAGCGCACGGGGGTCTTGCGCCGCCGGAAAATTTCCGACTGCGAACTTGTGCAGGAGGGTCAGCTCGACTACGTTATCGGTGTCTTACGTCGATCAGCAGTGATGCACCCTTCCTTGCCCGGGGGAAACAACGCCCTGCGCTGAGTTTCATGGGTCTGGCTACGTCTTTGGTCCTCTCTCCGTTTCGCATTCCGGGGCGCATCGAGTGATGCTCCCTCGAGAAATGGCTTCATATGATCGGCGCTCGTTTCGGCGGCGCGCTTGTTCTGTCCAGGGCGATCGAATGCGAGATCGGCTCCCATTCGATCATTAGGTTTCTTCCTGATCGTGTCGTCGAGACCTACCACGACTCGGCGACCAATTCTGGTTAAAGCACACCGCTCCCGGCGAGTCCATTTCTCTTACAATTCAGTATGTTGCGAGAAAATCGCCTCGTGTATTTTTCGCTTCCTATCCTGCCTCATTTCGGACTGTGCTCGCCCCGTTGACCTTGGTGCCAGTGTCGTCTCTTACATTTCGCAGGTATGCGGAAAAATCGGGGGCACATACCTATGGAAGGAAGAAATCTGTATAGAAAACTCAACAACGAGATGCACCGGCTCCAAGTCTCGGATCGATCAACTGCGGAGTTTTCCGGTTTCCGCGGTTATCCTCCGGGCACGCTTCCCCCGAATTTCATCTAAGAAACAGAGGGTTCACTCAGACGTCGATGCAAATGCATTGAATCAAGAGCCCCGTGCCGCCAAGAGCCAAGTCTTTCTCCAGAATCTTCCGAACCCGATGCGCGGTCGGATAGGCGACACCAAGGACATCCGCAAAGGCATGAAGGCCGTAATCGTGCCTTCCGCTCCTCGCGCGCCAGCAGATGTATATCTCGGCAGCGTCGAACCAGAGTTGAGGATACAGCTTGCTCGACCCGAGCAGAGACCGGGTCAGGACCGTGAACTGGTATCTACAATTTCGGCAGTGGTACGTTTTTCGCCCTTCGAGATACCCGACGTCTTGGCTCTGGCACTCGAGGCATGTGACCCCGCCGGGCCACCGCACCTCCGCTAGACGCTTGCGGCAGAGAAGGTCCGTGCTGAACACCGAAGTCACACCGTTTTCCGGCAATCGTCCAGCCAATCGCTGCCAGTGGAGCTCCTCGAACATCGGTTTTGTTGAGCATTTTTTCTTCATCGCGCCCTGTAACGCAGAGGGGCCACAATCTTCAATAATGGGGTCGTACTTTCGGTCGGAAAAACTCGAGCCAAGATTGGCGGCCGGCATCCAGGGCTCGTTTTCGAATTTGTGAACAAGGTGCCGCTGGCCGTCTTATCCGTCCCTGAGCCGTCTAGGAAAAGAGCTTTGGATGCCGAATTACAGCTGCCCGGAGTAGCATCCGTCGCTCTAAATTGTCACGTCGTTGACCGCGTCGACCTACCGCCCTCCGAGCCCGTCACCTGTGGGGGCGCGAAAGCAATTGAACGGGCCGGGAGACCTTTACCTTGGACGGCATGAAGAAAATGGATTACGTGCGCGCGGTCTTTCGGCGCGCCGCGGCTCTTGCAGCCTTTGTCGGCCTGCTCTGGGGGAGCCAGACAGCAAACTGGATCACCGGCTATGTTTTCAACCCGGCCTTCGGCCTGATCTCCCGGCACGTCAGCGGGTTGGACGGCATCGTCGCAATGCCCTTACAACACGGATGCTTTGCGCACCTGATGGCCAATACGGCGCCATTATTGGTGATGGGTGGGCTGCTGGTGACCGCTGCGACGCGGGCCTTGCTGGCTGTGAACGCCGTGGTGATCGGCCTCGGCGGCGGTCTCGTCTGGCTCTTCGGAAGCTACGCAATCCATATCGGCGCGTCGGGGCTGATCTTCGGCTGGTTCGGCTTCCTCGTGGCGCGCGGCCTGGTGGATCGGTCGCCGGTCACGCTGGGCGGGGCACTGCTGGTAGGCTTCCTTTATGGCTCCATCCTCTGGGGCGTTCTGTCAGGTCAACCTAGCCTCTCCTGGGAGGCCCACCTGTTCGGCGCTATCGCGAGCGCATCTGCTGCAATCCTTTTGCCGACACATGTCCATGCTCCGCGCCTCTAGAGCAGTCAGGATTGAAGCAGCAAACCCGGCCCAAGGCGACTTTGCTCGCCGCTCCAGATGCTGCACTGCCGCTTCGCCGAAGCAGACATTGATCGATTGCGCGGCACTTCTGTCAGAGCAATGATCTGGTGGCGGGCTTTGGAGATCAATGCAAAACGCATTCGAATGACCGTTGCTGACCTTCAGTCCGGAATTTCTATCGTCGGCGAAGCATCCGCCAAGCGTTGTGCGTTGGACCGCAGAATCTCGATCAGGTTTTCGAGGCGATTGGACGGAGGCGGATTGATCGGGAACAAAAGCCCGAACGACATCCATCTTTCAGGCGTTATCGGGATCAATCTGATGCGGCTGGCATCCACCTGAGAGGCAACAAGTTCATCGGCGATTGTGATGCCTCCGCCGTCAGCGACCAGGGCACAAGCGAGCGCCGAAGAGGCAACTTCGCAGTTCTGCTTCGGCGTCAGACCTGCGGATTGAAACATGTCGTCCAGCTGTTCGCGCAAAAGTAGGCCGTGCATGAGCCGGATCATGGGCTCACCATCCAGGTTGTCGACGGATATTTCTTTGGCCTGTGCGAGGGGATGATCAACCGGCACGATGGCCTGCGCGCGGACCCGAAGCAACAATTCCGTGCGGATGTCCGGGTGATCCACTGGCAGCGCACCTATACCAATGTCGTATTCACGCCCGGCCAGCCACTTTCCGGCTTCGCGCCGGGCGCGAACATCCAGGCTGACGCCGATGTCCGGGTATTGTTGCACGAACCTGGCCACTGCGGGCGAGGCAAGCGCCTGTGCGACCCGTGGCATCGCAACAACACGCAGGTTTTCGGTTCGCCCGGCCCGGATTTCCGCAGCAATCCGAGGGACTTCGTCCAGGTTGTCGAGGATACGGCCCGCTTCGCGAAAGAATGCGAAGCCTTCGGGTGTCGGCGTCAAGTTCCGCTTTGAGCGATCAAAGAGTGTCAGGCGCAATTCGCCTTCCAGACCTGAAATCAAGCGGCTGACAGCGGGTTGCGACAGGTTCAGTATCCGACTTGCGGCGGCCAGAGACCCTTCCGACAGGGTCGCGCGGAAAGCGCGAAGGGCTTTGATATTCATGCGCCATACCATTGCAAATTACGCAAGTAATGTAAGCATATTTGCATTTTTTACAATTCATTTTGGATGATAGGAACGACATCATCAATTCTGGGAGGACCAACATGAAAAGAAGATCACTCATCGGAGCCGCCGTTGCAGGCGCCGCACTTTTGGCGACAGCCACGGCAAGTTTTGCTGCCGACTGGCCGAAGCGCCCGATCAACCTGGTTGTGCCCTACCAGGCAGGCGGCGGGACCGATGCTTATGCCCGCGCTATTTCCGCCGCAGCGGCAGGCGTGCTGGACGTACCGGTTGTCGTCGTGAACAAGCCGGGCTCCGGTGGCCTGAATGGCGCGAATTCCGTCGTCGGCGCGCGCCCGGATGGGTACACCATGATGATGACATCCGGTGGCTCGTTCCTGTTGTCGACCATGACACGTGACACCGACATCGACGCGCTTGACTCCTTCGAGTTCGTTGCACAGGTCGGGAACCTGCAGACCTCGTTGATGGTTCCGAAAGACAGCCCGTTCCAATCGGTTCAGGACGTCATCGACGCGGCCAAGGCCAATCCGGGCTCCCTGCGTTGGGCGCATTCCGGACGCGGCGGTTTCCACCACGTGGGCGGTCTTGGCTTCCTTGCCAACAACGGCATCGAGGCACAGGACGTCCCCTTCAAAGGTGGCGGCCCGACCCGCGCTGCGCTGATAGGTGCGCAGGCCGATTTCGGCTTCCTCGGCGTTCAGCAGCTTGCAGGTTTTGAAGACAACCTGCGCGCACTGGCCGTCAACAGCCAGGATCGCGATGGCATCATGACCGACGTTCCCTCCTTTGGTGAACTGGGCATTCCGTTCGCCGCCGTTTCCTCGCCGGTTATCGTATTTGCGCCCAAGGGTACCCCGGCCGAAGTGGTCGCGACGATGGAAGCCGCGCTGGAGGCGATTGCTGCCAAACCTGAATTTGCAGCACTTCTGGCAGAACGGGGCACTGGCCCGGTTTATGCCAGCGGAGCCGACGCCAAAGCGGGACTGGCCGCGATGAAGGCCGACGCCGCGCCTTTGGTTGAAAGCCTGACGAACTAAGCGCGCGTTCATGAGTGGGGCTGCCAAACAACGCAGCCCCTTTTCAAACGACATGGGAGGGATGGATATGCGTGCCTATGCAGAAGGCATGGTCCTGATGATATTGGGACTTGTGGCGGTCGTTGGTGTCTGGAATGTGCCCGCCGCCAATGACAACGAAACATGGGCCGGAATTGCCCCTTTTGGCGCGGGCCTTGGGCTCCTGGTGATCGCGGGCTTCATGTTGTTTGGCGCACGGCAAACCGCTTCTGCCCAATGTGATCAAGCGCCGCAGAACGCAGGCAGTGTCCTTTACATTCTGGGCCTCTTCGCAATCGCCTTGCTCTATCAGCAATCTATCCGCTGGTTTGGATATGTACTGCCGACAGCCATCGCGGCCCCCGTCGTGCTCTATATTTTCGGCGTGCGCAGCTGGATCGGCCTCGCGATTTCGGTCGTTGTCTGCCCGCTGATCTACCACATCATTTTCTTCGAACTTCTTGGGGTCTTCCCGCCGTATGGCGAGGTGTTTGACCTGCTTGATGCGATCAGAGGGTAACGGTCATGGTTATCTTCCCTGCAATTCTTTCCGTGATCTCCGATCCAATGTTGCTGGCTGCGATCCTCCTGGCCGCCGTCGTGGGCATGGTCGTGGGCGCTATCCCTGGCCTGACGGCCTCTGCCGCCATAGCAATGCTGTTGCCAATCACCTTCTACATGGACCCGCTCTTTGCCTTGGCCTTTCTCTACGTGATCGGCAAATCGGGCCGCTACGGTGGGTCGATTGCCGCGATCCTGTTCAATACACCCGGTACAGCAGCCTCGGCTGCGACGCAGATTGACGGCTATCCGCTTGCGAAATCCGGCAAGGCCGGCAAAGCGATGAAGGTGGCCACGATCTCTTCGGTCATCGGCGACTTCATGGGCGATATCATGTTGGTCGTGGGCGTTGGTTTCATCGCCGCCCTGGCATTGAAACTCGGCCCGCCCGAAACATTCGCTATCTATTTTGCCGCCTTTGTCGTGATCGGCTCGGTCATCGGGAAATCCATCCTCAAGGGGCTGGCTTCGGCTTTGATCGGTGTGCTTGTTGCCATGGTCGGCCTCGACCCGATTTCCAGCGAAGAACGCTATACCTTTGGTTCATTCGATCTTTCGAACGGCATTGGTCTCGTGCCTTTGATGATCGGTGTCTTCGTGCTGGGGGAAGTGTTCGCGCAATTGGAAGACCGCCTGAAGGCAAAAGACGGTGAGGTCGAGGCAACCACTTCGACCGGCGATGACAACGGCCTGAGCTGGGACGAATACAAACCCTGTCTGCCGCATGCTCTGCGGGGCGGTTTCATCGGGGCGTTCATCGGCGTGTTGCCCGGTCTTGGGTCTGCCATCGCGGCGTTTATCTCCTATGGCGAGGGCAAGCGCCGTGCCGCGAACCCTGAACAATGGGGCAAGGGTGCGCTGGAAGGCGTGGCTGCGCCAGAGGCTGCGAACAACGCGGTTTCGGGCCCGTCGATGGCACCGCTCCTGACACTTGGCATCCCCGGCTCAACTATCGGGGCGATCTTGCTGGGCGTCTTCCTGATCCACGGCATTCAAGTGGGCCCGACGCTGTTCCTGACCGACAAGGAGCTAGTTTACCGCCTGTTTGCCTGCGGAATGATCGGCATCGCGGCCTATGGTTTGATCGGCTATTTCGGCGCCACCCAGGTGGCAAAGCTGATCCTCAAGATCCCGACGAACGTGCTCTACCCGATGATCTTCTTGACGTCCTTTGTCGCCGCCTATTCGGCGCGGGGCTCCATGTTCGATGTCACGGTGATGACCATTGCCGGTTTTGTCGGCTGGCTGATGCGCAAGTATGACTTCAATATCGCCGCTTTCGTCATCTCCTTCGTGCTGGCAAAGGGCGCCGAGGAAACCTTCCGCCAATCCATGCTGATGTCCGATAGCGGTGCGCTGGTCTTCATCGAACGCCCGATCGCGGCCCTCTTCCTCGCAATCGGCGTCGCGGCCATGGCCTTCCGCATTCGCGGCATCCTGCGCGAGCAGAAACTGGTGAATGGGGAGCTTGGTGATGCTTGACTGGCATCTGATGCAAGACTGCTTCTCAAGCAAGGAGATGCGCAGCATCTGGTCCGAAGCGTCCACGCTATCGGTCTGGATAGAGGCCGAGCAGGCGCTTGCACGCGCGCAATGCGATACCGGACTCATCCCGCAAGAGGCGGCAGATGCGATAGGTTCGTTTTCGCTCGCCGATCTCGATCGGGATCAAATGCAGAAGGACATGAAGAAGGTGGGCCGTCCAATTGTCGGCTTGGTCAAACAAATGCGCGCCCACGTCGGCCCCGAGCAGGCACCGCACGTCCACTTCCGCAGTACGACACAGGACATCATGGACACGGGCCTGTCGATGCAGATGAAGCTTGGACTGCAGGCCGTTCTTGCGAGCGTTGATCGCCTGATTGCAGCCCTGGGCGAAAAGATCGACGACCACAAAGAGACGCAGATGATTGGCCGTACGAACGGGCAACATGCGGTGCCGATGCTTTTTTCGACAAAACTACGCGTCTGGCAAGCGGAGCTGGGCCGGCATGTCGAACGGTTGCACGATGCGTCGCATCGAGGTCTCCTTGTTCAGGTTGGCGGCCCGCTCGGGGATCTGGCATGTTATGACGGCGACACGGGGCAGCGCGTCAAATCCAGGCTGGCGGATACCTTGGATTTGGGCACCGTCGAACCCCATTGGCAGAATGCGCGCGATGGGGTTGCCGAGATCCTAACCGGCCTGGGGGCTTTGTGCGCCTGCCTGTCCAAGATCGCCCATAACATCAATCTGTTGTCGTCCTCGGATATTGGCGAAATCTCCGAAGTCCATTCAAACGGCAAAGGCGCTTCCTCATCGATGCACCACAAGAAAAACCAGCGCGCAAGCGAGTTTGCAGAGGCCGCAAGTCGTCTGGGCCGACAACGTGCGGAGCACATCGGTGAACTCACCCTGCATCAGCACGAGCGTTCCGGCGGCGTTTGGATTGCAGAATGGGTCGTCGTTCCCGAGGTATTTCTTTTGACATCCGGCGCTCTGGAATGGTCGGAAAAGATGCTGGCAGACATGATTGTTTGCGAAGAGGAAATGGCCGAAAAGCTGATCTGAGCCGAACCCGGATAAACGCCGCATCGTGCGCTTCGGTCGCCTCGCGGCTGGCCAATCGCGGCCCATTCCTGCTTTTGGCCGTCGCTCTTTGATGCTGCGCCGCCGACAGTCGGAGTTGCCGTTCGCTGCGGGTAAAAACACTGACCTGCCACGGAACTTTCATCCAACCGCGACCGGAGCCCGG
>NZ_JARAML010000052.1:0-8749 GCF_028807375.1 Marinovum sp. PR37 | reverse complement strand
TATGCCGCCCCTCAGGGCCATCACCAACTTTCGGCTATATCTCCGCATGATCTCCGACACGGCACTTCAGTTTGCCCAGGACCGCCTGCTGCCGCGCGTCGAAATGGCCTATCTCAACGAACACACCGATCCCGAGATTTTCCGCGAAATGGGCGCGCTCGGCCTGCTGGGCGTGACCATCCCCGAGGCATACGGCGGGGTCGGCGCGTCTTATGTCTCTTACGGGCTTGTGGCACGCGCCGTCGAGCGGGTGGACAGCGGCTATCGCTCGATGATGTCGGTGCAAAGCTCGCTGGTCATGTTCCCGATCCACGCTTTCGGCTTAGAAGGGCAAAACGGAAATACCCGCCCAAGCTTGCCAGTGGCGATACATCGGCTGTTTCGGCCTGACCGAGCCGGACGCCGGCTCCGATCCTTCGGGCATGAAGACCCGCGCGGTCAAGACTGACGGCGGCAATCGCCTGATCGGCTCGAAGATGTGGATTTCCAACAGCCCGATTGCCGATGTCTTCGTGGTCTGGGCTAAGTCCGAGGCGCATGACGGCAAGGTGCGCGGCTTCATCCTGGAAAAGGGCATGACGGGGCTGTCGGCGCCGAAGATCGGCGAAAACTGTCCTCGCGTGCCTCGATCACCGGCGAGATCGTGATGGACAATGTCGAGGTCGGCGAAGATGCGCTGCTGCCCGATGCCCAAGGCATGGGCGGGCCCTTCGGCTGCCTGAACCGGGCCCGATATGGCAGGCGTGATGGGCGCCGCCGAAGACTGTCTCCACCGCACCCGGCAATACGGCCCCGGCGGCAAGCAGTTCGACTGCCCGCTGGCCGCCACGCAGCTCTACCAGAAGAAACTGGCCGACATGCAAACCGCGATCGCGCTGGGGCTTCAGGCCTCGCTGCGCGTTGGGCGGCTGTTCGACGAAGGCCGGTTTGCGCCCGAGATGGTCTCGCTCATCAAGCGCAACAACTGCGGCAAGGCGCCGGATATTGCACGCCACGCCCGCGACATGCACGGCGGCAACGGCATCCAGATCGAATACCACGTGGCAATCACCACTCCTGCCGCGTCAACCATTGCCCGAGAACGGGAAATTGACCGGAAGGGGCCTTCGCATCACGAACTCCCTGAGGCGTATCATTTCCGGATCCTCGCTGTCTGCGATGCGTGCCCAGACCGCGCGAAGGAAGAGCTCACAAGTCAGCTGTGTGAAGTCATGCGCCAGCGCGGCGGGGTCACGCGCAGCGAGAACGGTTTCCCGCGTCTCCCGCCACTGGCTGCAAATCGACAGCACATCCGCATCATCCGTCAGGTTGCCGATCATGGCCAGAAACGCGTCGGCGCCCGCGCCGCCGTGCAGCTTCAGCCCGCGGGTCGTGGTGGCCAGCTCGTGAATGCCATTGGCCCCTTCGTAGATTGAGGTGATCCGCGCGTCGCGCCAGGTCTGCGACACGCGGTATTCGGGCAGGTAGCCATAGCCGCCAAGAATCTGGATGCCGAGGTCTGCCGCGCGGATGCCGGCCTCGGAGCAGAAGACCTTGCAGAGCGGTGTCAGGAAATCGACCAGCGCCGGATTGTCACCGCGCTCAAGCGCGACAAGCGTGAGATGCGCCATGCCGCGCGCGCCCAACGTCAAGGCGCGCTGTTCATCGAGCATCCGGCGCACGTCGGCGTGATCCGACAGCACCGCCTCAGAGCCGTCGGGCCGGCGGCCCTGAACCCGTTCGTCGGCATAGCTTCTGGCGATGTCATGGGCGCGGCTGGCGTGGGCCACGCCTTGCAGCGCCACGTCGATGCGGGCGTGGTTCATCACCGTGAACATGGCGGCCAGCCCCGCGCCCTCTTCGCCCACCAATTGCGCCGGGGTGCCGTCAAAGGCCATCTGGCAGGTCGGCGAGGCATGCAGGCCCAACTTTTCCTCAATCCGGGTGATCGAGATCGTGCGACCCGCCGCCTTCTTGCCGGTCAGGAACAGCGACAGTCCCTTGATGCCTTCTTCGCGCGTGCCGGTGCGGGCAAGGACAAGGTGCAGGATGTCGTCCGACATGTCCTGATCGCCACCGGAAATGAAGATCTTCTCGCCGGTGATTGCCCAGCCATTGCCGACCTTTTCAGCCTTGCAGCGCACGCGCGCCAGGTCCGAGCCGGCGCCGGGTTCGGTCAGACACATGGTCGATAGGGCCTCGCCCGCGGCAAGGCGCGGGATCCACGTCTGCTGCTGCGCCTCGGTCCCGAAGCGCAGAAGCGTCGCGACCGCGCCGGGAACAAGGTTGCAGACCATCTGCATGGCGTGGTTGGCGCCGGAGAAGATCTCGGACACGGCGGCGGCGACAAGGTGGTTCTGTGCCATGCCGCCGAAGGACTCGGGTGCGGTCAGCCCCTGCCAGCCGCCTTCGGCCAGCTCCGCATAGGCCGCCGCGAAGCCGTCGGGCATCTTCACGGTGCCGTCTTCCAATCGGCACCCCTGGGCATCGCCCGGCTCGTCCAGCGGCGCAATGACGCCTTCGGCGAAGGCGGCGAAATGGCCGAGGATTTCACCCGCCAACGCGCCGTCCCAGTCCGCAAGCGCGCCGGCCCCCGCCACGTGGTCGAGCGAAAACAGGATGTCGTCGAGAGGCGCTTCGAACGGTTTCATGTTCAGGGTCCTTATGGGGAGCGGGCAAAAGGGGGCTGTCCGCGCCCCCGATGGGGGACGCGGGCGCGACCTGTGTCGGCGGCGGTTGGGGTCAGCCCATCAGGCCCAGCAGCCGGGCGGCATTGTTCTTTATGATGTCCTCGCGCAGGTGATCCTTGATCGCGATCTGCTCGAAATCGCTGAGCCAGCGCTCTGGCGTAATCATCGGCCAGTCGGACCCGAACAGCACCTTCTTCTTCAGGATCGAGTTGCAGTAGCGCACGAGGATCTCGGGGAAATACTTCGGCGACCAGCCCGAGAGGTCGATGTAGACATTGGGCTTGTGCTGCGCCACGGCCAGCGCCTCTTCCTGCCAGGGGAAGGAGGGGTGCGCCATGACGATCTTCATGTCTGGAAAGTCCACCGACACGTCATCGAGGTACATCGGGTGGGAATATTTCAGCCGCATCCCGTTGCCGCCGGGCATACCCGATCCGACGCCGGTCTGACCGGTGTGGAAGAGCCCGATGCACCCGTGCTCGGCGAGGAGTTCGTAGAACGGATAGGCCATCCGGTCATTGGGATAGAAGCCCTGCATGGTCGGGTGGAACTTGAAGCCCTTGATGCCGTGTTCCTCGATCAGGCGCCGCGCCTCGCGCACCGCCATCTTGCCCTTCCACGGGTCGATCGAGGCAAAGGGGATCAGGATATCGCTGTTGCGCGCAACCTGTTCCAGCACCTCGTCGTTGGAAAACCGGCGATAGCCGGTCTCGCGTTCGGCATCGACCGGAAAGATCACCGCGGCGACGTTCTGTTCGCGAAAATGCGCGGCAGTCTGGTCGATCGTGGGCTGCACGATCTTGGCGTTGAAGTATTGGGCCATCTTCGCCTGAAGATCGTCATAGCCATCGTCGGAATGGCAGCCGCAGGGTTCTTCGGCATGGGTATGGATGTCGATCGCGCGGACCTTCGAGATATCTACCATCTGTCCTGTTCCTTCTCGCTCAAGTCTTTTCCTGCTTGCGGATCCGTGACAGCGCGTCGGTCAACGTGGCGCGGGTTGCATCGTCCATATCGGCGAACAACCGGTTTTCGTGGGCAATGACCGCGGCGTTGGCCTTGCCGAAGAGGCGCCGGCCGGCCAAGGTCGCTGTCAGCGCATAGGCGCGCCGGTCGGTGGGCACTTTGTCGCGCACGATCAGCTCGCGCCGTTCCAGCTCGTCGACGATGACCACCAGGTTGGGGCGTTCGATGCCCATCGCCTGGGCCAGTTGCGCCTGGCTGAGACCGGGGTTGCCGACGATCAGGGCGAGCGCGGTATAGGTCAGCATCCGCAATTCGAACGGTTTCAATGTCAGTGTCAGATCGGCCTGCACGATGTTGAAGGCGCGCTTCATGTGATAGCCGACGTGCGCCCGCAACGTCTCGTCATTGACCTTCTCGGGCGGGGTGATGGATTTCGCAGCTTTTGCCATGGTGATTACCTGAAGACGGGGGCGCGTTTTTCGAGAAAGGCTGTCAGCCCCTCTTCCGCGTCCGGTGTGGTCTGCGACAGGGCGGCGGCCAGCGACTCGGTGAAGAGGCCATCCGTCCGGGACATGTCGTTGATGCGGGCGATGGACTGGACCATCAGATAATTCGACAGCGGCGCATTGCGCGCGATCTTGCCGGCCAGCTCCCGCGCCAGCGCCAGCGCCTCTCCTTCGCCCACGGCATAGTGGGCAAGACCCAGGGCCAAGCCCTCTTCGGCACCATATTTGCGCCCGGTCAGCATCATTTCGGTCATCCGGTCGGCGCCGAGCAGACGTCCGACGCGGGCAGTGGCCCCGCCGCCCACGAAGATGCCGCGGCGCCCCTCGGGCAGCTGGAAGATGGTCGAGGCCTCGGCAATCCGCACATGGGTGGCGGCCGCCAGCTCCATCCCGCCGCCGATCACGGCCCCGAACATGGCAGACACGGTAATCAGTCCGCCCAGCTGGATGCGTTCCATCACCGCGTGCCAGTGGCGCGAATGATAGAGCCCCTGTTCGGCCGAACGGCGCACATGTTCCGACAGATCGAGACCGGAACAATAGTGACCGTCCGTCCCAGTCAGGATCACGACGCGCACGCCCTCGGGCGGTTTCGAATAGAAGGCATCCAGCGCATCGACCAGTTCATCGCACATGGCGTTGCGCTTGTCCGGGCGGCTCATCGTCAGGGTGGCGATGGGCCCTTCGACGGCCACTTTCAAAAAGTCCGACATGGGGTGGCTCCTTATCGCGGCGGCAGACGGGCTGCGCCGTCCAGCCGGATGGTTGTTCCGTTCAGGAACGGATTGGAAATGATCTGCTCCGCCATCATGGCGAATTCGCCCGGCGCGCCGAGGCGGGCGGGAAAGGGAATGTTGGCGGTGATCTTGGCGGCGACCTCTTCGGGCAGGCCCGCCATCATCGGTGTCTTGAAAAGACCCGGGGCGATTGCCATCACCCGGATACCGCTCTGCGCCAGTTCCCGCGCCGCAGGCAGGCACATGGATGCCACCCCGCCCTTGGACGCAGCATAGGCCGCCTGGCCCAGTTGGCCGTCCTGCCAGGCCACGGACGACGTGTTGACGATCACGCCGCGCTCTCCGTCCGCCAACGGCTCGAGCGTCGCCATGCGCTTCGCCGCATGGCTCATCACGATGTAGGTGCCGATCAGGTTCACGCGGATTGTCCGCTCGAACACGTCGATCGACAGCGCGCCGTCGCGGGCGAGGATGCGGGCGGCGGTGCCAATGCCGGCGCAATTGACAACCGCACGCGGCGCCTCGCCGAACTTGCTCACGGCCTCATCGAAGGCGAAACTCACCGCCCCGGCGTCACTGACATCCGCTCGAATGGCGATGCCGCCAATTTCTGCGGCCACGGCTTCGGCACGCCCGCCGTCGAAATCGACAATCGCGATTCTGGCGCCAAGCCCGACCAGATGGCGCGCGGTCGCCTCCCCCAGCCCGCTTCCGCCACCTGTGACCAGCGCGGTATTTCCCCTGACGTCCATCTTGCCACCCTTCGTTAACTTTCATCATGATTATGTCACATAACTACTTTCGTCAATGCCTGATGGCCCGGATCCCAAAAAAGAGATAGACAATAACAGATATGCCTTATAACTATTATGCCAATCGGCAAACGCTTCGATGGGAGGATCTCGTGGTAACTTTGCGGCAAGATGGAAGAGACCACCGGTATCGGACCCCCAAATTCACGTATGACAAACGCGACGACGGCACCGTCTACATGCGCCATGTCGAGGATCTGCCCGAACATCCGCAGCTTCTGGCCGACTACCTTGACCGCTGGGCGGATGAGGCGCCTGACCGGACCTGGATCGCCCGTCGCGGGGCGGACGGAGACTGGATCGAGGTGAGCTACGGCAGGGCCCGCAATCAGGCGCGGGCCGCAGGGGCCGCCTTGCTGAACATGGGGCTGGGGCCAGACCGCCCGCTGCTGATCCTGTCAGAAAACAGCCTCGAGCATGCAATCTTCGGGATCGCCTGTGCCTATGTGGGCATCCCCTATGCGCCTATCTCGCCCGCTTATTCGCTGGTGTCCGAAGGCGCCGCAAAGGCGAAGGGCAGTGTCGAGACGCTCAACCCCGGGGCAATCTTCGCCGATGACGGGGCCACCTTTGCCGAGGCTTTGCAAGTGTTGGTGAAGGGCGACTGCAAGGCGATCACCGCGCGCAACCATGTCGCGGGTGCGGCGCGCTACGACGACCTCCTCGCGCATGACCCTGCCGAGGCCGAGGCCGCGCGGGCGATGCTGACCCCCGACACGGTGGTCAAATATCTGTTCACTTCCGGCTCAACCGGGTCGCCCAAGGCGGTGATCAACACCAACCGGATGATCTGTGCCATGCAGGCCATGGTGCGCGATTGCTACTCCTTCCTGGAGACCGAGCCGCCGGTGGTGTTGAACTGGGCACCCTGGAACCATACGGCGGCCGGCAACAAAATCGCCTACCTCGTGCTGACCAACGGCGGCACCTATTACATCGACGATGGCCGCCCGGTGCCCGGCAAGTTCGACGAGACCCTGCGCAACCTGCGCGAAATCGCCTGCACCTGGTATTTCAACGTGCCCATCGGATACGACATGCTCGCCCGCGAGCTGGCGCGCGACAAGGTGCTGGCCGAGACCTTCTATTCCCGGCTGAACATGATGTTCTACGCCGGCGCCGGCATGGCCCAGCACACCTGGGACAAGCTGATGAAGATCGGGCGAGAGACGACGGGCCACGACGTACTGCTGGCGACGGGCCTGGGCTCGACCGAAACGGCGCCCTTTGCCCTGGCCTGGACCGACTTGGAAGAGACCGCCGGAAACGTCGGCGTACCGTCGCGGGGGTTGACGCTCAAACTGGTGCCGACCGACGGCAAGCTCGAGCTGCGGCTCAAGGGGCCGTCGATCACGCCGGGCTATTACGGCGCGCCGGAGAAGACCGCCGAGGTCTTCGACGACGAGGGCTTCTATTGCATGGGCGACGCGCTGCGTCCGGCGGACCCCGAGGATTTTTCGCGCGGCTTCTACTTCGATGGCCGCGTGGCGGAGAACTTCAAGCTGTCGACCGGCACCTGGGTCGCCGTCGGCGCAGTGCGCGCCAAGCTGGTGGACGATCTTTCCGGGCTTGTGCGCGACGCGGTGATCGTGGGCGAGAACGAAAGCCAGCTCGGTGCCTTGCTCTGGCTGTCGGACGTCGCGAGACAGATGCCGCCCGACGAATTGAAGGCGGCGCTTTCCGAACGGCTGACCTCTGCCGCCAAGGCCTCGACCGGATCGGCCAGCCGGGTAAGGCGGGCCAGGATACTGGCGCAGGAGCCGACGCTTGACCGCGGCGAAGTCACTGAAAAAGGCAGCCTGAACCAGCGCGCTCTGCGTGCGGGCAATGCCGGGGAAATCGACCGGCTCTATCGGTCGGACGAGGGCGTGATCATCGCCTGACACACGGAAGTCTTGAGGAGGAGACCTCATGAAATTGACAGCCAGATTGCTCGCGCTCGGCCTGAGCGCGCTGATTTCGACCGCCCCGGCGATGGCCCAGGACTGGGCGCCCAAGGGCCCGCTGACCATCAATATCGGCTTCGGCGGCGGTGTCGCCATGTTCACCGGCATTTCCCAGCGCCCGGCCGATGGCCGGAACGTGGGCATGGGCGTCAGCATCCCGGTGCTGGTGCAGCTTGTGCAGCGCGGCGGTCAGTTGCCTGGTGGGCGACAACCATCTTGTCCGGCACCGTCAGGCAAGTTGGCCGCCGCCGCCAGCCGTAGGGAGGGCGTAGCCCGACCGAAGGCTGGCGGCGGCGGCGCGGCCCTCTTCACGGGGGATTGCGGGGGGTGCTGGCCGCTGCGGGCCGGTAGGGTCGAAGTCTCTGCTACCAAACGGAGATCCGACCTTGCCGGGCAAACCCGTCACCGACCAGCAATTGGGAGTCTACATGACCGACCGACTTCAATACAGCCAGCGTATCGCCGCCGCCCGCGCAGGGTTCAGCGAGCGCACGGCCCGCCGCCTCGAGGCGGATCCCCGCCTTCCTTCGCAACGCCAGTCCGCCTGCGGACGTACTGTGCCCGATCCGCTCGAGGCGGTCTGGGAACCGGTACTGCTGCCGATCCTCGAACGCGATCCGGCCGTCCAAGCGGTGACGCTCCTACGCCATCTACAGATGACCGATCCGGATGCCTTCCCCGATGACCGGATCCGCCGGACCCTGGAGCGCCGCGTCCGCGACTGGCGTGCCCTGCACGGCCCCGAGCGCGATGTAATCTTCCGCCAAGCACCCGAGCCGGGCCGCTTGGCGTTGTCGGACTTCACGGATGCGGGCAGGCTCGGCGTTACCATCGCTGGTGTGCCGCTGGAGCACCGGCTCTTCCACTTCGTCTTGGCCTATAGCGGATGGGAACACGCTGCGGTGGTTTTGGGCGGCGAGAGTTTCACCGCGCTGGCCGAGAACCTCCAGAACGCGCTCTGGACCCTCGGCGGCGTGCCGCAGGAGCACAGGACCGACAGCCTTTCGGCCGCCTACCGCAACCTCGATGCCGATGCCGCGGCGGACGTGACCCGGCGCTATGACGTATGGATCGGCATGCAAAATTGGGTCCGACTCAATTTCTGTGGTGCCA
>NZ_JARAML010000051.1:0-10491 GCF_028807375.1 Marinovum sp. PR37 | reverse complement strand
CGCGTCAAGGACCAGCCGCTGCGGTAGAAACCGGGCGCTTACCTTCTTCCGCACAGCCCAGACCGGCAACATCACCCGCGCCGCAGCCGAGCTGAACGTGGCGCAGCCGACCCTGTCCAAGGCGCTCAAGCTGCTGGAGAACCAGGTCGGCACGCCGTTGCTGGAACGTCATGCCCATGGCATCACCCTGACGCCGATTGGCGAACGTCTGGCCGAACATGCCGGCGTGGTAATGGCGCAGGTGCGCGATGCCGCAGACGAGATCGCCCAGCTGCGCGCCGGGCAGGGCGGGCATGTGACGATCGGGGCCGGGCCCTCCTGGGTGCGGCGCAAGCTGCCGGAGGCGGTCAGCCGGATCACCGAACAGCGCCCCGACGTGCGGATCGAGGTGCAGACCGGTTTCGACGACTCGCTGCTGGCCGGGCTGACCACAGGCACGCTTGATTTCGTCGTCGCTGAGCGCCCGTTGGAAGACGAAAGCGCGCATCTCGAGTTTCACCTGCTGACCGCCGACGACCTGGTCTGCGTCGCTCGCCCCATGCATCCTCTGGCGGGGCGCAAGGCGGTCCCGGCCGAGGAAGCGCTGGCGCTGGCTTGGGCACTGCCGCCCGATGACACGCTGGCACGGCGCAAGCTGCATGGGCGGGTGATGAGCCTTGGGCTGACGCCGCCGCGGGCCATGGTGGTCTCCACCTCGCTGACCTTTCTGCTGACTCATGCGGCGCAGACCGACACACTGATCTATACTACCCGCTCGCAGCTGCTTTCGCCCGAGGGCAGCCGGTTGACCGAGATCGACGTGCCCGAGTTGGTGACCAACCGGCAGGCCGGTCTGATCTATCGCGCGCCGGGGCTGCTGACCCCCGCTGCCCGCGCCGTGGCTGATGCGCTGATCGCCGAATGTGCCGCCGATCCATTCAACTGAAGCCATAGCCACAGGCTATGGAGTTCCGAATTCTTTTCATTTCTGGAATGTCTGGCGCTGCGGTACCTTGGTTCCAGATCGATGCGGGAGGCATCGAAACTGAGATCAAACGGGAGGACACATGCGTATCCAGAGCAAAACCAAGGCCATGTTGCGCCGCGGGATGACAGCCAGCGTGCTGGCCATGACAGCGTCGTTCGCGGCGGCAGAAGAGGCGCCGATCACCATCGTCATCAACCAGTCGCCTTGGTTCCCGGGCTTCCAGGCGGTGGTCGAGAAATACGAGCAAGAGACCGGCAATACCGTCAACCTCGACGTCAATCCCTTTGCCGGCAGCCTTGAGAAGCAGCGCACCGCGGTGCGCGCCGACGAGAGCCCCTTCGACATCCTGATCATGAACGCTGGCTTTTTCGTCGAGTTTTACACCGGCGGTTTCCTGCAGCCGCTGCAGGAGATCGACGCGGATTTCGCCCTGTCGAATGATATCTACACCTTCGACGACAGCACTTGCTGGAACGCCGAGGCCAAGACGATCACCTGCGATGGCGGCGCGCTGTTGAGCGTTCCGGTCAACCCCAACGTGCTGATCCTGCACTACCGTCAGGACCTCTATGACGAGGCCGGCCTCTCGGTGCCCAAGACCTGGGACGCGCTCTACGAGAACGCCAAGAAGCTGCAGACCGACCGGCGCTACGGCATCTCTCAGCGTGGCCAGCGCGGCACCTTTGACGTCACCTATGATGTCTTTCCCTACATCTGGTCGCATGGCGGTGGCATCGTCGACCAGCAGGACGACGGCAGCTTCGAAGTGTCGATCAATGCGCCCGGCACGCTGGCGGGGATGGAGACCTATCTTAAACTTGCCAACGACGTTGGTCACCCCTCGACCGCCGGCCAGACCCAGACCAACGTGATCCAGAACATGGCAACGGGCCGCGCGGCGCATATCAACTCGGTGCCCGCGCCGGGCCTCTTCGACGATGAGAGCAAGTCGATGGTGGTGGGTCAGGTCGCCTATGCGCCGCCGCCGGGCACTGCCGATATCCCCTCGGCCACGCCGCTGGGCCATTGGCTGGCCGGTGTGCCGCGGAACGTCGCCGACGAGAACAAGCAGGCGGCGCTGGCCTTCCTCGAGTGGTTCCAGACCGACGCGGCGCAGCGCGCCTATGCCGAGGCCGGCTCGATGCCGGTGAGCCGCGCTGTGCTGCAAAGCGATATGGCCGATCAGCCGGAATACCGCTGGATGAAAGCCATGGCCGAGGCGTTGCCCAATGCCCGGCTGACCTTTACTTTCCCCGAGGCGACCCAGGTGCTGGCGATCACCGAGCTGCGGCTCAACCAGGCGATCGGCGGCGAGATGCCCCTGAAAGAGGCGCTGAACACCGCCGCCGAAGAGATCACCAAGGTCATGCAGGACGCGGGCTACGACCTGCCGGCGCCTGAACTGCTCCAGTAACCTCCCTGGGGGTCGCAGCCTGGTCCGCGGCCTCCGAATTTCGACGGAGCCCACCTGATGAAATCCGATACCTTCTGGCGCCACGCGACGCTCTGGCCGGCGCTTGTGCTCTTTGCGCTGCTGACCATCCTGCCGCTGCTGAAACTACTGGCGCTCAGCTTCCACGACGTCGAATGGGTCAACCGCGAGGCGGTCTGGGAGTGGGTCGGTCTGGCCAATTACGCCAGGCTGCCAGAGGATAACCTGCTGCGCGCCGGCGCCTTGAACACCCTGATCTTTGCGGTGGTGGCGGTGGCGCTGCAGATGCTGATCGGCTTCATCCTGGCGCTGCTGACCACCCGGGTGGTGCGCGGGCGGGTGTTCTACCGTACGGTCTTCATTCTGCCGATCCTGGTGCCGGGCATCATCATCGGCGCGATCTGGAAGCTGATGTATTCCTATGATTTCGGTGTGCTCAACAGCCTGCTGATGGCGCTGGGATTGGCCCCGCAGGACTGGCTGGGCAGCCCCGATCTGGCGCTGCTGTCGGTCATTATCGTCGACGTCTGGCACTGGATGCCTTTTTGTTTCCTGCTGCTGCTCGCCGGGCTCGAGAGCCTGCCCGACGACATCTTCGAGGCCGCCCGCATCGACGGTGCCTCGCGCTGGCAGCAGCTGCGCCACATCACCCTGCCGCTGATGATGCCGACGATTGCCGTGACCTTCGTTTTTCGCATGATCCTCGCCTTCAAGGTGTTTGACGAGATCTACCTGTTGACCGGCGGCGGCCCCGGCACGTCGACCGAGGTGATCAGCTTCACCATCTACCGTCGCTTTTTCACCGAGGACCAGACTGGCTATGGTGCCGCCATGTCGATCACCGTGATCTCGATGATCGCCGCCGGCATCATCATCGCCACCCGCGCCACCGCTGGCAAAGGAGCCAAGGCATGACCCATGCAACCGACGGCCATTCCGCCCCCCGCGCCCTGCCGCACCGCCGCGGATTTCGCGCCACTGAACGGCAGGTGACGCTGCTGCGCCATGTAGTCCTGATGAGCTTTGCGCTGGTGGTGCTCTTTCCATTCTTCTGGATCGTCTCCGCCGCCTTCAAGACCCAGATTGACCTGTTGATGGGCCGGGTGCTGTTCACCCCCAACCTCGACGGTTTTCTCAATGTTGTCTTCGACAAGACCTCGGATTTCGCCCGCAACTTTGGCAACTCCATGGTGATCGGCCTGATCAGCACCTTCCTTGTGCTGGTGATCGCGACGCTGGCGGCCTTTTCGCTCTATCGCTTGCAGTGGCCCGGCTGGGTGCTGCATTCGCTGCTCGGCTGGTCGGTGGTCTTTCATATGGTGCCCCCGATCACCCTGGCAGGGGCCTGGTTCACCATGTTCCGCTCGGTGGGGCTCGACAACAGCTATACCGGCATCATCCTCGCCCATACCACGCTGCACCTGCCGATGGCGCTGTGGATGATGGGCGTCTTCATCCGCGACGTGCCGAAAGAGTTGGTCGAGGCGGCCCAGATCGATGGTGCCAAGGTGCCGCAGATCCTCTGGCATGTGGTATTGCCCATCGTCCGGCCCGGACTGGCGGCGACCGGTATCCTGACCTTTATCTTCAGTTGGAACGAATTTCCCGTGGTGCTGGTGCTAAGCCAGCGGCAGACCGCGACGGTGCCGCTGGGCATCGGCAAATACGCCCAGGAGAACACCATCGCCTTTACCGAGATGGCGGCCGCCTCGACCCTGTCGATCCTCCCGGCCTTCCTGCTTCTGCTTTTCGCTCAACGGTTCATTGTCCGCGGCCTGACCTCTGGCGCGGTGAAGTAAGGGTTTGTCATGAAAACGGTTCTTGTCCTCTTCGACTCGCTCAATCGCCACGCGCTTTCGCCTTATGGCGGCGACACGGTCCCGACCCCGAACTTCGACCGGCTCGCCGCCCGCAGCGCCCGGTTCGACAATCACCACGTCGGCTCTATGCCCTGCATGCCGGCGCGGCGCGACCTGCTCACCGGCCGCATGTCCTTTCTGCACCGCAGCTGGGGGCCGGTGGAGCCATTCGACGTGACCTTCCCCGAGGTGCTGAGCCGTGAAGCCGGCGTCTACAGCCATTTCGTCACCGATCATTTCCACTACTGGGAGGATGGCGGCGCGACCTATCACAACCGCTACGACAGCCATGAATTCTTTCGCGGCCAGGAAGGTGACCGCTGGAAGGGCATCGTAGCCCCCGACTGGCCGGGTATCGAGCAGCGCTTTGATCCGGCGCAGGTCTCGCGGCAGCCGCGCAGCTACAAGCGCCACAACGTGGTCAACCGCGATTTCATCGAAGACGAGGCCGGTCACCCGAGCTTTCAGACCTTTGCCGCCGGGGTGGAGTTCATCGAGGCCAACAGGGCGGCCGATGACTGGTTCCTGCAGATCGAGACCTTCGCCCCGCATGAGCCGTTCTTTGCACCCAGGCGGTTCCGTGACATCGCCGGGGCGTGCGCGGACGGACCGGCGCTCGACTGGCCAGAATACGGCCACAGCGAGCGGCCGCTCGACGAACAAGAGGAGCTGCGCGCCAGTTACCATGCCTCGCTGGCCATGTGCGACGAGCTGTTGGGGCAGGTGCTCGACGTCTTTGACCGCGACGGCCTGTGGGAGGATACGGCGCTGATCGTCACCACCGATCATGGCTTCCTCCTGGGCGAACATGACCTCTGGGCGAAGAACCGCATGACGCTTTACCGCGAGATCGCGCAGATCCCACTGTTCCTTCACGACCCGGCGCATGCCGCCGCCGATGGCACGCAGGTCGACGGCCTGAGCCAGACCCCCGACCTCGCCGCCACCATCCTCGATCTCTTTGACACGCCGCGGCCACAACAGATGGCCGCGCCCTCGCTCAGGCCGATGTTGGCAGGGCAGGGCTCGCCGCATGAGGCGCTGATCTATGGCTATTTCGGCGGCGCGGTGAACCTGACCGACGGGCGGTACAGCTATCACCGCTATCCGCTCGACGTGACCCGGCAAGAGGTCTATCAATACACCCTGATGCCGACGCATATCTTCGACTTCTTCCACGAGGACGAACTGCGCCGGGCGCAACTGGCCCCGCCCACGCCCTTCAGCCGCGACATGCCGCTGCTCAGGGTGCCGGTGAGCGAGAAATCGGTGATGTACAACACCTATGGCCCCGGCTGCCTGATCGAAGACGACACGCGGCTCTATGATCTGGCCCGGGATCCGGTGCAGGCCGCGCCGCTCGACGATCCCGCATTGGAAGCGCTGCTCGCGGCACAAATGGCAGAGTTGATGCGCGGGCTGGACGCGCCGGAAGAGGCCTTCGTCCGGCTCGACTTGGCGCGTGAGGCCGAGTTGGCATGATGCGCGACGCCGTCGAAAAGGTCGCGACCCTGCGCCAACTGGCCTCGGTGCGGCGGATTACGCTGGAGGAAGGTCCCGAGCGCGGTGTGCGGGCGTTGGCCTTCGACACCGGCGGCGGGCTAGCCTTCTGGGTGCTGGCCGACCGCAGTCTCGATATCGGCCCGCTCAGCTTTCGCGGCATGCCGCTGGCCTGGCAGCATCCGGCGGGCTTCATCGCGCCGGACTTGCACGACGCGCGGGCGGATGGCGGCACCGGCATCCAGCGCAGCTTGTCGGGGTTTCTGGTGACCTGCGGGCTCGACAACGCCCGCCAGCCCCGCGATGGTCTGCCGCTGCATGGCACACTGCCGCTGACCCCCGCGCGGGTGATAGCCTGCGGCGAGGATTGGAACCGGCCCAACCCGCAGCTTTATGCCGAGGGCGAAGTTGTCACGGCGCATCTGCGCGGCGCCTGCTTTCGCCTGCACCGCCGGATCGAGGCGCCGGTCGGGGGCACGTCGCTGACCCTCACCGACCGGGTCGAGAATATCGGCCCAGAAGCGGCAGAGATGCACATCCTCTATCACACCAACTTCGGCTACCCGATGGTGGGCGAGGAGACCCGGCTGAGGCTCGATGCGGCCCCGCTTGCGGCGGTGGACGGCGAGACGCTGTGCCAACCGACACCCGGCGGCGCGACGGCCGAGATCGCCCGACCGGCCGCTGACGATTGGCCCGGCGTCAGCGTCGGGATCGAGAGCGACTTGCCGTACTTTCAGGTCTGGCAGGATACCCGCCCGCGCCGCAACGTTCTGGCGCTGGAGCCCAGCAACTGCGACCGCGAAGCCGATGGCACCAGCGGGCCGGGAACTAGACTGGCACCGGGAGAAAGCTGGCAGACCCGGCTGCGCTATACCTTTTCATCCACTTCACAGGGAGAGTGACATGGCAGATGTACGGTTGGACAGCCTGTCCAAGAGCTATGGAAAACTCGACGTCATCAAGGATGTGTCGCTTGACATCAAGGACGGTGAATTCGTGGTGCTGATCGGCCCCTCGGGCTGCGGCAAGTCCACGCTGCTCAGGATGATCGCCGGGCTGGAAAGCATCTCGTCGGGCAGGCTGGATATCGGCGGCGCACCCATGAACGACGTGCCGCCGCGCGACCGGGGCATTTCGATGGTGTTCCAGAGCTACGCGCTTTATCCGCACATGAATAGCGCCGACAACATGTCGTTTTCGCTCCGGCTTGCCGGCGAAGACATGGACATCCGCCGCTCCAAGGTGGCCCGCGCGGCGGGGATCCTCGGCCTCGACCCCTATCTCGACCGCCTGCCGAAGCAGCTGTCGGGTGGCCAGCGACAGCGGGTCGCCATGGGCCGCGCGATCGTGCGAAAGCCTGAGGTCTTCCTGTTCGACGAACCGTTGTCCAACCTCGACGCCAAGTTGCGGGTCAAGATGCGGGCCGAGCTCAAGGAGCTGCACCAGAAGCTGCGCACCACGACGATCTACGTCACCCATGACCAGGTCGAGGCGATGACCCTAGCCGACCGGATCGTCGTGCTGCGCGATGGTGAGATCGAGCAGATTGGCAATCCGCTGGAGCTCTACGACAACCCGGCCAATGCCTTCGTCGGCTCTTTCCTCGGCTCGCCGACGATGAACCTGCTGGACTTGGAGGTCTCGTCCGAGAACACTTCCGAGGCACGGTTTTCTGATGGCGATGCCATTCTCCTCGCCTCCCCTTCGGCGCCGGGGAGGATAAGCGTTGGCATCCGGCCTGAACGTTTCGCGCTGCGGTCCGGCAATACACCGGGGGCTCTGCGAGCCGAGGTTGTCGTAGTCGAGCCGACCGGGGCGTCCACGGAACTCGTGGTGCGCAAAGCCGGGCAAAATATCACCGTGTTGTCCCATGAACGTCTGACCACCAAGCCGGGCGATATCGTCTGGCTCATCCCGGACGCGGTGCGTGTTCATGCCTTTCCGGAAGGCGCGGCCGCCTGACCACCCCCGTTCTGCACCCCGGTGTTTCGAATCCTTGCCCTGGATACCTGTCGGCCGGAAGTGACTATAGGCTTGCCGATTTCGGGTCTCAGCCGCTTAGGAGACCCCGAGGTATCGGCGTTCACCTTCTTACACCGGCCTGGGGTCGTGCTGATTTTCCCCTTTTCGTCTGCGGCTTGCCGCGTTTCCTTGGGAGCCTTCATCGCGACCGATGTGGGACACGAGGAGGGTCAGCGCCATTTGCCTGCGATCAGGCCGGTTCACGGACCTCAACGCTCCTATCACAAAGACGTGTCGCTGATCGGGTAAGTGGCGCTATTGAGTTTTCTATATAAAACGTGACGCCAGAACTATGTCCATACCGCTCTGGGCCGCATACCTGCAAAATGAAGAGAGCGAGAGTTCACAGCGCAGACGGAGCCCGAAGGAAGAGAGGTGAAGCTTACACATTGCGAGAAATCAGACCCGCCTGAAATTCGCTAAGTTATTGGTTTTGAATCAATAATTGACGAATCTCGCCTGCTGTGATCCCATGTTGGGATACGCAATTCGTGCTCCTGCGGCCTGTCACAAGGCTGAGGAGTGCGCCTGCAGGAGCTAAATCGAGCAGTTGCTGTCCAGTAACGGAGGCGCGCCATTTCCGATCTTGGCCACACGGAAATGACATCTGCCGAACACAGAAATCATGCGGCTTCCAGTCCTTTGCCAAAGGGCGAGATCTTGACGGGTCTCTTGGCGCAAAGGCGACCACGGAGCCCACAACAATAAATATTCCGCGCCATCGAGTGATGGACGCGAACGAGAGAGAATTGCCATGATTCACGCCCGTATCGAAAATGACGACAGGACCTCGTCGACCGCTTCCGGCACGCCTAGCGTTAGTGCCGAGGCCCTCGACGAGTTCAGCGCCCTGAGTGCCCTTGAGGCTCGGCTGGTTCGTCTGGAAGAACGCTTCGAAAAGACGGCAACGTACCATCAGTTCCGGCGGCGGGTGTTCGGTGTCTTGGCCAGCCGAGAGGCTCGCATGCGTATGGGCAAGAGCGAATTGAAGGGCGCCATGCTCATCGGCGCAGCCGGTGCCGGCAAGTCGCGCATTGTCCACGAGATCATCAAGGAGCACAATGCCCTGACGAAGCATGCCGGCGATTGGATGTTCGGAACCCGGATCCTGAGTGTCGTCGTCCCTGGACGTTCGACCGTCAAGGAAACCTTGAACGCAATCTTACGGGATCTGGGGCACCCTGCGCGCGGTCGTCGCGATGAAGATTACCTGTCGAGCTTGGTCATGAGCTATCTCAAAGAATGCCGGATCGCAGCTATCCATCTCGACGAAGTTCAGGACAGCGGACGGTACAAGACCAAAGACAGCGTGGATGCTTTCCTCAAGATTTTCCGCAACATGATGCAACACAAGGACTGGCCGGTCTGCCTGATCATGACGGCAACGCCAGAGGCCGAGCATCTCATCAATGGGGACACGACTTTGCAACGTCGTCTCAAGCCCATGGAAATGCGTGCTATGACGTTCGAAGATGATGGGCAGGCGCTTCGTGAAACCCTGAAGAATTTATTGGATGACGCGAGCCTTGCTGACCCCGGCATTCTATCTCTTGATGAGTTCATCAAAATCCTGATCCATACTTCTGCCGGCCGTTTCGGCGTCGCGGTTGAGATGGCTATCGAAGCAATCGGGGAGTGCCTGAGGGAGGGGAGCGACGAGATCGACATGGGTCATTTTGCGGATGCCTACGAGATGCGAATGGATTGCGACGAAGAACTGAACCCGTTCGTGTCCAAGAACTGGTCCGTCATCGACACCCTGACCGCCCTGCAGCGGTACGAGGAAGAGCGGCAGGTGAAGCGCCGTCGCAAGAAGTAATAACGTCCAGCGACACCCTCGATCCGCTCGAAAAAAGCCGCCCATCTGGGCGGCTTTTTTTGTTGTCCCCACCGTACGGCGGTCTGAAGCTCTCGCTCTGGAACGTCTTTCGAGTGACGTAGGTCGTGAAATTGATGTCGGAAGCTGCGCTGGTCAATGTCGGGATTAAGGGTAGGTCATTGATTTTATTAACTATAAATCTGGACCGGACTCTAATTTTGGCGTCGGACGACAGTGATATCCCGACAGCCAATTAGTGGCCACCGGCGGGCTTGAAATGCCCATTTGACTACCAATTCGCGGCGATTACGCTGAAAGCGCGTGATCGCCGCGTTTCATTTTGAGTGTTCCGAACGGCGGTTCGAGGCCCTGGACGGAAGATAGGTTCACGTCCTTTGCGTCGCAAAACGGGCTGTTTCGGAATTCAGAGGCTTCTGGTGCTCGACATTTTCAGAGGTCAATCTGCCGGTGGCCAACCTGTAGAATGATCGGGTGCATTGAGGACGCGAGACCGTCATTGGCGGGCTCTCCTTCGATGGCCCGCACCCGAATGCCGGAAGCTGTGCCTAGTATCAGGCGACAGCGCGCGTCCAAACCCAGGAAGCATGATTGTCCGATGAAAAAAGCCGCAACCCTTGTGGCTGCGGCTTCACTCGAGAGATTTTTTCCGGGTTAGCGGAATGCGGCCAGCAGGTCGCTGATCCGTGCGCCATACCATCGTAGGGCGGTGCCGACGCAGTGCCCCGAGCGCAGGCTCAAGTCGTCGAGCGTGGAGCTATCCGCCGACTGGAGCGCGTCATGGATGGCCTGAAGAGCGTCGCGAACCTGATGCACGTTCGGGCACACTGAGCTACCCCCCGAAATTCGGACACTGACATAAGCTACGATT
>NZ_JARAML010000050.1:0-10612 GCF_028807375.1 Marinovum sp. PR37 | reverse complement strand
GCACCTGTTGCAGGATCAGCGTCATGGCGAAGGGCGAGAAGAATCGGCTGCCCAGCAGCAGGCCGAACAAGATGATCGCCGAGACCAGCACGATCAGCGGCACAAGGGCCGGTGTCGTGTGCAGCAGGTCGTGGAACTTGCCGACCAGTCCCTTGTGGTTCTCCTCGAACGACGCGACGTCGGTCGAGGCGTCCTGGGTTGCGGCTTCGTAATTGTCCGAGTTGGACATGAGTGCCTCCAGATGTTGTGCCGGGTGGGTCCGGGCACGGGAATAGAAACGGGGGCGGGCAGGTCACCCGCCGGAGTGTTCCATGTCAGAGAACTGTCCGGGCCGTCGGTGCGGCCCGGACAGTCAGGCGATCAGCCCCAGCAGAGGTTCTTGCCCTCAGCGACCGAGATCGACTCGACGCCATCGGCCGGCTGGTCGGTCACCAGCGCCACGCCGGTATCGAAGAAGTTCTTGCCTTCGGTCGCTTCCGGTTTCTCGCCGGTTTCGGCGAAGGTCGCGATCGCCTCGACCCCCAGCGCGGCCATCTTCAGCGGGTATTGCTGCGAGGTCGCTCCGATGATCCCCGCCTCGATATTGTCGACTCCGGGGCAGCCGCCATCGACCGAGACGATCAGCACATCTTCCTGCCGGCCGATGGCCTTCAGCGCTTCGTAGGCGCCGGCGGCGGCGGGTTCGTTGATCGTGTAGACCACGTTGATTTCCGGATCCTGGGCCAGCAGGTTCTCCATCCCCTTGCGACCGCCTTCCTCGTTGCCTTCCGAGACATCGTGCCCGACGATGCGCGTATCCTTTTCATCGCCCCATTTGCCCGGGTCGCCGAGATCGATGCCGAAGCCTTGCAGGAAACCCTGGTTCCGCAATACCCCTACAGAGGGCTGCGAAATATTGATGTTCAACAGGCCGATTTTGGCGTTGGCGCTCTCGTCACCCAGGGAGGCGGCGGCCCATTGGCCGATCAGCTCGCCCGCCTTGAAATTGTCGGTTGCAAAGGTCATGTCGGCGGCGTCGATCGGATCGAGCGGCGTGTCGAGCGCGATCACCAGAATGCCGGCATCGCGCGCCTGTTGCACCGCGGGAACGATGGCAGAGGTGTCCGATGCGGTCAGCAGGATGCCCTTGGCGCCATTGGCGATGCAGGTTTCGATCGCAGCAACCTGGGTCTCGTTGTCGCCATCCACCTTGCCGGCATAGGTATTGAGCGCGACGCCCAGTTCCTCGGCCTTGGCGGTCGCGCCTTCGCGCATCTTGACGAAAAACGGGTTGGTGTCGGTCTTGGTGATCAGGCAGGCGCCAGCCGCGTGGCTGCCGGCATATGCGGTGCCGGCAAACGAGGCTGCACCGAGAGTGGCGAGTGCCGTAACACAGGTTCTAAGGGTCATGTTTCCTCCAAAAGTCGTTCTGTTGTCCGAGGTTTTGGAACCATAAAACTTCCTGATGAAGTAATTAATAGTGTCTGGTTCGGACAGTCCGTTGTTGCGGTCGCAACATGCAACCGGAGCGAGGCACCTGCTGTAAATCTCTTCGGCAGACGCGGGCTCTGGGTAGAACGTGAAGGGCTTGCGAGTCAATAAATAATTCATTCGAAAGTAAGTAATGGTGCACTCTGACCCGCGCCGCTGCTTGTCAAACTGGCAAGAAATCTTACTATCGCAGCGTCGGCCAATGTGGTGAGACCCTCCAAAAATCAAAGTGATACATGGCCCGATGCGTCGCCTTCTGACCGAGAGGCGCTACTCCGGTCAAACCGCCAAAGGCGATCCAACGAGGTCGCCGCGGGGAACTACAACGAGCACCTGATCCTCAAGTTGATCCGCAGGATGGGCAATTGACCAAGGCAGAGGCGAGTCAGGCCACCGGTCCGTCCCCCAATGCGATTTCAGGGATCTTCCGAACTCTCGAGGACGCAAATCTGGTGATCCGAGGCAAACCCCAGCGCGGCAAGATCGGACAACCGTCCATTCCGGCCAGGGTCAACCCGGACGCGCCACTATCTCGGCCTGCGACCAGGGCGCCGTGGTCTTGACCTCGCCTTGGTCGATTTCGGTTCTCTGGACAGTTCAGCGGCTGTCCCAAGGTGTATCGGTCTTGGCTTTCATGCCGCCAAAATCTGATCTCGACCCTGCCAATATGCCTCGTCCGGCGTTCTGCGCTTGAACGAGCGCCGTTTTTTGGCGTCCACCTTGGTCAGCAAATCTCATCGTTTGGTGTCGGCCTGCGGTTCATCCCGGAAAGTGTCACCCAAAATATTGTCACGCAGCAGGGGTGCCATTTCATGATCTGCGCGGGCGAGCGCGAGGAAGGGCGCAGGGGCCGTCAGCTCCGGGGTAAAGGCGGGGGCCTCGACCGTGCCGCCCGCGGCCTTGATAATCGCGATGCCGGCGGCGGCGTCCCACAGGTTCAACTCGCGCTCCGCATAGGCGTCGACCCAGCCCGAGGCGACACCGATCAGGCCAATGGTGGCCGCGCCGCTGCGGCGAAATTCGCCGCCCTGCGCCACGATCCGTTCCAGAAACGCGGCATGATCGGCAAAGGGCGTGCGCGGCGACCAGCCGACGGCAATCAGCGCCTCGGCGGCGGCGCATCCAGCGTCCACCTGAAGGGGAACGCCATTCTTGCGTGCGACGGGGGCGCCGGACAACAGCCCCTCGCACAGCAGGTCCAGATCGGGTGCGAAGATCACACCCAAAACGATTTCGCCCGCGCTGGCACAGGCAATGGACACGGCCCAGTCCGGCATGCCGCGCAGGAAATTCGTCGTACCGTCGATCGGGTCGATGATCCAAACCTCGCCAGAGGAGGTATCGCCGCGGCGTCCGCCCTCTTCGCCAATGATGGCGTCTTGGGGGAAGTGTTCCGCAAGGCGTGTGCGGATGAGGGACTCCACCGCCAGATCGGCGGCGGTGACAAAATCCTGCGGCCCCTTGGCGTCGATGGTCAGCCCCCCATGGGCCGCGCGCATGTCACGGGCCAGCGTTCCGGCCTCTCGGGCCAGAGCGGCGGCAAAGGACAATCGGCCCTGCATATTCATGGCTGTTCGATCTTTCCTGTGGTGCCGCGTGCCACCGGGTGCAGCGGCAGATGTGTCACCAGTGTCGGGGCATCCGGTGTTTGCAGTCGGTAGCTCATTGCCTCGACCGCCATGGCGGCCTGTGTGCCGGCATCTTGGCGCACGGTGCTGAGATCATAAGACGCCCAGCTGGCCTGTTCAATGTCGTCAAACCCGACAACGGCAATGTCCTGTGGCACGCGCAGCCCCAGATCACCGCGAAGCCCGTCAAGCGCGCCGCAGGCCAGCAAATCATTCGCGGCAAAGAGGCCATCGCAGGAACGCAGGATGGCTTCGTGGCGGCGCATTGCATCACGCCCGGCCTCAAAGGATTGGCCATCGCAGGGCATGACCTGACAGGGCATCCCCCTGGCGTGGACCAGTTCGCAAAAGCTGTTGACCCGGCCGATCACGGTGAATGTCCGATCTTTGGGGCGCAGCACGGCGAAACGGCGCGCGCCCGCCGCGTACAGCATGTCGAACACGATCTCGGCAGCGGTATCGGGGTCGAGTTGGATCCGGTCGCCGCCGTTGGAGCCGGGGTTGCGGTTGATCAATACAACGGGCACGCGCAGCCGCTGACATTCCTCTGTCACGGCGGCGGGCGGTGTATCCGAAGTCACGATCATCCCGGCGAGGTTGTAATCCAGCATCGACGAGAGCAAGGGCTCCAGATCATCGCTGTGATCAGCGGTCAGAAGCAGCGGGCGAAACCCTTCGGAAATCAGCGCGCGGGCAAGGTGTTTCACCTGCCGCGCCCGAAACGGCGTGTCCAGCCGCGAGGCAAGGATGGCGACAAGCTGCGATCGCTGCGATTTGAGGTTTCGCGCCAGTGCGTTGGTGCGATAGCCCAATGCGCGCGCGGCCTCCATGATCTTGGCGCGGGTGTCATCGGCGATGCTGGCACCGGGAGTGAAACAGCGCGACACCGCAGAGCGCGAGACCCCGGCCATGCGCGCCACGTCGTAAGATGTGGGTCGACGGTGATCATCCATCGGCGCGCACCAATCGGGCAAGCGCAAAGGGATGATCGACATTGGCAAGGTCAGGCGCGGCGGCCACGATCTGCGCCAAGGTGCCGGCATCACCGGCCATTGCGGCCAGCATGACCGATGCGCCTGCGGCGCGAACGGCGGCGAAATCCCCCGTGCCTTCGGGCAAGGTGAATTCCACGATCTGCGGCGCAAGATCGGCCAGCGTATCCGCAAGCGTTGGATAATCCTGCCGCCGCGCCATGATGTTCGCTTGTGGGGCAAGAGCGCGCAGAGCTTGCAGCTTGGCGTGATCGAATGACCAGAAAAACACGCGATCCTGCAATCCCGCCGCGCAGACCGCTTGCCAGACCGGGGCCGGGGGCGCGGATTTGAGCTCAAGATAGGCGCGACCGTCATAGCGGTGCAGCAGTGCCAGAACTTCGGCCAATGTGGGGATCGGGGTGCCGGTGAAATGGGGGCTGAACCCGCCACCGGCGTCAAGCGCGCGCACTTCGGCCAAGGTGTGATCGCTGATCGGGCCCGCGCCATTGGTGGTTCTTTCCAGCGTGGCATCGTGGTGAATGACGATCGCGTCGTCGGCGGTGTGATGCAGATCGCATTCGACATAATCAAAGCCCGCCGCCAGCGCACATTCCAGCGCCGGCAGGGTATTTTCCGGCGCGACTTTATTGGCGCCGCGGTGGCAAACCGTCTGAAACGGCAGGCCACGCCCCGGCTGGTTGACCAGCTCGGGCCGGTCCGAGCAGATGCCGATCACCGGGCGGGTGCGGATAGCGGCCATGCGCTCCGGGTCTTCCTCGTGCCAGATCGCGATGCGCTGGCCCTGGGCAAAGGCGCGTTCAAACAGGGCGTCGGTCAGCGTGTCTTGCGGCCGGTCCATATGTTCCCAGCACAGGTGGATCACATCCGCGCCTTGGGCATAGGCGAAGGGCTCCGCGCCCAGCGGCACAAGCACGGACCGGGGGTAGGGGCTGTCGGCTTCGGCCAGAAGCTTTGCGGCCTCCCGGTCAAAGGCGCCAAGGATGGCGCGGGTGATGCCGTGATCGCGCAGCATATGCAGCACTGGCAGGGTTGCGCGGGTGTCCTTGATATCGGCGTAGATGCCGGTGCCCAGCATCGCGGCCTCGGCCATCACATCCCGCAACAGGGGGCAGGGACGGTTTTCTGCCGTGGTGTGGGCGAGGATTTCGGCAAAGCTTATGTCAGAGATCTTGCGCCCGTCCGACAGGATCTTGTCGTGGAACGCGATGATCTGGCCGTCGGACGATATGCGAATATCGACTTCCCACATTTCCGCGCCAAGCGCGCTGGCGATGCGGAATGCCTCTAGCGTGTTGTCAGGCGCATAGGCGGAAGCGCCCCGGTGGGCGATGGCATAAGGGCGGTCCGGGCGGGTCCAGTCGGGGGATGCGGTCACAGGCGGGCTCCTTCGGCGTCAAACAGATGCACGCGAGACAGGTCAAGCTGCCAGTTGACGGGTTGTCCTAGCGCGATGTCATGGCCGGCGGGCACGATGGCGCGCAGCCGTTGGTCGCAGGGCAGGGTCACGTCGATCAGGTCTTCGCGGCCTTGCGGCTCGATGAAACTGACCTGCCCGGCGATGGATGGCCCGCGATGCTGCGGGCCGAAATGTTCGGGGCGCACGCCTAGCGTGATCGGCCCGCGGGCCGCGGTGCCATGGGGCAGGGGGAGAGCGTTGTCGGCGCCGATTGTCAGTTGGCCATTGGCCTCGGCCCGCAAGAAGCTGATCGGCGGATTGCCCAGAAACCCGGCCACATAGCGGGACGCAGGACGTTCGTACATGTCGCCGGGAGTGCTGATTTGTTCGATCCGGCCATCCTTCATCAGGGCGATGCGGTCACACATCGACATGGCTTCGATCTGGTCATGGGTGACAAGGATCGCGGTGATGCCGGTTTCGCGCTGGAGCCTGCGGATTTCCGAGCGCATTTCCAGCCGCAGCTTGGCGTCGAGATTGGCCAGCGGTTCGTCCAGCAACAACACATCGGGCTTGCGCACAAGCGCGCGTGCCAGCGCCACGCGCTGTTGCTGGCCGCCGGACAATTGTTGCGGTTTGCGGGCCAGAAGATTGCCGATCTGGACCAGTTCCGCCATCTCGCCCACGCGGCGCTTGACCTCGGCCGGTTTGAGATTTTGCACCCTGAGCGGAAAGCCGATGTTTTCCGCCACGCTCATGTGCGGATAAAGCGCATAGTTCTGGAACACCACGCCGACAGGCCGGTCCTGCGGCGGCAGGCGGGTCACGTCCCGATCCCCGAAATGCAGCGTGCCGCCGTCGATCCGGTGGATGCCGCTGATCGCAAACAGCGTGGTGGACTTGCCGCAGCCCGACGGCCCCAGCAGCGCGATCATCTCGCCGGAGGCGACCGAAAGCGACATGTCCTCGATCACTGTGGTGTCGCCAAAGCGTTTGGTAAAGTTTTGCAGTTCGATCCGCATCAGCCTTTCGTGCCTCCGCCATAAATGTTCATGAGCCGTTTCTGGAACAGCAGGTAAACGGCGATGACCGGCAATGCGTAGAACATGCCGATCGCCTTGAAGAGCCCGTAGTCCGGGCGGGTGTCGTCCGCGATGACCGCGTTCATGTAGGTGGCCAGAACCTGGGCATCGGCGCCGGGTGCCAGCACCAGCGGCAGGATGAATTCCGACCAGCCGGCGAGGAAGGAAAAGATCAACAGCGCCGAAAGCCCCGGTTTGACCTGCGGCAGGATCAGTTCGCGCCAGACCCGGAACCGCGAGGCGCCGTCCTGCACACCCGCCATTTCGATTTCCCACGGGACGGAATCGTAAAAGCCTTTCATGATCCAGATGCCAAAGGGCAGTTCCAATGCCGCTTTCACAAGGATCACGCCCATCAGGCTGTCGTAAAGCCCGAGAAATTGCAGCACGATGAAGATCGCGATGATCAGGGTGATGGTCGGAAAGGCATGCAGCATGATCAACCCGGCCAAGAAGAACCGCCGCGCCGGAAAGTTCAGCCGCGACAGCGCATAGGCGGCGGTGATCGAGAAGGCGCAAACCAAAAGCGCGGTCGCGCTGGCAAAGACGAATGTGTTGAAGGTCACCCGCCAGATTGACGGTCTTGCGCTGTCGATGCTGGTCCAGAGGAAGCGCCAGTTGGTCAGCTCCCATTCCTGCGGGATGATGCGGCCGGGCGCGGGACGCGAAACGCTGTCGATCAACTGAAAGCCATACATGATGACCAGCGGCGCCGAGATCAGCGACAGCGCGAGGATCAGCAACCAGTTTCCCTTGGTGTTCATTGTTCGATCCTCGGTTTTGCAACGAGTTCGCTGAATTTGAAGAAACGCAGGTACAGCGCCGACAGCAGGATGCCGATGATCACCAGCGCCAGCGCATAGGCGGCCCCCAACCCGTATTCGAGATTGCCGCCATAGTTCGAAAGCGCGGTGTGATAGGCGGCCAGGGCCCAGACCTCGGTCTGGCGTCCCGGGCCGCCATCGGTGGCCAGCAGGATGTATTCAAACGAGGTCAGCAGTGACAGCGTCTGGTAAGAGGTGATGAACAGGATCGGCCAGCGCATCTGCGGCAACAGCACATGGCGCACCTGTTGCCAGCGGTTGGCCCCGTCCACCTGGGCCGCGAACAATTGCGTTTCGGGGATCGCGCGCAGCGAGGAGGAAAACAGGATCATTCCCAACGACGCCCCCACGCAGCCATTGATCAGCACGATAAAGGTCCAGGCATGGGTGGCAGTGTGGCGCATCCAGTTGATCGGCTCGATGCCGAAGGGACGCAGCATGGCCGAGATAAAGCCCTGATCCCATGTCAGCCATTGCCACATCAGCACATAGAGCACAGGGGGCAGGATTCGCGGCAAAAACCAGATGGCCCGAAACGTCTGGGCCGTGCGGTTTGGCAGATAGAAGGTCGACAGCGCAAGGAAAAGACCGAAGCCCACGTTGAAGCCAAGCGTCAGAACCACGTAGATGACGGAGTTCAGCGCATAACGCCATGTGGCAGGCAACTCCCACAGCAACTCAAAATTCTGGGTGGTAAAGGTCCACCCGGTATAGGCCGCCTCGGTCAGCGCGAGGCGGTCGCGCTCCGGCACGCCAAGATCGGCGATGGCCGAGGCGAAGTCATCCCGGGTGGCGAACCGTTGCCCAAGGATCGAGACGCGGAACAGGTCTGCCGCCGTCTTGCGGTCGCGGACCTTGCGCAGCGGGTTCCGCCGCAGCTCTTTCAGCGCCCGTTCCATGGCCCGCTGGTCGTCGAACTTTGCGCCACCATGCAGCTTGTCCAGCTCTGCGGCGCGGTCCTCGCCGAATTCAGCGGCAAACTGGGCCAGTGTTTCGGGCTGCACCGCGTATCCGGCACCTGCCAACAGGGCCACCGCATCTTCGCCAACACCCACTGCCGGCAGGCGGCGCAGGTCGCTTTCGCTGATCTGGTATTCGCCGCCCAGAATGCCGGTCGAGGTGCTCATGTTCGTAAAGGCAAAAACCACCGTCAGCACGACGGGAAGCAGAAAGAACATCATTACCGCCAGCAACGCGGGGCTGAGAAAGCCCAAGCCCAAAAGGGTCTGTCGGGTCATGTCGCACCTCGTGATTGAACAGGGGCGACGGCGGGCTGATTGTGCGCGCCGTCGCCGGATTTCAGCCGGATCAGGCTCAGCGAACGATCAGCTCGTCGCCCAGAGTGGCGGTCAGTTGCGCTTCCACTTCGGCCACGGCTTCTTCGGGGGTCTGAACGCCGGTCCAGGCGGCTTCGAGGCCCTTGAACATCGCTTCCGAAAACGCTCCGTAGTTGGGGTGGTTCGGTTGCGCATTGGCGTGCGGCAGCAGGACTTCGGTAGCCTCGGCGGCCCAGCGGTCACCGGAATAGAGGTCAAGACCGGCTTCGGCCTTGCCGATGGCAAGATGCGAGGACTTGATCGCATGCAGCGTGTTCAGGCGCGGCTCAGAGGCGATGGCGACCAGTTGCGCGGCGATTTCTTCGGCGCGGTCGTCTTCCTGATCGGTAAGAAGATAGACCAGCGGGTGGGTCACGGTATTGGCGCGGCCCGCATCATTGCCCGCCGGGATCAGGGTAAAGCCGACCGTGCCAAAGAAATCTTCGTTACCCTCTTTGCCGGTGTAACGGCCATAGTGCCATGTGCCACCGTGCCAGAAGGCGGCTTTGCCGTTGGCAACTTCGGAATACCACTGGTCCCATTCGGTGCCGATGTGGTTCCTGCGGGTGACACCGGCATCCACCGCGTCGACAAAGAACTGGTACATCTCGGTCATGGCAGTGCGGTCGAACAGCAGCTTGCCGGTTTCGGGGTCCGTCAGCTCACCGCCGAAGGATTGATAGAACTGAGCGTAGTCCGGCCCGTTGGACACGCGCGGATAGAAGCCGTAGCCTTTTTCGACAAGGCCCATGTCGACGGCTTTCCTGGCATCGGCCAGCATGTCGCGCAGGGTGTATTCACCGGCCTCGACACGGGCAGACATGGCGTCCATGTCCGCCTCGCTGTAGCCGAGCGCTGCGAAGGTCTCTTTCCAATAGAAGAACGGGCGGCTTTCCGCGTCCTGGGGCACACCCCACTGCATGCCGTCAAACGCCGCGATTTCCATCAGGTTGCCGTAGACGTTGTTCAGCGGCCAGGCGTCCAGATCGACGTAGTCCTCGACCGGGACGATGTAGCCGGCGCTGGCCCAGGGGGCGATGTCCAGATGCGAAGTGACGACGATATTGGGCGCATTGCCCGCTTCGGCGCCGAGGGTCACGGCCTGTTTGAAGCCGTCCCAGCCGTCGAAATCGCGTTTGCCTTCGACGGTGATGTTCAACTCTTCGCCGCGGATGGCTGCTTCGCGCGACAGCATGTCGGCGGCAATCCGGATATTGTCTATGCGGTAGTGGTCGCTGTCATTGGACCCGCCGGCCCAGACTGTGATGGTGATGTCTTCTGCCAGAACCGGCGCGGCGGCCGTGGCGGCGATCAGCGCCAATGCGCTAGTCATCTTTATCATGGGATCGTATTCTCCAAGCTGTGGGGCGCACGCGGCATTGGGTTGCACACGTGTGCACAGCTCTCGACGATCTTTGTAACAGCGGCCTGTGTGTTAAGTGTCATTTACGTGAAATAACGGCGGCCGCGGATATTCCACCATCAGCCCGGGTGCGAAAGTCAGTGGACAGCAGGACGTAGCAAGACTGTGGACCGGCGTGAGCCGCCCTGCCGGGCAGTGGACAACGGCACCGAACTGACCAGTAACGCGATCTTAACCTTTGCCGCCGCGCAGGACATCGAGTGGCACTAAATTGCCCCAGGCAAGCCAATGCAGAACGGGTTCGTGGAGAGTTTCAACGGGCGTACCCGTGTCGAATTGCGACCAAGACCGCGTGCTTTCCACAGGGGGCGCGCGTCATGCAAAAGCGGTGCCAGGAAGGCGCCGAAGGGAGGAAACATGAATATGACAAACGTAGGATCCGCCGTTCTGGCGGGTCTAATCGCGGTCTCTTCGCTTGCTGGCGAAAAGGCACAAGCGCAGGAGTACCAGTGGACGTTCCAGACCTCGGCACAGGCCG
>NZ_JARAML010000004.1:0-241264 GCF_028807375.1 Marinovum sp. PR37 | reverse complement strand
TCGTAGCTTATGTCAGTGTCCGAATTTCGGGGGGTAGCTCACACCACCAGTTCAGCGTGACCTCGGGCACCATCTTTGCCTCGCGCAAGATGGACTTCGTTGACCTGCTGGCGGCGATTTTTATCATAGTGAACGCTTCTAAGGGGCTTTCGATGGTGCAGCTTTCCCGCGATCTGGACTGCCAATACAAGACCGCTTTCGTGCTGGCTCACAAGCTGCGTGAAGCCATGGCTGACGAAGTGCATACCGGCGAAGCGCTGGGCGGTCACGTTGAGATTGACGGTGTCTATTTCGGCGGTCACATCCGCCCCGAGAACCGCAAGGAAGATCGCAAAGACCGTCGCCTGAAACAGCACCAGACAGGCAAGCGCCGCGTAGTGATCGCCATGCGCGAACGCGATGGCCGCACCCTGCCGTTTGTCGGCACCAGCGAAGCCGAAGGTGTGGCGCTGGCAAACGAGAACGTGGACCGCATGGCAACCATGTCAGCGGATGAAGCCTCACATTGGGATATGCTGCACGCTGGCTTTGACGTTGACCGCGTGAACCACTCCGAGATTTACAGCGACCACGGCAAGCACACTAACATGGTGGAAAGCTACTTCTCGCGCCTGCGCCGCATGGTCACTGGTCAGCACCACCACGTTTCGCCGCAGTACCTCTACCAGTACGCAAACCACGCCGCATGGCTGGAGGACAACCGCCGCACCGACAACGGCACACTGGCGCATATCATGGTGTCAAATTCGATGGCCGCGCCGGTTAGCCGTCAGTGGAAGGGGTACTGGCAGCGAGCCGCATAATGTTGTGGGGGTAAAACGGGAACGCCGCTAGACTCTGAGTGGCGTCACATGGTAAACAAAAAATTGAGGCGGTCAGGTCACTACACCTGCCGCCTCTATTTCAACCTCAGCCGGGTCGGGCTGGGCTATGTGATATCACATCTTTCATATGACAGGTGTGAATCGCTCGGTCAAGACCTGATCCGGCCAAACTCGAAAGGCCAGATCAATGGCAGACGATACCCAAAGCATCCTTTGCGGCTCTTGTCGCGTACCGATTGAAGGTCCCGCTGATGGAAAGGGCGATAACGTGTTTTCCTGCCCTATCTGCGGGCAAGGTGACACACGAGAAAACGTCCTCAAAGAGGTCAAAGCCTTCCTCGCGGAACTGGCACAGCGTAGCCTCCAAGAATCCATGAGGGAGGCCGCGCGGGGCAGCAAGTTCATGCAGTTCAAGGGACAGCCTATCCCAAAGAAGTCTTATCGCTTCGTTACAGATCATAAGGTTTAACTCCACCAAGCTGGCCCCGTAGGGCCAGCCTCCACACACGCCCCTCACGCCTCACCATCCCCGCTGCCTCAAGCCGCCTGAGCGTCATATGCACCCTCTGACATGCGCTTCTGCGGGAGATGCCGGGGAGCGCCTCTTGCACCTTGTCCGATATCTTTCCGGTCAAGCACGGCCCTTCTGACAAGACGCCCAGAACCAACCTGCGGCTTTGACCCCGGCGCATCTGCCTATCATACACCCGCCTTACTGGTAGGGGCACGCCTCGCATGTTCAGCAAGGCTTCCGCTATATCGGCTTGCTCGCCACCCGCCTTATATAGCGCCAGAAGCGCGTTGTTGATTGTCTTGTCCTGCATGGCACAAGGATGATTCACACGGGCGCGTTATGCAGCTATGATCTTGGTGCGTTTGATACATAAGGCCGGAAATATTCCCGGGGGAGCCCGCAGGGCGGGGGCAGAGCCCCCGGGTCCGTCGGCGACAAAGCGCGCGAACATTGAGCGAACAAGGCTTTTCAGCCCGCGTCCGAACGGGTAAAGTCGCCGCATGAGCAGTTTTGACGACATGGACGCTTTCGAGGCGGCCTCCTCCCTCTCGCAGCGCGCCATGGCGGCGCGTCCCGCGCCTTATCTCGACGGGCTGAACCCGGCCCAGCGCGAGGCCGTGGAGGCGCTGGACGGCCCGGTGCTGATGCTGGCCGGCGCCGGCACCGGCAAGACCAAGGCGCTGACCACGCGGATCGCGCATCTGCTGAACACCGGCAAGGCGCGGCCGAACGAAATCCTTTCGGTGACCTTCACCAACAAGGCCGCGCGCGAGATGAAGCTCCGCGTTGGCAAGCTTTTGGGCCAGGTGGTCGAGGGCATGCCCTGGATGGGCACCTTCCACGCGATCGGCGTCAAGCTGCTGCGCCGACACGCCGAGCTGGTGGGGTTGAAATCGAATTTCACCATCCTCGACACCGACGACCAGATCCGCCTGCTGAAACAGCTGCTTTCGGCGGCACAGATCGATGACAAGCGCTGGCCCGCCCGGCAACTCAGCCACATCATCGACAATTGGAAGAACCGGGCCTGGACGCCCGACAAGGTGCCCGCCGCCGAGGCCGGAGCCTTCAACAATCGCGGGGTTGAACTTTATGCCCAGTATCAGGCCCGGCTGAAAGAGCTGAACGCCTGCGATTTCGGCGATCTGCTGTTGCATTGCGTGACGATCTTCCAGACGCAGGAGGACGTGCTGGCCCAGTATCAACGCTGGTTCCGCTATATTCTGGTGGACGAATACCAGGACACCAATGTTGCCCAGTATCTCTGGCTGCGGCTCCTGGCGGGCGGTCACAAGAACATCTGCTGCGTCGGCGACGACGATCAGTCGATCTACGGCTGGCGCGGCGCCGAGGTGGGCAATATCCTGCGCTTCGAAAAGGATTTTCCCGGCGCCAAGGTGGTCCGGCTGGAGCAGAACTACCGCTCCACCCCGCATATCCTGGCCGCCGCCGGCGGGGTGATCGCCGGCAACACGGGGCGTCTGGGCAAGGAGCTCTGGACCGATGCGCCCGACGGCGAAAAGGTGCGGCTGATCGGCCATTGGGACGGCGAGGAGGAAGCCCGCTGGATCGGCGACGAGATCGAAGCGATGCAGGGTGGCACCCGCGGCATGCGGGGATTTTCGCTGGATGACATGGCGATTCTGGTGCGCGCCTCGCACCAGATGCGCGCCTTCGAGGATCGCTTTCTGACCATCGGCCTGCCGTACCGGGTGATCGGCGGACCCCGGTTCTATGAGCGGATGGAGATCCGCGATGCCATGGCCTATTTCCGCGTCGTGGTCAGCCCCGAGGATGATCTGGCCTTCGAGCGCATCGTCAACACGCCCAAGCGCGGACTTGGCGACAAGGCGCAGCAGACCATCCAGCGTCTGGCGCGCGACACTGGCGTGCCGCTGGTCGAGGGCGCGCGGCTGGCGGTGGAGAGCGGGGCGATCAAGGGCAAGGGCGGCAATGAACTGGCCCGGCTGCTCGACGGGCTTGCGCGCTGGGGCCGGATGACCGGCGAGAAGGACGTCAGCCACGTCGAGCTTGCCCAGATCATCCTCGACGAAAGCGGTTACACCACCCATTGGCAGAACGACAAGACACCCGAGGCGCCGGGCCGGTTGGAAAACCTCAAGGAGCTGGTCAAGGCGCTGGAGGAGTTTGAGAACCTGCAAGGCTTTCTCGAACACGTCAGCCTGATCATGGACAACGAGAGCGAAGAGGCCGGCGCCAAGGTGTCGATCATGACGCTGCATGCCGCCAAGGGGTTGGAGTTTCCCGCGGTCTTCCTGCCGGGCTGGGAGGATGGGCTTTTTCCCTCGCAGCGCAGCATGGACGAGAGCGGCCTCAAGGGCCTGGAGGAGGAGCGACGGCTGGCCTATGTGGGGATCACCCGCGCCGAGGAGGTCTGCACCATCAGCTTTGCCGCCAACCGGCGGGTCTTTGGCCAATGGCAGTCGCAGCTGCCGTCGCGCTTTGTCGATGAGCTGCCGGAGGCGCATGTCGATGTGCTCACTCCACCGGGGCTTTATGGCGGCGGCATGGCCGGGCAGAGCTTTGGCTCGGGCATGGAAAGCCGGGTGGCCGAGGCAAATGTCTACAATTCGCCCGGCTGGAAACGGCTTCAGGAGCGGCAGAGCCAGCGCCCGATGGCGCAGCCCAAAGAGAGCCGCAACACGGTGATCGACGCGACGGCGATCTCGAGCTTCACCATGGGCGAGCGGGTGTTCCACCAGAAGTTCGGCTATGGCGCGGTGGTGGGCATCGAGGGCGACAAGATCGAGATCGATTTCGAGAAGGCCGGCGTCAAGAAGGTGGTCGCACGCTTCATCAACGCCGCCGATGACGTGCCGTTCTGAGCCCGGACTTCGCCGACAATGATCCCGTCCCGGGACGCGCCGCGGGAGCTCTGGCCGGCGGATGCCGCGCCTGCCAAGAGGCCCCGGGTCAGGCCCGGGGCCCTGGCGTGACGGAGAATGGCGCCTCCACCGACTTTACGCTGTCTTGCGGCTCCGAATCCCCGTAGTCTGATCCGGCAAGGTGCCTGCGGTTCTGCCGCGGGAGAATTGGGAAGCCGGTGAAAGACCGGCGCTGCCCCCGCAACGGTATGGCCGGGGGATGTGGTCAGTACCACTGGGCGTCACGCCCGGGAAGGGGCCGCATCCGCAATCCCGCCGAGCCCGGAAACCAGCCTTCGCAGTGACGTCAAACCGCGGGTGGCGGGCAGGGCGCGGGGTCGGGCGCATTGCCTTGCCGCCGTTTCCTCTCTGCCTGCCCGTTCTGCATCAAGGCCACGGGGCGTGGCGGAAAGGATCGAGATGACCAGACCTCTCACCGCAGCAAACGGGAGGGCCGCAGCATGATGCTGGCCCGTATTCTTGCCGATCTGCGCCATGCCGAGACGGGGACCGCGCCCGAGGCCGCGGCGCGCGCCGGTTTTGTCCGCTGGGTGCTGTCGCTGCCACCCGGGGTGCCGGTTTCGGCCGCGGCGGCGGCCGCGGCCGTGCGGGTCCGGCCGCAGGCCGGGCAGGGTCGGGCGGTGGCGCTGTTTCTGAAGTGTCTGGACGAGGCTTGTGTCACGGCGAATATCGCGCCGGAGCGGCGCGGTGGCGCCCGGGCGCGGCGACGGGGGCGCGCGTGACTTCGGACCCCGGAAAGGAACCCCGAAAATAAGAACGGCGGCACGGGAGGTGTGCCGCCGTCTTATTTTGACCGACGCTCCTGAATGGGAGGAGACGAAGCGTCAGTGCCGGTCGGACCTCAGGCCATTTGGGAGGAGGAGCCTTCGGTCCGGGTATTCCCGACCGCAAAGGGAGGAGAGCGGCGGGAAATTCTATGTCTTTGCCGGCGTCACGCATCCGGCGTGGCGGCGGGCCGGAGCCCTGAAACTGTCATGCCCCCGGGGGGAAGAACGGCGGCACGGGAGGTGTGCCGCCGTCTTTTCAACACCAGCGCTCCTGAATGGGAGGAGACGAAGCGCCGGCTGGAGCGGACCGCGGGCCTATTGGGAGGAGGGGCCTTTGGTCCTGGTATTCCCGACCGCTATTGGGAGGAGGGCGGCAGGGAATTCTGTCTGGGCCGCTTGCCGGCCCGGTGTAAAAGGCGGCGACATCAGGGAGGAGGAGAGATGTCGCCGCTGAGACACAGAAGACTCAGGGAGGAGGAGAGAGCCTTCTGATCCGGTATCAGTTATAGGCTGCGTGATAGGCCACGCGGCGGATTTCGCTGCGGCTCAGGCCGAGATCGGCGAGCTCGCGGTTCGACAGGCCTTGCAACTCGTTCATGGTTTCCCGATACACGCGGTACTGTGCATAACGTGCGGTGAGGGACTTGAGCGCAGCCTGGAAGCGTTTGTTCAGTCCGGCCTGAACGGGGGTGTTCGTGGTGATGTCTGCCATGGCGTTTCGCCTTTGTTGTCGTCAGTGTCTGTTCGTTTCGTTGACATCAATGTAGTCGAATGCTGCGTGCGCACAATCCCAAGTGCGATCAATGCTGCTATGCAGCAATTGCATGTGTAAGCGCTTAGACGCGAGTAGACCTTAAGACTAAAGTCGTAATTTACTCGCATAGGTTGAATATCGCGGTTTTGTGAGGTGATACGCGGCACCGCGACCCAGATTGGGGCAGGAAAATCATGGAAGAGATCATCCGAAAAGAGCTGGCTAGGTTCGAGATTCCCGGTGGCGGAGACCTGATCTCGCGCGATTTGATTCGAGCGCTGAATATCGAGGACGGTGTGGTGCGCTATGTGATCGAGGCGCCCTCGCCCGAGATGGCCCGCCAGATGGAGCCGCTGCGCGCCGCGACCGAACGGGCCGTGGCTTCGATCTCCGGCGTGCGCGAGGTGCATGCGGTGCTGACCGCGCATGAGGCCAAGGCCCCGCCGAGCCTCAAGGTCGGCGGCCATCCCAAGCCCCAGGCCGGCCCGATGAAACCCGCGGGCGTCAAGCGCATCATCGCCATCGCCTCGGGCAAGGGCGGGGTGGGCAAATCCACCGTTTCGTCGAATCTCGCCGTGGCGCTGGCCCGCGCCGGCAAGAAGGTGGGCCTGCTCGACGCCGATATCTACGGCCCATCACAGCCGCGCATGATGGGCGTGTCGCAACGCCCCGCCAGCCCCGACGGCAAGATCATCGAACCGTTGGTGGCGCATGGCGTGACCATGATGTCGATCGGGTTGATGCTCGATCCGGCCAAGGCGGTGGTCTGGCGCGGTCCGATGCTGATGGGGGCGTTGCAGCAGATGCTGGGGCAGGTTGCTTGGGGCGAGCTTGACGTGCTGCTTGTCGATCTGCCGCCGGGCACCGGTGACGTGCAGCTGACGCTGTGCCAACGCTCCGAGCTGTCGGGGGCCATCGTCGTCTCGACGCCGCAGGACGTGGCGCTGCTGGATGCGCGCAAGGCGGTGGACATGTTCCATACCCTGAAGACCCCGATCCTGGGAATGATCGAGAACATGTCGCTGTTCCATTGCCCGAGTTGCGGCTTCGAGGCGCATATCTTTGGCCATGGCGGCGCGGCGCAGGAGGCCAGCGACATGGGCGTGCCGCTGCTGGCGCAGCTTCCGATCGATCTCGACACGCGGCTGGCCGGTGACAGCGGAACGCCGGTGGCGGCGGGAACCGGGCCGATGGCCGAGGCCTATGCGCAGCTGGCCCAAGGCATGATTCGCGGCGGGCTGGTCTGAAGGGCGCGTGCCGATAGGAGAGGCCGGCAACCTCTAGCGGAGGCTTTCCAGCGGCTGAAAGATCGGTCCATCGGCGCTGCGGCTGTAAAAGGCGCGCAGGGCAAAGACCTCTTCCAGCCGCTCCGGCGTCAGCACCGCGCCGGGGGCGCCGTCGGCCACGGCGCGGCCCCGGTCCAGCATGACGAGCCGGGTGCAATGCCGCGCGGCGAGGCCGAGATCGTGCAGCGAGACCACGACGGCCTTGCCTTCGGCGGCAATCCGGCCAAAGACCTCCATCGTGGTGATCTGTGCTGCCGGGTCGAGCCCGGCAATGGGTTCGTCCGCCATCAGCAGCGGTGTTTCCTGGGCCAGCGCGCGGGCGATCAGCACGCGGGCCTGTTCGCCGCCCGAAAGGTGATTGGCGGGGCGATGGCGGAAGCTCTCGAGCTTCATCCGCCGGATTGCCCGGTCCACCGCCGCCCGGTCTTCGGGGCGCAGCCGGCCGCCGCGCGGCAACCAGGGGGTGCGGCCCAATGCGATCACCGCCTCGACATCGATGCCCCAGGCGATCTCGCGGCTCTGCGGCATCCAGGCGGCCTGGCGGGCACGGGCGTGCGCCGGCAGATCGGCGATATTGCTTTGGCCCTGATGCGCCAGAAGGCCCAGCGCGGCACGCAGCAGCGAGGTCTTGCCAGCGCCGTTGGGGCCGATCAGGCCGACACATTCGCCCGGGCCGACCCGCAACGAGACATGATCGACCACCGGGCGGCTGCCGCGATGCACCGAGAGGTCTTGCAGAGCCAGAAGGGCGGTCATGCGAACTCCTTCCGGGTCTTGTAGATCAGGTGCAGGAACAGCGGCGCGCCGATCAGCGCCATGACGACACCAAGCTTGAGATCGCGGTCGGGCAGGATCAGCCGCACCGCGATATCCGCCGCCAGTACCAGCACGGCGCCTCCGAGCGCCGAGGCAAACAACAGCCGCGACGGCCGCGCGCCGACCAGCGGGCGGAGGATATGCGGCACCACCAGCCCGACAAAGCCGATGGCGCCCGCCACCGCCGTGGCGGCGCCGACGACGCTGGCGGTGGCGATCACCAGCGTCAGGCGCAGCCGGGTCAGGCGGATGCCCAGCGCCTGGGCGGCGTCTTCGCCAAGGGTCAAGGCATCGAGACCGCGGCCCAGCGTCGCCAGCATGAGCCAGCCCAGCACCGAAAGCGGCAGCGCCAGCCAGACATGGGTCATCGACCTGTCAGCCAGCGAGCCCATCATCCAGAAGACGATTTCCGAGGTGGCAAAGGGGTTGGGCGAGAGGTTCAGCACCAGTGACAGAAGCGCCCCAGCGAGCGCCGAGATGGCGATCCCGGCCAGGATCAAAGTCAAGGAGGCGCCGCGCGGCCCGGCCAGCGCCAGGAGAAGCAGCACGCCGAGCAGCGCGGTGCCGAGCGCGGTCAGCGGCAGTGCGAGGGTGAAGGCGGCGGCCAGCCCGGTCTGGAGCGCGATCACCGCGCCGAGCGCGGCCGAGGCGGAGACGCCAATCAGCCCCGGTTCGGCCAGCGGGTTGCGCAGATAGCCCTGCATCGCCGCCCCGGCCATGCCCAGCGAGGCGCCGACGATCACCGCCAGAAGCGCGCGCGGCAGGCGAATCTCGCGCATCACCAGCGTCATCGGCGTGCCGTCATCGAGGATCAGCGCCGAGAGACTGTCCAAGACGCCGACCGGCGCCGGCCCGATCAGCAGCGAGGCCAGGAAGAGCGCGGCGACACCCAGCGTCAGAAGTGGCATCAGCCGGCTCATCGCGTGGCCTCCAGCGCCCGGCGCAGCGGCGCGAGCCCTTCGATGGCGCGCAGCACATGCGGCGTGCCGCAGACCCAGTCGGCATCGGTCACCGCCGCGCCCTGCGCGCCCCGGCGCAGGGCCTCGATGACCGGGTGATCCATGATCCGCTCGGCGCGGCTGGTGCCGGGATAGGGCTGGCCGGTGATGATCGCCTCGGGGGCCGCCAGCGCGAGGATTTCCAGCGGCAGCTTGCCGCCAGTCTCGTAACCGGCGGTGATGGCGATATTCTCGAAGCCGGCGGCGGTCAGGATCTCATGCGCCAGCGACGCGCGGCCCGAGGTGAAACCATTGGCATGATAAAGCGCCGCGCGAGGGCGTCGTGTTACCTCGGCTTGCAGGGCGGCGAGGCGGCTGTCGAAATCGGCCACCATGTCGCGCGCGGCCGCCTGCCGGCCCAGCGCTTCGCCCATCTCGAGCACCGCGCGCCGCACGCCCGCCATGGAGGTGACGATGTCGAAGGTGGCGACCGGAATGCCGAGATTTTCCAGCGCTTCGACCGAGGCCCGTGCGGTATACCGCCCGGCCAGAACCAGGTCGGGCTGCATGAGATAGATTTCTTCGGCGCGGCCATGGTTGATGACATAGTCCTGCGCCGCATCGGCCATCGAGGAGGCGCGCCGGTCGAGCGCCACGAAAGAGACCGAATGTAGCTGGCCCGGCGCGGCCAGCATCATGGCAAGCTGGTCGGTGCAGAGGTTGATCGAGACAACCCTTCGCGGCGCCTCCTGCGCCTCGGCCGCCGCACCGATCAGCGCGGCGGCGAGCAGGAGTGCCTTACAGAGACGCACGGACCCCGAAATACGCGGCGCGATCCGATTGGCCATAGCCCGGCGCGGTCTGGTATTCCTCGTCAAAGATGTTCTCGATCCGCAGATAGACTTCGGCATCCTCCATGATCTCATAGGTCAGGGTGGAATTCACCACGCCGTAATCGTCCAGATCGTCGGCCCGGTTGCCGGCCCAGAGCCCGGTGACATTGAGCGAGGCGCGTTGCCCCAGATCCGCGGTCACGGAGGCCGAGGCCTGTTGGCCGGGCACAAAGGCCGACCAGCTCGAACTGTCGAGATCGGCGTCGGAAAAGCTGTCGGTCCAGGTATAGGAGCCGTCAAACCGCAGCCCCTCGCGCAGCGCGCCGCCAAAGGCCAGCTCCAGCCCCTGCCGGGTCGAAGTGCCCTCGGCCTGCACGTAACCGAAGGTGGTGAAAGAATAGTCGATGATGTCCTCGGCTTCGACATGGAAGGCGGTGGCGCGGACAAAGGCGGTCTCGCCGTAGCGCTTCTCGACGCCCAGATCAAAGCTCTTCGAGGTTTCGGGATCGAGATCGGGGTTGCCGGCAAAGCCGTCGTAAAGCTCGTAGCCCGAAGGCGCGCGGAAGCCGGTGGCGGCATTGGCGCGGAAGATCAGGTCATCCATCGGGCGATAGACGGCCGAGAGACGGCCGGTGGTATGGCCGCCAAATTCGGAATGCACGTCATGGCGCAGCGCGGCCGAGAGGTTCCACATCTCGTTCGGTGCCCAGGTCAGTTCGGCAAAGGTGCCGTTGACGGTGGTGTCCTGGCTCTGTCCGTCGACAAAGAGGCCGAAAATCGTGTGGTCCAGCGCCACGGCGGTGTCGAATTCCTCGATCGTGTGATCGGCGCCAAAGGCCAGCCGCGCGGTGGCGCCAAGATCGACGCCGCCCTGGTAGCGGTATTCCATCCGGGTGCCGGTATAGTCGAAGCGGTCGTCGGAGATGCCGCCAAAGCTGGCCGAGGTGCCTGTCAGCGTGCGGTCGATGCGGAACCAGGCGGCCGAGACCGAATGATCCACCGCGCCGGTGACGAAATCAAAGCCGATGCGGGCGCCGTTCTGTTTCTTGACCGTCAGCTCGTCGGGGCTGCCGTCAGATACCACGCCGCCCGAGGCCTCGTCATATTCATAGTCCGAGCGCTCGTCGAAGAACGACAGATGCATCACCAGATCGGGCGAGCCCAGTTCGTAAGAGCCGGCAAAGCTCAGCCGGGTGGCCGAAAAGCCGTCTTCCTCGTCATTGCCGTCGTTTTCGTCGGCGGCGGAAAATCCGTCCGAGCGGGCGTGAGAAAAGGTCAGCGCGCTGTCGTAGCCATCGCCGGCCGTGGTCAGGGTCACGGCGCTGCGCAGGGTTTCGTAGCTGCCGTATTCCGAGGCGATCTGCACGCCGAACCCGTCCTTGTCGGCGGTTTTGGTGGTGATGTTGATCACCCCGCCAAGCGCCTCGGAGCCATAAAGCGCCGATTGCGCGCCGCGCAGGATCTCGATGCGCGAGATGTCCGACGTCATCAGCCCGCCGAAATCAAAGGCCACCTGGGTGCCGCTCGGATCGGATACGTCGATACCATCGACGCGTACCTGGATGTTGTTCTGCCCGACGCCGCGAATCGAGACCCCGGCAGAGGTGCCCAGCGGGCCGGTGGCGCGGATCGTCACGCCGGGCTGGCGGGCGAGAAAATCGATCACTCGGGTCTCGCCGGTGGCCTCCAGGTCGTCCTCGGTGATCACGGCGGCGGAAACCCCGGTCTCGTCGGCGGGTGCCGCCTCGAGCCCGGCCGAAAGGATCAGCACGCCGAGATCATAGGCGTCGTCCTGGGCAAGAGCAGGGGTGGCACAGAGCGCGGAGAGCGCGGCGCTGGTCATCAGGGTGGAGCGGGTCATTTTGTATCCCTCGAAGGCCGGTCGGGCCGATTGACGTTTCGGAGGGAACAGCGCCCACCGTTTCAGTGAAGTCACCGCGACGGGGTTGCCGTTATCCGTGACGCGCCCCGCGTCGGGATAGGGTGAGCTCCTGGCAGGTCTCCTGACTTCGCGGGTCGTTGCATCCGCCGGGCCTTCCCGCGGCCGGTGGCCACAGTGGCAGTTTCCGAAGGTGCTCGCCGCTCACAGTTGCGGGGGCAGTCGCGGCTTTGCACCGCGTTCCCTTTTCACGAACCCCTTGCGAGGCCCGAACCAAGACAGGCTTCGTCTAATTGTGCCGGCTCAGCCTGGCAAGACGGCAATTCGCACGCCCCGTCACGCGGCTTCAGGTGCGGCATGGCGGCCACGCCGGCGCCTTTTTGGGAATCCATGGCCGCAGAGGGCCTGAATGGCCCTGGCGGGCGGGCGCGGCCCCGGCGGGAAATCAGGACCGCGCCGGGAAACCAAGGGACATACGGGAAATCGTGGGATGGATGGGAATTCATGGCACCGGCCCAATCCGGTGCGGCGACAGAATCAAGAATTGGCTCTCGATTCCGTGATTCGTGTGTGAGTCACAGCGCCGGAATTGCCAAAATCCGCAAAAGCAGGCGCGGCGGAATTTGGGGAAACGGGTAAATCACGGCGCTGCCCCGAAAATTCCGGGATTTCGTGGGAAAAAAGCCACAGCGCCTCAATTACTATATATGGTATGAGCAAAAAGCCGCTTCCGCTATAAATTCCAAAAACAGTATCAATTTTACCCCAAGATGTTGTTTTCCACAGGGGGTGTGGACAATATGATGTGGGTCTTTCCCAATTTTGCCTGTTGATTTCCATAATTTCCCATGGCATCCCTTATACCACGATGAGGGACGGAGATAGGGGCAGCAAACGACCCCGCAACCAACTCCGAACAAAAGCAAAAACAGGTTTCATACAGGCATCCGCCTTTCATCGTGAAACAGAGATCCGGCGCGCGGGCGAGCAGACATCCCCCCAGGTGGCGCGCGCAGCTGGACATCCCGCAAGAGCGGGACAGGCGGCGGGTTGATCAGTGGCAGCAGATCAATCCGCCGTTTTTACATCCAAGACATGGGGGGTTTCGCGGGGGCGCGGGCAAAGGACGGCAGGACAGTGAGCCGCAGGTTCAGAGGCGAAAGCCGCCACAAGGTGGATACAAAGGGCAGGGTGTCGATCCCGGCCCTGTTTCGCCGTGTGCTGGAAGCTGCTGATCCGAATTGGAAATCCGGCGAAAACCCCGAGCTCGTGATTGTCTACGGCGATCACCGGCGCAACTACCTCGAATGTTACACGATGGAGGCGATCGACGAGGTCGACGCCAAGATCGATGCCATGCCGCGCGGGTCGATGCAGCGCAAGATGCTGCAACGGCTGTTTCACGGCCAATCCTATCCCACCAACGTCGACGAGACCGGCCGCCTGGTCCTGCCCGCCAAGCTGCGGGACAAGATCGGACTGGAAAAAGAGGCTTTTTTCATCGCCGCAGGTGACACCTTTCAAATCTGGCACCCGGACACCTACGAGAAGGAAGAGCTGGCCAAGACCGAAGAGTGGCTCGACGAGCTGCCCGAGGATTTTGACCCGCTGTCCTTCCTCGATGGACCGGCAGAGGGAGCCTGAGCCATGGCCGCCGCTGCTGTCACACCCCCCGCGGCCCCGCATATCCCCGTTCTGATCCGACCGCTGATCGCGGCGGTCTCGCCGGTGGCGGGCACCTGGATCGACGGCACCTTCGGGGCCGGGGGGTATACCCGCGCCCTGCTTGACGCCGGCGCTGATGAGGTCGTGGCGATCGACCGCGACCCGCTGGCCTTTGAGCTGGCGGCCGACTGGATGGCCGGCTACGGCGCCCGCATCCGCCCGGAACAGACGGTCTTTTCCAAGATGGACGAGGTTGCCGATCAGGTGGACGGCGTGGTGCTCGATCTCGGGGTCTCCTCGATGCAGCTTGACCGGGCCGAACGCGGCTTTTCCTTCATGAAGGACGGCCCGCTCGACATGCGGATGAGCCAGGACGGCCCCAGCGCCGCCGATCTGGTCAATTCCGCCACCGAGCAGGACTTGGCCGAGATCCTCTATGTCTTCGGCGAGGAACGTGCCTCGCGCCGGATCGCCAGGAACATCGTCAAGGCCCGCACCGAAGCGCCGTTTGAAACCACGCTGCAACTGGCCGGGGTGATCGAACGTTCGCTGCCGCGCGCCAAGCCGGGGCAGAGCCATCCCGCAACGCGCTCGTTCCAGGCACTGCGGATTGCGGTGAACGACGAATATACCGAGCTGTTCGAAGGGCTGATGGCCGCAGAACGGGTGCTGCGGCCGGGCGGCCTGCTGGCGGTGGTGACCTTTCATTCGATCGAGGACCGGATGGTCAAACGCTTCCTTCAGGCCCGCGCCGGACATTCTGGCAATTTCAACCGATACGCGCCGCAGGTCGAGGCGGTGCCGGCCCAGTTCGAGATCGTCACCCGCAAGGCCGCCGGCCCCGACAAGCAGGAACTGGCCGAGAACCCGCGCTCGCGTTCGGCGCGGCTGCGGGTGGCCCGGCGCACCGAAGTGCCGGCCGGGGAGATCGACGCCAAATCCATCGCCATGCCGCAACTCAAGAGGACAAGGTAATGCGCTCCGTTCTGTATGTGATGACAGCGCTGACGGTGATCGGGCTGGCCTTCTGGGCCTACCACGAGAACTACGAAACGCAGGAAGCCATTGAAAAGACGGCCAAGCTTCAGAGCGAGATCGGTGCGGCCCGGGTCCGACTTTCGGTGTTGCGTGCGGAATGGGCCTATCTCAACCGGCCCGACAGGTTGCGCGATCTGGCCGAGCTGAACTTTGACCGCCTCGGCCTGCTGCCGCTGCGGCCGCGGCATTTCGGCAATGTCGATCAGGTGGCCTTTCCGGCGCCGGTGTTCGACGATTTCGCGCCGATCACCAATTCCGTTGTCACCTCCTCGCAAGGCGCAGAGCAAGAGCAAGAGCCATGATCCGCACACCGCTGCGCCCCTTGGCGCGCATCCTCGACGCCCGACAAAAGGGCGAAAACCCCGATGCCATCGAACGCGAGAACCTGCGGCTGCGCCACGAAGAGATTCGCGACCGGCTCCGGTTGCGCGCCGAGCAGCGGCTGTTGTTGCTGGGTATCATGTATTTCTGCGCCTTCCTGGTGATCGCCGTGCGCATGGGCGGGCTGGCCGCCTCCGAGGCGACCGAGCCGCGAGCCGCCACCAATGGCGCGTCGATCATCGGCCAGCGCGCCGATATCGTCGACCGCAGGGGCCGCATTCTGGCGACAAACATGGAGGTCTATTCGCTCTATGCCCATCCGCAGCAGATGATCGATCCGCTGCGCGCGGCCGAGGAACTGGGCAAGATTTTCCCCGAGATCGACGTCGCCGACCTCAAGAAGCGGTTCACCTCCGAACGAAAATTCATGTGGATTCGCAAAAAGCTGAGCCCCGAGCAGAAGCAGGCGGTGCATGACATCGGCGAACCCGGGCTGCTGTTCGGCCCGCGCGAGATGCGGCTCTATCCCAACGGCGCGGTGGCCGCGCATGTGCTGGGCGGCTACGGCTTCGGCCGCGAGGGTGTGCATTCCGCCGAGGTGCTGGGCACCGCCGGCATCGAGAAGTTCGAAGACAAGTTGCTGCGCGATCCGGCACGCGAGGGCGCGCCGCTGGAACTGTCCATCGATCTGACGCTACAGGCGGCGGCCGAAAAGGTGCTTTACGGCGGTATGAAGATCATGGGCGCCAAGGGCGCGACCGCCATTCTGATGGACGCCAGCAATGGCGAGATCCTCTCGCTGGCCAGCCTGCCGGACTTCGATCCGAACGACCGGCCGCTGCCGGCGCTTGGGGATGATCCTTCGATCAGCCCGCTGTTCAACCGGGCGGTGCAGGGGGTCTACGAGTTGGGGTCGACCTTCAAGATCTTTGCCGCGGCGCAGGCGATGGACCTTGGGATCGTCGGGCCCGACTCGATGGTCGACATCCGTGGCCCGCTCACCTGGGGGCGGTTTCGCATCCGCGATTTCAACAATTACGGCAAGGAGTTGTCGGTCACCAAGGTGATCGTCAAATCCTCCAACATCGGCACTGCGCGGCTGGCCCAGAAGATCGGCACACCGCGCCAGCAGGATTTCCTGAAGCGGCTCGGCTTTTTCGACGTCACCCCGGTCGAGTTGCAGGAGGCCAAACACGCCAAGCCGCTGCTGCCGCCGAACTGGTCCGAACTCAGCACCATGACGATCTCTTATGGCCACGGGCTGTCGGTGTCGCCCCTGCATCTGGCCACCGCCTATGCCGCCGTGGCAAATGGCGGGCGCATGGTCGCGCCGACATTGCTGCGCCAGACCGGCCCCAAGCTGGGCGACCGGGTGATGTCGGAAAGCGCCGCCGCGGCCGCGCGCGCCATGCTGCGGCTGGTGGTCAGCCACAAGGAGGGCACCGCGAGTTTTGGCGAGGTCAAGGGCTATGCGGTGGGCGGCAAGACCGGCACCGCTGACAAGCCCAAGCCCAAGGGCGGCTATTACAAGGACAAGGTGATCGCCACCTTCGCCTCGATCTTTCCGATCCACGATCCGAAATACGTGCTGGTGGTGACGCTGGACGAGCCCGAGATCCACGCCGCCGGCGAGTTGCGCCGCACCGCCGGCTGGACCGCCGTGCCGGTGGCCGCCGAGATGATCGAACGACTGGCACCGCTGCTGGGGCTCAGACCCACGATTGAACCCGAGACGCTGGCTGGTATAACGCTCACCAGTCAGTGACGGGGTCCTTCATGAGCAGAACCAAAACGCTTGCCGATCTGGGCCTCAGCGCCCGGGGGGGCGCCGATGCCACGATTACCGGCATCACGGTCGACAGCCGCGAGGTCGAAGAGGGCTTCCTCTTTGCCGCGCTGCCCGGCGCGCGGGTGCATGGCGCGGAGTTCATTCAATATGCCCTGCGCATGGGCGCGGGCGCGGTGCTCACCGATGCCGAAGGTGCGCGGATTGCCGCCGAGGTGCTCGACGCAAGCCATGTCGCGCTGATCGTCGCCGAAGACCCGCGCCAGGTTCTGGCCTATACCTCGGCGCTCTGGTTCGGCGCCCAGCCAGAGGTCATGGTGGCGGTGACCGGCACCAACGGCAAGACCTCGGTCTCGACCTTCTGCCGCCAGATCTGGATGGCGCTCGACCTGCCGGCGGTCAATCTCGGCACCACCGGCGTCGAAGGCGCCTGGGAGGCGCCACTTGCCCATACCACACCAGAACCGGTGACGCTGCACCGCACCCTCGCGGCAGCGGCGGAAAACGGCATCACCCATGCGGCAATGGAGGCCTCGTCGCATGGCCTGGCGCAGCGGCGGCTCGACGGCGTGCATCTTCAGGCCGCCGGTTTCACCAATTTCACTCAGGATCATCTCGACTATCATCACACGTTCGAGGCCTATTTCGAGGCCAAGGCCGGGCTTTTCCTGCGCGTTCTGCCCGAGGATGGCACTGCCGTTCTCAACATGGACGACCCCCGGGTCGCCGATCTCGAGCCGGTCTGCGCCGCGCGCGGCCAATCGGTCCTGACCGTGGGGCAGGGCCAGGGCCGCGACCTGCGACTGGTGGCGCAGCGGTTCGATGCCACCGGCCAGGATCTGCGGTTCGAATGGCTGGGCCAGGCCTATCAGACGCGGCTCAAGCTGATCGGCGGCTTCCAGGCCGCCAATGTGCTCTTGGCCGCCGGGCTGGTGATCGCCGCCGGCGAGAGCCCGGCCCGGGTCTTCGAGGCCCTGGGCGAGCTCGGCACCGTGCGCGGCCGCATGCAGCTTGCCGCCACCCGCGCCAACGGGGCCGCCACCTTCGTCGATTACGCCCATACCCCGGACGCCGTAAAAACCGCGCTCTCGGCGCTGCGCCCGCATGTCATGGGTCGGCTGATCGCCATTGTCGGCGCCGGTGGCGACCGTGACACCGCCAAACGCCCGCTGATGGGCCAGGCCGCGCGCGACAATGCCGATATCGTCATCGTCACCGACGACAATCCCCGCACCGAAGACCCGGCCGCGATCCGCGCCGCGGTGATCGAAGGCGCCGGCCCCGAGGCGATCGAAGTGGCCGACCGCGCCGAAGCCATCCTGCGCGGCGTCGACATGCTTTCGCCCGGCGATGCGCTGCTGATCTGCGGCAAGGGCCACGAAAGCGGCCAGGTTGTGGGCGACACCACCTATCCCTTCGACGATGTCGAACAGGCCAGCGTCGCGGTCTCGGCGCTTGACGGGGTCAACCCGTGAGCCTCTGGACGGCCGAAGAGGCCGCCGCCGCCACCGGCGGGCGCAACACGACGGGCTGGCAGGCCAGCGGCGTCTCGATCGACACCCGCACACTGCAACCCGGCGATCTCTTTGTCGCGCTGAAGGCCGCCCGCGACGGTCATGATTTTGTCGCCCAGGCGCTGGAGAAAGGCGCCGCAGCCGCGGTTGTCACCCATGTGCCGGAGGGGGTGAGCGAAGCTGCGCCGCTGCTCATCGTCGAGGCCATCATGCCGGCGCTCGAAGCGCTCGGCCGCGCCGGCCGCGACCGGACAGAGGCGCAGGTCGTCGCCGTAACCGGCTCGGTCGGCAAGACCTCGACCAAGGAAATGCTGCGCCAGACGCTCGCGGCCTTCGGCCCCACCCATGCCTCGGTGGCCAGCTACAACAACCATTGGGGCGTGCCGCTGACCCTGGCCCGGATGCCGCGCGACAGCGCCTTCTCGGTGATCGAGATCGGCATGAACCACCCCGGCGAAATCGCCCCACTGGCGGGCATCGCGCGGCCGCATGTGGCGATGATCACCACCGTCGCACCGGCGCATCTCGAGGCCTTTGGTGCCATCGAGGGCATCGCCGAGGAAAAGGCCAGCATCCTGGCGGGCCTCGTCGCGGGCGGCACCGCGGTGTTCAACGCCGAGATCGAGACCGCCGCGATCTTGCGCGCGGCCGCGCGTGCGACCGGCGCGCGCTACATCGGCTTTGGCGAAACGCCGCGCGCGCAGTATCGGCTGGCGCATGTCGAGATGGCGCATGGCGTCACCGTCGCCCGGGCCCGGGTGCGCCACGAGGATCTGCATTTCAAGATCGCCGCCACGGGGCGGCATTTCGCGATGAACGGGCTGGGCGTGCTCGCCGTAGGAGATGCGCTGGGCCTCGACCCGGCGCTGGCCGCCGCCGCCCTGTCCCGCTGGGCGCCGGTCACCGGCCGGGGCGCGCGCCAGACCATCGCCCTCGATCCCGTCGATCCTTCCAGGGCGCTGGAAGTGATCGACGACAGCTACAATGCCAACCCGGCCTCGATGGAGGCCGCCCTGGCGGTGCTGGCCGCGACACCGGCCGGCGAACGCGGCCGCCGCATCGCCTGTCTCGGCGATATGGCCGAATTGGGCGACACCGCGCCCGAACTGCATGCGGCGCTGGCCGGTCTGCCGGCGATGGACGAGATCGACCGGGTGTTCTGCGTCGGCCCGCTGAGCAAAAACCTCTGGCAGGCGCTGCCGGTCGAGAAACGCGGCAAGTGGCAACCGACGGTCGCCGATATCCTGTCCGACGTCCGCCGGGATCTGCGCGCGGGCGATGTCTTGCTCGTCAAGGGATCGAAAGCCACCGGCCTGTCGGCGCTGGTTGACGCGATCCGCAAAATGGGCCATGGCGCCCCACAATAAGTGGTAGGGAAGGGGCATGAGATGCTCTACTGGTTGACAGCTTTGTCCGATGGCGGGGATTTTTTCAATCTTTTCCGCTACATCACCTTTCGGGCAGGCGGGGCCTTCATGACGGCGCTGATCTTCGGCTTCATCTTCGGCAAGCCGCTGATCAACGTGCTGCGGCGCAGCCAGGGCAAGGGCCAGCCGATCCGCGACGACGGCCCAGAAGGTCATGTCGCCAAGGCCGGCACGCCGACCATGGGCGGGCTGCTGATCCTCAGCGCGCTGCTGACCGCAACGCTGCTCTGGGCGCGGCTCGACAATCCTTACGTGCTGATGGTGCTCTTCGTGACCCTGGCCTTCGGCCTGATCGGCTTTGCCGATGATTACGCCAAGGTCTCGAAACAGAACACCAAGGGGGTGCCGGGCCGGGTGCGGCTGTTGCTCGGCTTCGTGATCGCCGGCATCGCCGCCTATTGGGCGGCGATCTATCACCCCGACGAGCTGCAATTCCGTCTCGCGCTGCCAGTGCTCAAGGACACGCTGCTCAACCTCGGCTGGCTGTTCCTGCCCTTTGCCATGTTCGTCATCGTCGGCGCCGCCAATGCGGTGAACCTGACCGACGGGCTCGACGGGCTGGCGATCATGCCGGTGATGATCGCCGCCGGCACCCTCGGCGTCATTGCCTATGCGGTGGGCCGGGTCGACTTCACCGAATATCTTGACGTGCACTACGTGCCCGGCACCGGCGAGATCCTGATCTTCACCGCCGGGCTCTTCGGCGGCGGCCTGGGCTTCCTGTGGTACAATGCCCCGCCGGCGGCGGTCTTCATGGGTGACACCGGCAGCCTCGCGCTCGGCGGCGCGCTCGGGGCCATCGCGGTGGCCACCAAACACGAGATCGTGCTCGGCGTGGTCGGCGGGCTCTTCGTGGTCGAGGCGCTCTCGGTCATCATCCAGGTGCTCTATTTCAAGCGCACCGGCAAACGGGTCTTCCTGATGGCGCCGATCCATCACCATTACGAAAAGAAGGGCTGGGCTGAACCGACCATCGTGATCCGCTTCTGGATCATCTCGCTGATCCTCGCGATCATCGGCCTGGCCACGCTCAAGGTGCGCTGACGGCGCCCCTCGGCGCGTCTCGTCCCTTCCTCTTGCTGCAAATACCGCAGGGGTCCGGGGGCTGGCCCCCGGTCCGCCCGATGTCGAAGGAACCACCGCAATGATCCCAGTACCCGGTTTCGAAAACGCCCGCGTCGCAATTCTCGGCCTCGGCCGCTCCGGCCTCTCCGCCGCCCGCGCCCTGCGCCAGGGCGGCGCGATCCCGGTCTGCTGGGATGACAACCCGGAGGCCCGCGACCGGGCCGCGGACCAGGGCTTCGAGGTCGTCGACCTGAGGGAAGGAGGCGCCTTCGACGACATCGCAAGGTTGATCGTCTCGCCGGGCATCCCGCATCTCTACCCGGCGCCCAACCCGGTGGTGGTGGCAGCGCAGGCGGCCGGTGTGCCGGTCGACAATGACATCGGGTTGTTCTTTCGCGCGCTGGCCCATGCCGGCTGGGAGGCGCATGACACCCTGCCGCGGGTGGTGGCGGTGACCGGCTCGAACGGCAAATCCACCACATCGGCGCTGATCCACCACGTTCTCGAGGCCTCGGGCCGCGCCGCGCAGCTGGCCGGCAATATCGGCCGTGGCGTGCTCGATATCGATCCGCCGGGGGATGGCGGCGTGGTGGTGCTGGAGCTGTCGAGCTATCAGACCGAGCTCGCAAGGGCGTTGACACCGGATGTCGCGGTCTTCACCAATCTCAGTCCCGACCATCTCGACCGGCACGGCGGCATGGGCGGATATTTCGCCGCCAAGCGCCGGCTCTTTGCCGAGGGCGGGCCGGATCGCGCGGTGGTGGGGGTGGACGAACCCGAGGGACGGTTCCTCGCCGGTCAGCTCAGCGAGGGGCCGGGCGATGACCGGGTGATCCGGGTCTCGGTGGCCGGCAAGCTTGGCGGTCCGGGCTGGCATGTCTTTGCCCGCAAGGGGTTTCTCTCGGAATATCGCAAGGGGCGCCAGGCCGGGTCGATCGACCTGCGCGAGATCAAGGGGCTGCCGGGGGCGCACAACCATCAGAACGCCTGCGCCGCCTATGCGGTCTGCCGCACATTGGGGCTGGCGCCGCGGGTGATCGAACAGGCCTTTCACAGTTTCGCCGGCCTGCCGCACCGGTCGCAGCTGATCGCCGAGGCCGGCGGCGTGGCCTATGTCAACGACAGCAAGGCCACCAATGTCGACAGCGCGGCCAAGGCGCTCAGCGCCTTCCGCAACATCCGCTGGATCTGCGGCGGCTTGCAGAAGGACGGCGGGCTCGAGGGGCTGGCGCCGGGGCTGGCCAATGTGGCCAAGGCCTATGTCATCGGCCGCGAGGCGGCGGGCTTTGCCCTCGGGTTGCCCGGGATCGACGCCGAGGTCTGCACCGAGATGTCGACCGCGGTGGAACGCGCCATGGCCGAGGCGCAGCCCGGCGAGACGGTGCTCCTGGCGCCGGCGGCGGCGAGTTTCGACCAATACGACAATTTCGAGCAGCGCGGGGTGGATTTCACCCAGAACGTGCTGGCGCGGTTGCCGCAGGCATAGGGTGCAGGGGGCGCTGCCCGGCCGTTGATTGCAGCGTCTACCGGCGGGGTTTCGAACCTAAGGGGCGCGGTCTCAGAGACGGCACCGTGTAGGTTCGAAGGGGGCAGGGGGCGCTGCCCCCGTCGCCTTGCGGCGACTCCCCCGCGGTACTTTCGGCAAAAGGAAAGCTGCGGGAAGATCCCCGGCTCAATCGTGGATCGACTGCCGCAGCCGGTCGAGATGGCCGTGCCGCAGGGCGTCGATATGGATCACGCCGGGCTGCACCGGGATTTCCGGCAGGTCGAGGATGCGGGCGATGGCGTAGCGGTGTTCGCCGCCGCCGCGGCGCAGGGCGCGGCCGTTGCGATCGATATGGACGAAGATGCCGCCGTGCTCGCGGCGGAAATATCCCGGCACTTCCGAGCGCGGCCGCAACCGGCCGCTGCGGCTGACCTCTTCGTACAGCCGGTCGATGCCGGCGTAGCGCCGCTTGAGGTCCTCGAGCGTGCGGCAGCCGTCGGATTCGCCGCGTTTGGCGATGTTTTGCAGGTGGCGCTCGTAGACGCCGGTGTCTTCCCAGGGTTTGCCCTCGAGGAAATGCAGCCGGCAGGCGATGTGTTTGAAGGAGTCTTCCAGCGGTTTGATCGACAGGTCCCAATCGCCGCCGCGGACCAGCCCGCTGTGGCGGCGGCGGAACTCGGGCGCGCCCTTGCCGGGGTCGGGGGCATAGGCGGCATGCACGTCTTGCAGCGGCACGAAGAGCGCCGCGTCCGAGAGCGGCGCCTGGTCGCGGAAGCGCAGGCGGTTGAGGATGTCGCGGACGAATTTCTGCGGCACCTTGGCTTCGAGCGCGCGAAGGAAATTGCCGGGCTTCAGGGGCGGATATTCGATAGGGGCCATCCGGCGCTCCGTTCAGGGTGGCGGCTGTGTAACGGATATGTGGCGGCGGTGTAAATATTCCAGCCCCGCGCGGGGTCAGCCCTGAGCCGCGATCGCCGTGCCCGCCGCATGGCCCGAGGCCCAGGCCCATTGGAAATTGTAGCCGCCGAGCCAGCCGGTCACATCCACCGCCTCGCCGATGGCATAGAGGCCCGGCAGGGCCTTGGCCTGCATGTCGCGCGAATTGAGCCCGTCTGTGTCGATGCCGCCCAGGGTGACCTCGGCGGTGCGATAGCCTTCGGAGCCGGTGGGCCTTTGGCGCCAGTCCGCGAGCGTGGCGCAGAGCGCGCGCAGGCGGCTGTCGGATTGATCGGCGAGGTTGCCGGCGAGGCCCAGCGGGGCGGCGAGGTGATCGACCAGCCGCGCCGGCAGGTGGCGCGCCAGGGCGGTGGTGAGGTTGACCCGGCCGGCCGCTTGCCGGGCGGCGCGCAGATCCTCGTAGAGCCCGGGCGGGGCGAGGCGCAGGGAAATCTCGTCGCCTTCGCGCCAGAAGGAGGAGGCTTGCAGGATCGCCGGCCCGGAGAGGCCGCGGTGGGTAAAGAGCAGCGCCTCGTCGAATCCGGTGCCATTGGCGGTGGCCGTGACCGGCAGCGAGACACCGGAGAGCGGCGCGAAGCGCTGGTCGGAGAAGGTCAGCGGCACCAGGGCGGGGCGGGTCTCGGTCACCGCTAGCCCGAATTGCCGGGCGAGGTCATAGGCCAGCCCGGTGGCGCCCATCTTGGGGATCGACTTGCCGCCGCTGGCCAGCACCAGGTTGCGGGCGGTGACCGCTGTGCGCTGCCCGTCCCGCTCGAGCACGACCGAGAAGCGGCTGCCGTCGTGGCGGACCCCGATGACGCTGGTGCCGAGCCAGAGCTCGGCCCCGGCGGCGCGCATCTCGGCCAGCAGCATCTCGACGATCTGGGTAGATTTGCCGTCGCAGAACAGCTGGCCCAGGGTCTTTTCATGCCAGGCGATGCCGTGGCGGTCGACCAGCTCGATGAAATCCCACTGGCTGTAGCGTTTCAGCGCGGATTTGCAGAAATGCGGGTTCTGCGACAGAAAGTTCTCGGGCCCGGTGTGCAGATTGGTGAAATTGCAGCGGCCGCCGCCGGAGATGCGGATCTTTTCGCCCGGCGCGCGGGCGTGATCGATGAGCAGCGTGCCGGGGCCGGCCCGGGCCGCGCACATCAGCCCGGCGGCGCCGGCGCCAAGTATGAGGGTGGTGACATCCATCCGCCAGCGGTGCCCCGAAACGCCGGCAAGCGCAAGGGCCGGCGCCGCGGCGTCACCCTGGGGGCTGGCGGGCGGGCCTTTTTCCTAGCCTTGTCCAAGGGTTTGCGGTAAACTTCGGCGCAGACCCCGATCAACGGGGCGTCCGAGGCAGATTGAGTGGCAGATTCCCATGACTGAGATGGTCTATGGCGCGGCTCCCGTGAGGGACGTCGAGCCTGTGCTCCCCAAGTGGTGGCGCACGATCGACAAGATGTCGATGTCCTTTATCCTGATCCTGTTCACCATCGGCATCCTGCTGGGCCTCGCGGCCTCGCCGCCGCTGGCGGCCAAGAACGGCTTCGAGCCGTTTCACTACGTCACCCGGCAGGCGGTGTTCGGCGGCGCGGCGCTGATGGCGATGCTGCTGACCTCGATGATGACGCCGGTCCTGGTGCGCCGGCTGGCGGTGGTGGGCTTTGCGCTGGCCTTTGTCGCGCTGGCCCTGCTGCCGGTGTTCGGCACCGATTTCGGCAAGGGGGCGGTGCGCTGGTACAGCCTGGGCTTTGCGGCGGTGCAGCCGTCGGAATTCCTCAAGCCCGGGTTCGTGGTTGCCGCCGCCTGGATGCTGGCCGCCAATCAGGAGATCAACGGCCCGCCGGGGCGGCTCTGGTCCTTCGGGCTCTGCCTGACCATCGTGCTGATGCTGGCGCTGCAACCCGACTTCGGCCAGGCCTGCCTGGTGCTGTTCGGCTGGGGGGTGATGTATTTCGTCGCCGGCGCGCCAATGCTCTTGCTGGTGGGCATCGCGCTCCTGGTGGTGCTGGCCGGCACCGTGGCCTATTCGAATTCCGAACATTTCGCCCGCCGTATCGACGGTTTCCTGACCGCCGATGTCGATCCGAACACCCAGCTGGGCTATGCCACAAATGCGATCCGCGAAGGCGGGTTTGTCGGCGTCGGCGTCGGCGAGGGCCAGGTCAAATGGTCGCTGCCCGACGCGCATACCGATTTCATCATCGCCGTGGCGGCCGAGGAATACGGGCTCGTCCTTGTGCTGGCGATCATCACACTCTATGCGGGTATCGTGCTTTCGTCGCTGCTGCGGTTGATGCGCGAGCGCGATCCCTTTATCCGGCTGGCCGGCACGGGGCTTGCCTGCATGTTCGGAGTTCAGGCCATGATCAACATGGGTGTCGCGGTGCGGCTTCTCCCGGCCAAGGGCATGACCCTGCCGTTTGTCAGCTACGGCGGCTCGTCGCTGATTGCCACCGGCATTGCGGTGGGCATGTTGCTGTCGTTCACCCGGACCCGGCCGCAGGGCGAAATCGGTGACATCCTGCGGAGCCGCGTCAGGTGAGCTTCGCCGCATGGCATAGGGGTTCGGAGTGATGGAGCGGCAGAGGCTACTCGTGATCGCGGCCGGCGGCACTGGCGGGCATATGTTCCCGGCGCAGTCGCTGGCGGAAGAGATGCTGTCTCGCGGCTGGCGGGTCAAGCTCTCGACCGATGCGCGCGGGGCACGTTATACCCAAGGCTTTCCCCATACGGTCGAGATCGATCAGATCAGCTCGGCCACCTTTGCCCGGGGCGGTCCTGCGGCCAAGGCGCTGGCGCCGCTGCGTATTCTGGGCGGGGTCTGTTCCGCCGTATTCGGCATGCTGCGCGACCGGCCCGACGTGGTGGTGGGCTTTGGCGGCTATCCGTCGATCCCGGCGCTCTCGGCGGCTTTCCTGCTGCGCCGGCCGCGGATGATCCACGAGCAGAACGGCATCCTCGGCAAGGTCAACACGCTGTTTGCCAAGCGCGTCGATGCCATGGCCTGCGGCACCTGGCCCACCGACCTGCCCGAGGGCGTCGAGGGCCATCACAGCGGAAACCCGGTGCGCGCCGCCATCCTCGAGCGCGCGGGGGCGAGCTATATCGCGCCCGGCGACTATCCGATGTCGATCCTGGTGATGGGCGGAAGCCAGGGCGCGCGCATCCTGTCGGACGTGGTGCCGCCGGCGATTGCCGGCCTGCCGATGAACGTGCTGGAAAACGTCCGCGTCAGCCATCAGGCGCGCGGCGAAGACCATGAGCGCGTTGCGAAATTCTACGAAGACCACAATATCGACGCCGATGTGCAGCCGTTCTTTCAGGACGTGTCGCGGCGGATGTCGGAGGCGCAGCTGGTGATCAGCCGCGCCGGCGCCTCGTCGATCGCCGATCTCACGGTGATCGGCCGGCCGGCGATTCTGGTGCCCTATGCCCATGCCACCGGCGACCACCAGAGCGCCAATGCGCGCGGCATGGCCGAGGCCGGCGCGGCGGTGGTGGTGTCCGAGGGCGAGCTGCACGTCGAGCCGCTGACCGCCACCATCCATGACATTCTGCGCCAGCCGGAAGAGGCCCGCCGCATGGCGATGGCCGCCCTGGCGCTTGGCAAACCCGATGCGGCCCGCGAATTGGCCGCGATGGTCGAGACGCTGGCCGGCGGCCAGAGTCCACAGCCCGGAAAGGACCCCGTATGAACGCTGCCGCCGCCACCAAACTGCCTACCGATGTCGGGCCGATCCATTTTGTCGGCATCGGCGGCATCGGCATGTCGGGCATCGCCGAAGTATTGCTCAATCTGGGCTACCGGGTGCAGGGCAGCGACCTCAAAGGCTCGAAGATCACCGAACGGCTCGCGGGCCTCGGCGCGCGCATCTTCATGGGGCAGGCGGCCGAGAACCTGGCCGAAGCCGAGGTCGTGGTGATCTCAACCGCGATCAAGCCGGGCAACCCCGAGCTCGACGAGGCCCGCGCCCAGGGCCTGCCGGTGGTGCGCCGGGCCGAGATGCTGGCCGAGCTGATGCGGCTCAGGTCGAACATCGCCATTGCCGGCACCCACGGCAAGACCACCACCACCACGATGATGGCCGAGCTGATGGTCGCCGGCGGTTTCGATCCGACGGTGGTCAACGGCGGAATCATTCATGCCTATGGCTCGAACGCGCGGATGGGGCAGGGCGAATGGATGGTGGTCGAGGCCGACGAAAGCGACGGCACCTTCAACCGCCTGCCGGCCACCATCGGCGTGGTCACCAATATCGACCCCGAGCACATGGAGCATTGGGGCGATTTCGACCGGTTGCGGCAGGGCTTTCTCGATTTCGTGTCGAACATTCCGTTTTACGGCCTCGCCGTCTGTTGCACCGATCACGAAGAAGTCCAGCGGCTGGTGGGCAAGGTCACCGACCGGCGGGTGGTGACCTATGGCTTCAACTCCCAGGCCGATGTCCGCGCGGTGAACCTGCATTACACGGGCGGGGTGGCACATTTCGACATCGCGCTTCAGGCCGAGGGGCTGATGATCGAGGGCTGCGCCTTGCCGATGCCGGGCGATCACAACGTCTCTAATGCGCTGAGCGCGGTTGCCGTCTGCCGGCACCTGGGCATGAAGACCGAAGAGATCCGCGCGGCGCTGGCAAATTTCGGTGGCGTCAACCGCCGGTTCACGAAAGTGGGCGAAGTCGACGGCGTGACGATCATCGACGACTACGGCCACCACCCGGTGGAAATCGCCGCCGTGCTGCGCGCGGCACGGCAGGCCAGCGACGGCCGGGTGATTGCCGTGCACCAGCCGCACCGCTATTCCCGGCTGTCCGATCTGTTCGAGGATTTCTGCGGCTGCTTCAACGAGGCCGATGTTGTGGCGATCGCCGATGTCTTTGCCGCCGGAGAAGATCCGATCCCCGGCGCCTCGCGCGATGACCTGGTGGCCGGGCTGCGCCGCCATGGCCACCGCCACGCCGCCGCGCTGGTCGGAGAAGAGGCGCTGGTCGATTTCGTGCGCGCGAATGCCGGGCCGGGCGACATCGTGGTCTGCCTCGGCGCCGGCACGATCACCGCCTGGGCCAATGCGCTGCCGAAGCAACTGGCGTCATGACGACCTCGTTGATCCTGGCCTGTCTCTGGGCGCTGGCGGCCAATCTTCTGGCGGCAATGCCCTCGCGCGACAATCACTGGCGCCGCGCCTATGGGCTGATTGCCGTTGGCGTGCCGCTGCTGGGCTATGTGACCTATCAGAACGGCCCCTGGGTCGGGCTCCTGGTGCTGATGGCCGGCATGAGCGTGCTGCGCTGGCCATTGGTCTACGTCACCCGCTGGATGCGGGGGCGGGTGCGGCGCGGCGCGTCGTAACACCAGCCCGGGTTTGCCGCGGCGGACCGGCGTTGCTAGGCTGGGGCCTGTCCTGCCAAGCCCCCGCAGAAAGGCGCGCCCATGGAGCCGGCACAGATCAGGATCATCCTCTTCGTGGCCGGGGTCGCCCTGGTGTCGGCGCTGCTCGGCTATCTTCTGATCCGAAAGCGGGTGTTCGTTGCCTTTTTCGGGCTGATCGTGGCGGCGCTGGCGGCCGGGGTGTATTTCATGCTGCTCGCCCGCGCCGGCCAGGGCTGGGATGCGCTGGGCTATTTTCTCATCGTCCTGCTGCTGGTGGCGCCGGCGATGGCGGGCCTGGGGATCGGCGGCGGGATCGCCTGGTGGCGCGGGCGCATGGCCCGGTGATCGCCCCTTTTCGTGGCGCGTGTTCCGTCTTATGACGGGGAAAACCCAAAGGGGCAGGCAATGGATGACCATTTTCACATGCCGCAGGTGCGCGGGCGGCTGACCGAAGGCCGGATGCTGGCCGATCTCACCTGGCTGCGCGTGGGCGGGCCGGCGGACTGGTTGTTCCAGCCGGCCGATGTCGCCGATCTGGCCGATTTCCTGCGTGATCTCCCGGAGGGGCTGCCGGTGTTTCCGATGGGCGTCGGGTCGAACCTGATTGTCCGCGACGGCGGCTTGCGCGCAGTGGTGATCCGCATGGGGCGCGGCTTCAACGGCATTTCCGTCGCGGGCAACCGGGTCACCGCCGGCGCTGCGGCGCTTGATGCCCATGTGGCGAAAAAGGCGGCCGAGGCCGGCGTCGATCTGACCTTCCTGCGCACCATTCCGGGCGCCATCGGGGGCGCAGTCCGGATGAACGCCGGCTGCTACGGCTCTTATATTGCGGATCATTTTGTCGAGGCCCAGGCGGTGACGCGGCAGGGCGAGCAGGTCACTCTCACTGCCCGCGACCTGGATTTCCGCTACCGTCAGACCGATCTGCCCGACGGCTGGGTGATCACCGGCGCCACATTCGAGGGCCCGCCGGGCGAACCCGGGGCGCTTGCGCAGAAAATGGCCGATCAACTGGCCAAACGCGACGCCTCGCAACCCACCAAGGATCGCACGGCGGGCTCGACCTTTCGCAATCCGGCCGGGTTTTCCAGCACCGGCAAGGCGGACGACACCCATGATCTCAAGGCCTGGAAGCTGATCGACGACGCCGGGCTGCGCGGTTTCAGCATCGGCGGGGCGCAGATGAGCGAAAAACATTCCAACTTTCTGATCAATACCGGGGCGGCCACGGCGCAGGATCTGGAAACGCTGGGCGAGGAAGTGCGAAAAAGGGTTTTTCAAACCAGTGGAATAGAGCTACACTGGGAAATCATGCGGGTCGGCGAAAAAGCCTGATCCGCCAAGGCCGAAACGGCCCGCCCAGAGTACCGAATCCCGACAGGGGTCGGGGCGGCTGAGGCAAGAACCGGCAGGTTCATCATAAAAACGCGCCGAAACGGCGCAAAACAAACGAGGACCGGGCAGGTCCAGACAAGTTGAGGCACGAGTGGGCATGTCGAGCAGGGCAGGCTCCCGAGTAGCGGTGTTGATGGGTGGCCCTTCTGCCGAGCGCGAAGTGTCACTGTCTTCCGGGCGCGAATGCGCCAAGGCGCTCAGGAGCGAAGGCTTTGAAGTCGTTGAAATAGATGCCGGGCCGGATCTGGCCGCGCGGCTCGCCGAGGCGCAGCCCGACGTTGTCTTCAACGCGCTGCACGGCCGTTGGGGCGAAGATGGCTGCGTGCAGGGCCTGCTGGAGTGGCTGCATCTGCCCTATACCCATTCCGGCGTGCTGGCCTCGGCGCTGGCGATGGACAAGCAGCGTTCGAAAGAGGTCTATCGCGCCGCCGGGCTGCCGGTGGTCGACAGCGTGATCGCCACCGCCGCCGAGGTGCGCCAGCGTCACGTTCTGCCCCCGCCCTACGTGGTCAAACCCAACAACGAAGGCTCTTCGGTGGGCGTCTACCTGATCGACGCGGAAAACAACGGCCCGCCGCAGCTCTCTGACGACATGCCGGAAGAGGTGATGGTCGAGGCCTTTGCGCCGGGCCGTGAGCTGACCACCACGGTTATGGGCGCCGGAGAGAACGATCCTGGGGCGCTGGCGGTGACCGATATCCTGACCACCGGCTGGTATGACTACGACGCCAAGTACAAGGAAGGCGGATCGCGCCACGTGGTGCCTGCCGACATCCCGCAGGAGATCGCCGACGCCTGTCTCGACTACGCCCTGCGCGCCCATGTGGCGCTGGGCTGTCGCGGGGTGAGCCGCACCGATTTCCGCTGGGACGAGGGCAGGGGGCTTGCCGGGCTGATCCTGCTCGAGACCAACACCCAGCCCGGCATGACACCGACCTCGCTGGTCCCCGAACAGGCGGCGCATCAGGGGATCGATTTCGGCAGGCTCTGCGCCTGGATGGTGGAGGATGCGTCATGCCACCGCTGAACGAGCCCCCCCGCAGCCGCATCCACCGCGCCTATCACCCGGCCCATGGCGGCCCCGAGCCGAAGCCCTTGCCGCACCCCGCGCCGCGCCCCAAGGCCGATCCGGCGCCCTCGCGCTGGGCCTACCGGATGCAGCGGCTGATGCTGACGCCGCTGTTTCGCCAGGGGCTGCGCCTCGGTCTGCCGTTGGCGGCGGCCTTTCTGATCGGCAGTATCTATTTCGCCAGCGACACCCGCCGCGAGGCCTTCAACCAGACCCTGAGCGACATGCGCGACGCCATCGAGCAGCGCGAGGAATTCATGGTCAAGCTGATGCAGGTCGACGGTGCCGGCGAAGAGGTGGCGCAGGACATCCGGGAAATCCTGCCGGTGGAATTCCCGGTTTCCTCCTTCCATCTCGAGCTCGACCACATGCGCGACACCATTGCCGGTCTCGACGCGGTGGAGCGGGTCAGCCTCAGGATCAAACCCGGCGGCGTTCTTCAGGTCGACGTGACCGAGCGCATTCCGGCGGTGGTCTGGCGCTCGGCGCAGGGGCTCGAGCTTCTGGACGACGGCGGGTTTCGCGTGGCGCAGCTGAAAAGCCGCTACGACCGGCTCGACCTGCCGGTGATCGCCGGCGCCGACGCCGACAAACACGTGGACGAGGCGCTGCGCCTGATCTCGGCGGCGGCGCCGGTCTCGGGGCGGCTGCGCGGGCTCGAGCGGATCGGCCAGCGGCGCTGGGATGTGGTGCTGGATCGCGGTCAGCGCATCCTCTTGCCCGAAGACAAGCCGGTGCAGACGCTCGAGCGGGTTCTGGCGCTCGATTCCATCACGCCGAACGGCATGCTGGAGCGCGACCTCGCGGTTGTCGACATGCGGCTGGCGCGCCGGCCCACCATTAGACTGAATACCAACGCGGTCGAAGAACTGCGGAAAATCAAGGCAGACGAGCTTGGAGTGACGTCACGATGATCGAGCTGTACGAATCCCAACGCGCGATGCGCAACATGCGCAAGGCGGCCATGCAACGTGGCGTGATTGCCATCCTCGACGTCGGCAGCGCCAAGATCGCCTGCCTCGTCCTGCGCTTTGACGGCACCGAAAAGGTCTCGGACGCCGGTGTCGGATCGCTCGCGGGGCAAAGCGGGTTCCGCGTGATCGGTGCCGCCACCACCCGTTCGCGCGGCGTGCGCTTCGGCGAGATCGCGGCGATGGGCGAGACCGAGCGGGCGATCCGCACCGCGCTGCAATCGGCGCAGAAAATGGCCGGCATCCGGGTGGATCACGTGATCGCCTGTTTCTCGGGCGCCGAGCCGCGCTCTTACGGGCTGGCCGGCCAGGTCGAGGTGCATGGCCAGACCGTGGATGAGCAGGACGTGGCCCGGGTGCTGTCGGCCTGCGACGTGCCCGATTTCGGCCACGGCCGCGAGGTGCTGCACGCCCAGCCGGTGAATTTCGCGCTCGATCACCGCTCGGGCCTCTCCGATCCGCGCGGTCAGATCGGCCATACGCTCTCGACCGACATGCACATGCTGACCGTCGACGGCCAGGCGATCCAGAACCTGGCGCATTGCGTCAAACGCTGCGATCTGGAACTCGCCGGCCTGGCCTCTTCGGCGTATGTCGGCGGCATCGCCGCGCTGGTCGAGGACGAACAGCAGCTTGGCGCGGCCTGCATCGACATGGGCGGCGGGTCGACCGGCATATCGATCTTCATGAAGAAACACATGATCTACACCGATGCGGTGCGCATGGGCGGCGATCACGTCACCTCGGACATTTCGATGGGCTTGCAGGTGCCGATGGCCATGGCCGAACGCATCAAGACCGTGCATGGCGGGCTGGTCGCCACCGGTATGGACGACCGCGAGATGATCGGCATCGGCGGCGAGACCGGCGATTGGGAACATGATCGCCGCACGGCCAGCCGGGCCGAGCTGATCGGCATCATGCGGCCGCGGGTCGAGGAGATCCTCGAAGAAGTGCGGGTGCGGCTCGATGCGGCGGGTTTCGAACATCTGCCCAGCCAGCAGATCGTGCTCACCGGCGGCGCCAGCCAGATCCCCGGGCTCGATGCCCTGGCCAGCCGCATTCTGGGCCACCAGGTCCGCCTGGGGCGGCCTCTGCGGGTCCACGGGCTGCCGCAGGCGGTCACAGGGCCGGGCTTTTCCGCGGCGGTGGGGCTCAGCCTCTTTGCGGCCCATCCGCAAGACGAATGGTGGGATTTCGACCTGCCGGTCGATCGCTATCCGGCGCGGTCGCTCAAACGCGCGGTGAAGTGGTTCCGCGACAACTGGTAGGCGCCGAAGCGGCGCAGATTTGTGGACGATTCTACGGAGAAGGTGGCCCGTATCGGGGCCGCCTAGTGGGCGTTGCACGGCAATTCCGCCATATCTGGCGCACTCTCCGAGATCGGGGCGGATGTGGCAATTTTTTGCCCACATTTTGCGGCGTTTCCGGGTTTTTTACGTGACGCCCGGGTATCGCTCCGTCATAATGGGGGGTAATAGGCAGCAAAATGCCCGGGCAGGGCATGACAAGCAGGCGGACAAGGCGGACAGTTATGACATTGAATCTTTCGGTACCCGGACACGATGAACTGCGGCCCCGCATCACGGTCTTCGGCGTGGGCGGTGCAGGCGGTAACGCGGTCAACAACATGATCGAGAAGCAGCTCGAAGGCGTCGAATTCGTGGTTGCCAACACCGATGCGCAGGCATTGCAGCAATCCAACGCCGAGGCCCGCGTCCAGCTGGGCGTGAAGGTCACCGAGGGGCTGGGCGCCGGCGCCAAGGCGACCATCGGCGCCGCCGCGGCCGAGGAAAGCATCGAACAGATCGTCGATCACCTGGCCGGCGCGCATATGTGTTTCATCACCGCCGGCATGGGCGGCGGCACCGGCACCGGCGCCGCGCCGATCATCGCACAGGCGGCGCGCGAACTGGGTGTTCTGACCGTCGGCGTGGTCACCAAGCCGTTCCAGTTCGAGGGCTCGAAGCGGATGCGCCAGGCCGAGGACGGCGTCGAGGCGCTGCAAAAGGTCGTCGATACGCTGATCATCATTCCCAACCAGAACCTGTTCCGGCTGGCGAATGAAAAGACCACCTTCACCGATGCCTTCTCGATGGCCGACGATGTGCTCTATCAGGGCGTCAAGGGCGTGACCGACCTGATGGTGCGCCCGGGCCTGATCAACCTCGACTTTGCCGACGTTCGTGCGGTGATGGACGAGATGGGCAAGGCGATGATGGGCACCGGCGAGGCCGATGGCGAGGATCGGGCGATCCAGGCCGCCGAGAAGGCGATCGCCAACCCGCTGCTCGACGAAATCTCGCTGCGCGGCGCCAAGGGCGTGCTGATCAACATCACCGGCGGCACCGACCTGACGCTGTTCGAGCTGGACGAGGCGGCCAACCGCATCCGCGAGGAAGTGGACGCGGACGCCAACATCATCGTCGGCTCGACCCTCGACGACGCGATGCAGGGCCAGATGCGCGTGAGCGTTGTCGCCACCGGCATCGACGCCTCGGGTGTGCAGCATGACATCCCCGTGCCGCGCCGGTCGCTGGCCGAGCCGCTCAAGCAGGTTCCGGCCGCCGAAGAGCAGACCGAGGAGCAGGCGGTTGCCGCCCGCGCCGAAGAACCGCAGCAGCCGGTCTACCAGGAGGCCGAGCCGCAGGTCGCCGCCGCCGAAGAGCCCTCGCTCTTCGAAAGCTTCGAGCCGCGCGTCGAAGAGACCGCAGAAGACGACCTGCCGCCGCCGGCTTATCAGCCCGAGGTCCAGCAGTTCGAACCGCGCGCCCAGCACAGCCCGCAATACGAGGACGACGAGGCCGAGAGCTTCGTGGCGCCCAAGGCCCCCGCGGCCGGCACCCCATCGCCCGAAGCCATGGCCCGCCTTCAGGCCGCCGCCGCCCGCGCCGGGGGAGGCTTCCCCAAGGAGCAGCAGGCCGCCCCGCAAGAGCCGGCCGAGGTCGAGCGCCCGCGCTTCGGCATCAACTCGCTGATCGGCCGGATGACCGGCAACAGCCAGGACGGGCAGGGGCAGCAACCCGCACGTCGCCAGCAGCCGCCGGTGCAATCGCCCGCGACGAATTACGCGCCCGAGCCGCAGGCCGACCCCGAGCAGGAGCGGATCGAAATTCCCGCCTTCCTGCGCCGTCAGGCCAACTGATCACCGCCCTCGCAAGAGGCCGGCCAAGGGCTCCCGCAAGGGGGCCCTTTTGCGATTCCAGCCGCCGTCAGGGAGCTGGATCACGAGGCATTTTGCCGGTTGAAGTGTTAACATTCCGCTACGGAAAGGCGTTTCGGATCACCGGAATTTATGTCACGGCCGCTGAAATAAGGCCCGTTTCCGGTCACGTTCGACCCTGAAATGGCCTGTGGATGGCTTGATTTATAGTCCTTTATTCAATCACTTACATGGCAAACGCGGGTTTCCGCCTGCTGTGTGACGGATATGTTTCATAGCGTTGCAATACGTTATTTGAGCATCTCCGTCCGAGATCCTAATTCCCTTTCATCGCCGGCTCGCAGTGGGGAACCGCCGGCTCACGCACACCAGACTCTCCACTGCACGCTCGGGCACAGCGCCCGCCGCGACGATGAAGCCGAAAGGAAGACCATGCAGGCCACGATCAAGAATACAGTCCGTTTCGACGGTGTCGGCCTGCACTCGGGCCGTCCGGTCCGCATGGTGATCTCTCCGGCCTCTGCCGGCTATGGCATTTGGTTCAAACGCACCGACATCCGGTTTGGCGATGCCATGGTTCCGGCCCGCTGGGACGCGGTCGACCGGTCGCCGCTCTGCACCCGCATCCGCAATGCCGCTGGCGTCGAGGTCAGCACCATCGAACATGTGATGGCCGCGCTTGCCGGCTGTGGCATTCACAACGCCCTGATCGAGATCGACGGCCCCGAAGTGCCGATCCTCGACGGCTCGGCCGCGCCCTTTGTTGATGCAATTCTGGGCCGTGGCATCCGCCGCCTCGACACGCCGGTGATGGCGATCAAGGTCGACAAGACGGTGACCGTGGAAACCGACAGTGGCTGGGCCCGCCTGTCGCCCGCCGACACATTCACCATGTCGTTCCACATCGATTTCACCGATGCCGCAATCGGCAGCCAGGACAAGCGCCTGGTGCTGTCCAACGGCACCTTCGTGCGCGAGCTTTGTGACAGCCGCACCTTCTGCCGCCAGGCCGACGTCGATGCCATGCGCGCCAATGGCCTGGCCCTCGGCGGCACGCTGGAAAACGCGGTGGTGGTCGATGGCGACAAGGTGCTCAGCCCCGGCGGGCTGCGTCACAGCGACGAGCCGGTGCGCCACAAGATGCTGGACGCCCTGGGCGATCTGGCCCTCGCCGGGGCGCCGATCCTTGGCCATTACACCGGCCACCGCGCCGGCCACTCGATGACCAACATGCTGCTGCATGCGCTGTTCAACACCCCCGGCGCCCTGCGTCTGGTCGAGGTTGACGGCGCCGATGCGGCGCGTCTGCCCGGTGTCGGCGTGGTTCCGCAGGACATGCCCGCCGTGGCGTGAAATCCGCGATCGCCGGTTTTTGCGCCCGCCTCGTCTTGGCGGGCGTTTCCATCTCAGACGATGTGTCGTATGCCCTTTCAGAGACTTAACGCTTCGTGTTAGGACGTGACGCAACCCGGGCCGCGCAACAGGCGGGATCGATCCGGGATCTTGGGTGAGGAAGTGACAGGCATGACGGGCGACAGACCGCTGAAAGGCAGGACATCGCGGGCCATCGCTATTGCGCTGGTGGCTGGTCTCACGCTGGCAAGCTGCTCCGGCGGCACGTTCCGCAACGCCCGTGGCAACATCGGTTTCGGCGACACGCCGATCGAGGCCTATACCGCCGAACAGATCTATGAGCGCGGCGAATACGAGCTCGAGCGCAATGCCTATGGCGAGGCGGCAGAGTTCTTTTCCGAGATCGAGCGGCTCTATCCCTATTCCGAATGGGCCAAGCGGGCGCTGATCATGCAGGCCTTTGCCCATCACAAGGACAAGGAATACGAAGAGGCGCGCGCGGTGGCGCAGCGCTATGTCGATTTCTATCCGGCCGATGACGATGCAGCTTATGCCCAGTACCTTCTGGCGCTGTCCTACTACGATCAGATCGACGAGGTCGGCCGCGACCAGGGCCTGACCTTCCAGGCGCTGCAAGCGCTGCGCACGGTAATCGAACGGTATCCCGACAGCGGCTATGCCCGCTCGGCAATCCTGAAATTCGACCTCGCCTTCGATCATCTTGCGGGCAAGGAGATGGAAATCGGGCGCTATTATCTCAAGCGCAAGCATTACACTTCGGCGATCAACCGCTTCCGCGTGGTGGTCGAGGATTTCCAGACCACCACCCACACCGCCGAGGCGCTGCACCGTCTGGTCGAGAGCTATCTCTCGCTGGGTCTCACCCGCGAGGCCCAGACCGCCGGCGCGATTCTCGGCTACAACTACCAGTCCACCGAATGGTACGAAGACAGCTATCGTCTGCTGACCGGGCAGGGGCTGGAACCCGAGGTCTTTGACGGCACCTGGCTGGGGGCCATCTATCGGCAGATGGTCAAAGGTGAATGGCTGTAAGTCATCGGTGGGAACACGTCTCGCGCCACGGAGCATCTGATGCTGCGCACGCTTGATATCCGCGATATGCTGATCATCGATCACCTCGAGCTGGCCTTTCAGCCGGGGTTGAACGTACTCACCGGTGAAACCGGTGCCGGCAAGTCGATCCTGCTGGATTCGCTGGGCTTCGTGCTGGGCTGGCGCGGCCGGGCCGAGCTGGTGCGCGCCGGGGCCAAACAGGGCGAGGTGGTGGCCGAATTCGACCTGCCGCCGGGCCATGCCGCCTTTGCGGTGCTGGAAGAGGCCGGCCTGCCGGTCACGGACGAACTGATCCTGCGCCGGGTCAACACCGCCGAGGGCCGCAAGACTGCCTGGGTCAACGACCGCCGCTGTTCGGGCGAGGTGCTGCGGCAGCTCTCGGAGACGCTGGTGGAACTGCACGGCCAGCACGATGACAGGGGGCTGCTCAACCCGCGTGGCCACCGCCGCATCCTCGATGCCTTTGCCGGGGTCGAGGCCGAGCTGGCGGCCACCCGCGGCGCCTGGAAAGCACTTTCGCAGGCCCGCAAGGCGCTGACCGGGGCCGAAACCGCGCTGGCCGCTATGCGCGAGGAAGAGGATTTCCTGCGCCATGCGGTGGGCGAGCTGGACGCGCTGTCGCCGCAGCCCGGCGAGGATGCCGAACTGGATGCCAAGCGCCGGATGATGCAGCAATCCGAGCGCATCCGCGAAGACATCCAGCGGGCCGGGCAGGCGCTGGGCAATGACGGGGCCGAGGGGGCGATGGGCGACGCCATGCGCTGGCTCGACGGGGTGGCCGACCGCGCCGAAGGCCGGCTCGACGCGCCGCTGGCGGCTCTGGGCCGGGCGATGGAAGAACTCGACCAGGCCGCGCGCGGCGTCGAAGAGACCCTTGAGGCGCTGGCCTTCAACCCGCATGAGCTGGAAGAGGCCGAAGAGCGGCTTTTTGCCATCCGGGGCCTCGCGCGCAAGCATCAGGTGACCTCCGAGGAACTGCCCGATCTGGCCGAGACCCTATCGGCCAAGCTCGCCCGACTCGATGCCGGCGATGCCGGCATTGCCGATCTGCGCAAGGCGGCGACCGAGGCAGAAGCCAGCTATGACGCCGCCGCCGACGCGCTGTCCCGGGCCCGGCAGACCGCCGCACTGCGGCTCGACGCGGCGGTCACCGCCGAGCTGGCGCCGCTCAAGATGGAGCGCGCGGTCTTTGCCACCCGGATTACCGAAGACCCGGCCGGCCCGGAGGGCCGCGATGCCGTGGCCTTTACCGTCGCGACCAACCCGGGCGCCCCGGCCGGACCAATCGGCAAGATCGCCTCGGGCGGCGAATTGAGCCGGTTCCTGCTGGCGCTCAAGGTCTGCCTGGCCGAGGGCAATTCCGGTGTCACGCTGATTTTCGACGAGATCGACCGCGGCGTCGGCGGCGCCACCGCCGATGCGGTGGGCCGTCGGCTGGCGGCGCTGGCCGCCGAGGGGCAGGTGCTGGTCGTCACCCATTCGCCGCAGGTCGCGGCGCTTGGTGCGCATCACTGGCGGGTCGAGAAACGCGTGGCGGCGGAACAGACCCTCTCCAGCGTCGTGCCGCTCGATGCCGGCGACCGGGTTGACGAGATCGCCCGCATGGTTGCCGGCGACACGGTGACCGACGAGGCGCGCGCCGCCGCCCGGGCGCTGCTCGCGGGATAACCAATCCGGCCCTGCGGGTGCTGCCTCAATCGCCCTGCGGCACCAGCTTGCCCGGGTTGAGGATGTTCTTCGGATCGAGTGCCCGCTTGATATCGCCCATCACCTGCCAGCCGTCGCCATGTTCGGCCGGCATGAAGCCCAGCTTGCCCATGCCGACCCCATGTTCCCCCGTCGAGGTGCCGCCCAGGGCGAGCGCCCGCCGCACCATCCGGTCCGAGAGCGCGCGCGCCTCTTCGAGTTCTTCGGGGCGGCTCTCGTCGATCAGCAGCACCGCATGGAAATTGCCATCGCCCACATGGCCGAGGATCGGCCCGGGGATCGTGCCCGCGGCGATATCCGCCTGGGTCGCCTCCACCGCCTCGGCCAGCCGCGAGATCGGCACGCAGATGTCGGTGACCAGCGCCCGCGCGCCCCGGCGCGTGGCGAGAATGGCGTAAAAGGCGTTGTGCCGCATCGCCCAGAGCGCCTTGCGCTCCTCGGGCTTTACCGACCAGTCGAAACCCAGCGCGCCATGGTCGGCCGCGATTTCGCCGAAAAGGCGCGATTGCTCGGCCACCGCCGCCTCGGAGCCGTGGAATTCCAGCAGCAGATGCGGCAGCAGCGGCAAGTCCATCCCGGCATAGGCATTCACCGCCGCCGCGCTGGCGGCATCGAGAAACTCGATCCGCGCCATCGGCAGGCCGAGCTGGATGGTGTCGGTCACCGCCGCCACTGCCGCGCCCATGTCGGGAAAGGCGCAGACCCCGGCGCCGATCGCCTCGGGCTGGCCGTGCAGCCGCAGCGTCAGCTCGGTGATCAGCCCCAGCGTGCCCTCGCTGCCCACCATCAGCCCGGTCAGATCGAAGCCGGCCGCGGATTTGCGCGCCCGCGTGCCGGTGCGGATCACCCGGCCGTCGGCCAGCACCACCTCGAGCGCCAGCACATTGTCGCGCATCGTGCCATAGCGCACCGCCGTGGTGCCGCTGGCGCGGGTCGCCGCCATGCCGCCAAGCGCCGCATTGGCGCCGGGATCGACCGGAAAGAACAGCCCCGTGGCGCGCAGCTCCTCGTTCAGCGCCTCGCGGGTCAGCCCGGGCTGGACGGTGACGTCCATGTCCTCCGGCCGCAGCGCGACAAGCCGCGCCATGCGCGAGAAATCCACCACCACGCCGCCCCGCACGGCGAGCGAATGCCCCTCGAGCGAGGTGCCGGTGCCCCAGGCCACCACCGGCAGCTCATGCGCGGCGCAGATCGCCACCAGTTTCGAGACTTCTTCGGTGCTTTGCGGATAGGCCACCGCATCGGGCAGCATCGGGGCAAAATAGCTCTCCGAGCGGCCATGCAGGGCCAGATCCGACTTGGACAGAGACAATCTCTGGCCTAACAAGGACTTGAGTGCCGTAATGGCCTTGTCGTCCTGCGCCCTTTGTCTGGTCATGGTTTCGCCCCTGATCTCGGAAATCGCGCATATCTACCGCAGCGGCTCAGGCGCGCAAAGACGTGATCGAACGATATGGCAAATACCGATAGAAATCCCGCCATTCGCCAGCTGCGCGAGATGCGCGCGGTGTTCGATCGCGGCTGGCAGCTGCTGCGCCATCGCGGGCCCAGCCAGATCCAGTTCTGGTTCATCGCCCTGATGATCGGCATCGCCGCCGGTTTCGCGGCGCTGTTGTTCCGCCGGGCGATCGAATGGCTACAGGCCACGCTCTACGGCACCGACGACATCACCCAGCTGCACACCTTCGCCAATTCGCTCGACTGGTTCTGGGTGCTGATCATCCCCATGGGCGGCGGCGTGACCGTGGGGCTGATCCTGTATTTCTTTACCGATGACGGCCGGGTCCGCGCGGTGGCCGACGTGATCGAGGGCGCGGCGCTGAATGACGGGCGGGTCGAGAAAAAGGCCGGCCTCGCCTCGGCCGCCTCGTCGCTGATCACCCTGTCGACCGGCGGCTCGACGGGGCGCGAAGGTCCCGTGGTGCATATCGCCGCGATGATCTCGTCCTGGGTGTCCAACGTATTGCATGCCGATGGCATCACCGGCCGCGATCTGCTGGGCTGCGCCGTGGCGGCGGCGGTTTCCGCCAGTTTCAACGCCCCCATCGCCGGCGCGCTCTTTGCGCTCGAGGTGGTGCTGCGCCATTTCGCCCTGCACAGTTTCGCCCCCATTGTCGTGGCCTCGGCCGCCGGCACGGTGATCAACCGGCTGGCCTTTGGCGATGTCACCGAATTCACGCTGCCCGGCACCACCGCGCTCGAGTTCTACCTCGAACTGCCGGCCTTCCTGATCCTCGGGCTGGTCTGCGGGCTGGTCTCGGTGATCATGATCCGCGGCATCTTCTGGGCCGACGATCTGGAAAGTCGGATCCAGAGCCGCATCGGCCTGCCGTACTGGATACGCCCGATGCTGGCCGGGGCGATCCTCGGCGGCATGGCGATCTTCTTTCCGCATATCATCGGCGTCGGCTACGAGACCACCTCGCTGGCGCTGACCGGCCAGCTCCTGCTCTGGCAGGCGGTGGTCTATGCGGTGATCAAGGTTCTGGCCGTCGCGGTCACCATGGCCGGCCGCATGGGCGGCGGCATGTTCTCGCCCTCGCTGATGGTGGGGGCGCTAACCGGGCTGGCCTTCGGGCTGATCGCCACCTCGCTTTTTCCCGAGCAATCCGGCGCCTTCACCCTCTATGCGCTGGCCGGCATGGGGGCGGTGGCGGCGGCGGTGCTGGGCGCGCCGATCTCGACCACGCTGATCGTCTTCGAGCTGACCGGCGACTGGCAGACCGGGCTGGCGGTGATGGTTTCGGTCTCGATGTCCACCGCGCTGGCCTCACGGCTGGTCGACCGGTCGTTCTTCCTGACCCAGCTGGAACGCCGCGGGGTGCATCTGGCGGCGGGCCCGCAAGCCTATCTGTTGGCGATGTTCCGGGTGGCCCAGGTGATGCGGCCGATGGACGACCCCCAGGCTCCCTCGGAAGCCACCTGCTGGGAGATGGTGGAAACCGGCGTCTATCTCAACGCCAGTGCCACGCTGGAAACCGCCCTTCCCATGTTCGAGACCTCGGGCGTCGCATTCCTGCCGGTGGTGGCGATCCGTGGCGAAGGCCAGCCGCCCGAATTGCGCGGCGCGCTGTTCCACGTCGACGCGCTCAAGGCCTACAACCAAGCGCTCGCCGCCACGGCGGAAGAGGAACACAGCTAGCCGGCGCTCAGAGCTCTTCGATCTGAAGGTAATCGCCGGGCTGAAAGGCCAGATATCCCTTGATCGCCGCCGCGGCCTCCTTGGGATCCTCATAAGACCAGACCACATCGGTCAGGGTCCGGTTCTTGGCCTCGATCGAATAATAGCTGGCGGTGCCCTTGTGCGGGCAGGTGGTGACGGTCTCGGAGGGTTCAAGAAAGGCCATGGCGATGTCGCTGCGCGGGAAATAGATCACCGGCTTGTGGCCGTCTTCGAGCAGTTCCAGCGCATTGCTGCTTTCGCCCAGCACGGCGCCGCTGGCACGCACCACCCATTTGCCTTCGGCCTTCACGATCCTGATCGTCATCTCACTCTCCCCAATACGGCGTCCACATAAGATCGCCCGAACATGGCCCGGGCGGTGTAACAGCCTTGTGTCAGATTTCTGCGGTTGCGGCATCCAACCACATCGCCGCCCGCTTGCCCAGCCTTGGCCGCAACATGTGTCGGCAGGTCGCATGATACTGGTTCAACCAGTCCCGTTCCTCCGCCGTCAGGCGCTCGGCCAGGATCAGCCGCCGGTCGATCGGCACCCAGGTCAGCGTTTCCCAATCCAGCATCTCCTTGACCGTGCCCTCGGGCAGGGGGGCGGCCTTGCGGACGGCCATCAGGTTCTCGATCCGGATGCCGAAAGCGCCCTCCTTGTAGAACCCGGGCTCGTTCGACAGGATCATGCCCTCGCGCAGCTTTTCCATTCCGGTGCGTGCCAGCCTCTGCGGCCCTTCGTGCACACAGAGATAGGCGCCGACCCCGTGGCCGGTGCCATGGCCGTAATCCTGCCCGGCCATCCACAGCGGCATCCGCGCCAGCGCATCCAGATCGCGCCCCGACAGCCCCTCGGGCCAGCGCGCCCGGCTCATGGCGATCATGCCTTGCAGCACCCGGGTAAAGGCCGCCTGCGCCGCCTCCGGTGCGGCGCCGATCGCCAGGGTCCGGGTGATATCCGTCGTACCGTCCAGATACTGCCCGCCGCTGTCGACCAGCAAAAGCTCGCCATCGGCCAGCTTGCGATTGCTTTCCTCGCTGACCCGGTAATGCACGATGGCGCCGTTCGGACCCGATCCGCTGATCGTCTCGAACGAGATATCGAGCAGCGCCCCGGTGTCCCGGCGAAACCCTTCCAGCGCCGTCACCACGTCGATCTCGGTCAGGTCGCCCGGTGCGGTCTCTTCCAGCCAGGCGAGAAACTCGCACATCGCCACCGCGTCGCGCTCATGCGCGGCCCGCATCCCGGCCAGCTCCTTGTCGGTCTTGCAGGCCTTGGGCAGCACGCAGGGGTCGCGGCCCTCGATCACCTCGGCGCGGATCGCATCGACCACCGCCAGCGGCACCGACTCCGGATCGATCAGCACCGGCCCCTCCAGCGCCTCAAGCGCCGCGGCAAAGCCCTCGGGTGCATGACAACGCACCTCGGGGCCGAGATCGACCTCGGAGAGCTTCCCCGCGGCCATGAAGAGATCGACAGTGCCATCATCGAACAGCAGCGCGAAGCCATGCGCCACCGGGTTGCGCGGAATGTCGCCGCCGCGAATGTTCAGCAGCCAGCAGAGCGAATCCGGCAGGGTGATCACGGCCACACCGGCCCCCAGACCGCGCACGTCCTCGGCCAGCGCCGCCCGCTTGTCGGCCGAGCTGCGCCCGGCCAGCGCATCGGGATGCGTCCTCACCGGCGCCATCGGCGGCCCCGGCTGATCCGGCCAGATCCGGTCCACCAGGTTCCCGACCCGGGCCAGCGCCACGCCGGAGCCTTTCAGCCCCGCCTCCAGCGCCCGCTGCTGTTTCAGCGTGTGCAGCCAGGGATCGATGCCCAGCGCGCCCTCGGGCAGATGCTCCCGGACCCAGGCCGCCGGCTGCACCTCGGGCCAGTCCACCGGGGTGAACTCCGCCGCCAATTGCTGGCGCGCCTGCACCCGGTAGCGGCCGTCGACAAAGACGCCGGCCGCCTCCGCCAGCACCACCGCGGCGCCGGCCGAGCCGGTGAAACCGGTGAGCCAGGCCAGCCGGTCATCGCGCGGCGCCACATACTCGCCCTGATGCGCATCCGCCTTGGGCACGACAAATCCGGCCAGCCCCTGATCCGCCATCACCTTGCGCAGCGCCGCCAGCCGCGGCGGGCCCTGTTCGGGCCGGGCCGTTACCTCGAAGGATTGAAACATCGTGCTTCCCAGTTCTTCCTCTTGCCGAAAATACCCTCGGGGGAGTCGCCAAAGGCGACGGGGGCAGAGCCCCCAGGCGCCCCATGCCGGCCCGCGCGGCGCGCCGTCAGCTGGCCTTGCGAATTCCCATCACCCGGGCGCGGGCCCGCGGATCGGTGTCGAAGAGCGCCGCCAGCTGCTCGGTCATCGCACCGGCCAGCTGCTCGACATCGGTGATCGTCACCGCCCGGTCGTAATAGCGCGTCACGTCGTGACCGATACCGATCGCCAGAAGCTCGACGGCGCGGCGCCGCTCGACCATGGCGATCACGTCGCGCAGGTGTTTCTCGAGGAAATTCGCCGGGTTCACCGAGAGCGTCGAATCGTCGACCGGCGCGCCATCGGAGATCACCATGAGGATCTTGCGCGCCTCGGGCCGGTGGATCATCCGGCGATGCGCCCATTCCAGCGCCTCGCCGTCGATGTTCTCCTTCAACAGCCCTTCCTTCATCATCAGCCCGAGGTTGGGCCGCGCCCTGCGCCAGGGCGCATCGGCGCCCTTGTAGACGATGTGGCGCAGGTCGTTGAGCCGTCCGGGCTGCTGCGCCCGGCCTTCGCCCAGCCATTTCTCGCGACTCAGACCGCCTTTCCAGGCCCGGGTGGTAAAGCCGAGGATCTCGACCTTGACCGAACAGCGCTCCAGCGTGCGGGCCAGCACATCGGCGCAGATCGCGGCGATCGAAATCGGCCGGCCGCGCATCGAGCCGGAATTGTCCAGCAGCAGCGTCACCACCGTGTCGCGGAACTCGGTGTCCTTTTCCACCTTGAACGACAGCGGCGTCGTCGGATTGGCCACCACCCGCGCCAGCCGCCCGGCGTCGAGGATGCCTTCCTCGAGGTCGAATTCCCAGGACCGGCTCTGCTGCGCCTGAAGCCGGCGTTGCAGCTTGTTGGCGAGGCGGCTGACCGCGCCTTTCAGCGGCTCGAGCTGCTGGTCGAGATAGGCGCGCAGCCGTTCCAGCTCGGCCGGATCGGCAAGCTCCTCGGCGTGGATTTCCTCGTCGAACTCGGTCGCGAAGACGGTGTAATCCGGGTCGGCCTCCGAGACCGGTGCCGGGGTCGGCGGCTCCAGCGGCGCCTCGCCCTCGGGCAGTTCGGTCTCTTCGCCGGCTTCGGTGTCGGACATGTCGTCCATCGTCACCTGCGCCTGGCTCGGATCCTGCTGGTCTTCCTGGCTCTGTTCCGGGCTGGCCTCGGTCTGATCGTCCTGGTCGTCGTCCTGCCCGGTGCTGTCGGGATCGCGGTCGTCGTCCTGGCTGTCCTCGGCCTGATCCTCCGACTCGTCCTCGAGATCGTCGGGATCCTCGCCCAGCTGATCGCCGTAGCCCAGATCCTGGATCACCCGCCGGGCCAGCTTGGCGAACTGGCTCTGATCGGCCAGCGTCTCCTGAAGATCGCCGAGCTGACCGCCGGCCTGATCCTCGATGAACCCGCGCCAGAGCTCCATCACATTGGCCGCGCCTTTCGGCATCTCGCGCCCGGTGGCGAGATGGCGGATCAGATAGCCCGCCGCCACCGAAAGCGGCGCATCCGAGGCCTGGGTGATCTGGTCATAGCCGCGTTTGTCGGCCTCGGCGCCGATCTTGGCGTCGATATTGCCGGCGGTGCCGGGCATGTCGCGCGCGCCCATCGCCTCGCAGCGGGCGGTTTCCATCGCCTCGTAGAGCTCGCGTGCCATGTCGCCCGGCGGCGCATAGCGATTGTGGGTCGCGGCGTCGTGGTACTTGTGCTTGAGCGCCAGCGCATCCGCCGTGCCGCGCGCCAGAAGCACCTCGTCCCGGGTCATCCGTCGGCTGACCTGCGGCAGCCGCATGGCATCGCCCGACACGCCCGAGGGGTCGACGGAATAAGATACCGTGAGCTCGGGATCGTCGGCCATCACCTTGGTGGCCTCGGCCAGCGCCTTCTTGAACGGATCTGCGGGATTGTCGGTCTGCGCCATGGGGTGCCTGCGGTCGGGATTGAAACAGCGTCAACGTAATCGCTCACGCAGGCAATGGCCAGAGACCAGGGCCGGGGATTTGCCGGCCAGGGGCGCAGGCCTCATCGCCGGAGGATCATCCGCCGGCAGGTGTCGATCCGCGAGGCCATGCGGGTGGCGGCCAGGTCGCGCCGTCGCGGGGTGGCACCGTATTGATTGCGGGCCAGCAGATGCGCGATCTGTACCCAGCCATCCACCCGCCAGCGCTGCGCCTGCCGGTCGCTTGCGGCATCGGGCAGCACCGCGCCGAGCAACATGTCGAAATCCTCGCGCATCTGCCCGGTGGCCTGTGACGAAGGGTCGCCCACCGCCGCCTGGCGCACCGACAGCGCCCAGAGCCGGCCGGCGCAGATCGCAAAAGCCTCGGCCCGGTCCCCGGGAGGCGGGGGCGCGGCAGGGGCGGCAGACCAGAACGACAGCACCAGAAAAGCCGCCGCCACAAGGGGGCGAAACACGGGGGTCATGTAACAATGCTATGATGGCGCCGCCGTTCCGGTCAACGAAAAGTATATACAAGGTCTATAAGATTTGAGCCATTGTCGCGGCATCCCCGGCACCTTCGATACCCCGGGTCAGCCTAGCAACAGCCCGGTGCATTCCGCCACGCGCATTTCGGCCAGCATGAGCGCGCGGCGGGCCTCTTCGGCATCCGGGTTGAAGGTGGCCCGGGTCAGCAGCGCTGCCTGCGCCATCTTGGCCTCGATCCGCAGATGCAGCACCTGGCGGCCGGCATCCGTGGGGCGCACCGCCTCCAGCAGACCGATCATCGCCGCGCGCTGCGCCTCGGTCCGCTCCGATCCGGCGCCGTCGAACATCCACTGATGCTCCATCTTCGCCGAAAGCCGGCCGGCGCAGGTGGCAAATAAGACAACCGGATTGTCCGGCGCCAGGGGCAGGGCCCGCGCTGGCGGCAGGGAGGAGAACACCGCCAGCACGAGACACAAGGCAAAAGTTTTCATACCGCTCATGATTTCAGCATAACACCAAAATTTCGTGTCACGTATTGAGCAGAATGAAAACTCTGGCCGGGTGTCGTGCCAGGGTAACGCTTGCAGATGCAGAAACGGCGCCCGAAGGCGCCGCAATTCCGGTTCGCAATGTCACGGCCCCAAAGAGGCGGAGCCGGGTTTATCCGAGGCTCAGGCTCGCCGCGCTCTCGGGCAGTTCCTCGTCGAAACAGCGCTGATAGAACTCGGCCACGGTCTGCCGCTCGAGCTCGTCGCACTTGTTGAGGAAGGACACCCGGAAGGCATAGCCCACATTGCGGAAGATCTCGGCGTTCTGGGCCCAGGCGATCACCGTCCGCGGGCTCATCACCGTCGAGAGGTCGCCGTTCATGAAGGCGGTCCGCGTCAGATCGGCAACGGTGACCATCTGCTTGACCTTCTTGCGGCCCTTCTCGGTGTTGTAATGCGGGCATTTCGCCAGAACGATGGCACATTCGGCATCAATCGAGAGATAGTTCAGCGTCGCCACCAGCGACCAGCGGTCCATCTGGCCCTGGTTGATCTGCTGGGTGCCGTGATAAAGGCCGGTGGTATCGCCCAGCCCCACGGTGTTGGCGGTGGCGAAGATGCGGAAATAGGGATGCGGGTGGATCACCTGGTTCTGGTCGAGCAGCGTCAGCTTGCCGTCAACCTCGAGCACCCGCTGGATCACGAACATCACGTCGGCGCGGCCGGCGTCATATTCGTCGAACACGATGGCGGTCGGGTTGCGCAGCGCCCAGGGCAGGATGCCCTCCTGGAACTCGGTGACCTGCTTGCCATCCTTGAGCTTGATCGCATCCTTGCCGATCAGGTCGATGCGCGAGATATGGCTGTCGAGGTTGACCCGCACCGCCGGCCAGTTCAGCCGCGCCGCCACCTGTTCGATATGGGTCGATTTCCCGGTGCCGTGGTAGCCTTGGATCATCACCCGGCGATTGTGGGAAAAGCCGGCCAGGATGGCCAGCGTGGTGTCGGGGTCGAACTTGTAGGTGCTGTCGACGTCCGGCACCCGTTCGCTGCGGTCGGCAAAGCCCTTGACCACCATGTCGGTATCGATGCCAAAGACATCGCGGACCGAGATTTCCTCGGAAGGTCTGGTATTGGGGTCCATCTGCCCGTCCGCCATGAGTGCGTCCTTTCCGGTGCCTGATCGCTGAATATGCGCTCCGGTTGGTGCACCATATTCACCGCAGTGGCAAGGGGAGGGGGCGGCGTTTTCGATCGGCTCTTGCTTCGGCCAAGTCGTGGCCTATCCTGTGGACCGAGCGCAGCGCGAACGACTTAAGGAACGACAGACGTGACGGCCCAGGACCTTGATGCATTGTTGACCCGGGTCTCGATGGCCGACCGCAAGGCCTTTGCCGCGCTCTATTCCGCCACCTCGGCGAAACTTTTCGGGATCTGCCTGCGTATCCTCAAGGACAGGGCAATGGCCGAGGATGCGCTTCAGGACATCTATGTCAAGATTTGGAAGCGCGCCGACGCCTATCAGCCCGGCCGGGTTCAGCCGATGACGTGGCTGATCACGGTTGCCCGCAACCACGCCATTGACCTGCTGCGCAAGCGACGCACAGCCGCCACCGACAACGCCGAAGGAGACGAGACCCGCATCGACCGTCTCGAAACCCATGAGCCCGGCCCGGCCGAGCAGCTGCTGCAAAAGGACACCCGGGCGCAGATCTCCGCCTGCCTCGACGAACTGGCCGATGAAAAGGCCGAGGCGGTGCGCCAGGCCTATCTCTACGGGGCCACCTATGCCGAACTGGCGGCGCATTTCGCGGTGCCTCTGAACACCATGAGAACCTGGCTGCGCCGCAGCCTGCAAGCCTTGAGGACCTGCCTGAGCCGATGAGCGACCCGACCGACACCCCTGACGACGATTCCGTGCTGGCCGCGGAATACGTGCTCGGGCTTCTGTCCGAGGCCGAAGAGGATGCCTTTGCCCGGCGGCTGTTCCTCGAGGCCGAGCTGCGCTGGCTCTGCGACGGCTGGAGCGAGTATTTCGCCGCGCTCGCCGACGAGGCGGCGCCGGTGACGCCCCCCGCCGCGCTCTGGCCGGCGATCGAGAAGCGCGTCTATGGCCCGCCGATGCCGGTCTGGCGGCGGCTCAACCTCGGCACGGCGGTGATCGGCACGGCGCTGGCGGCGGGGCTGGCCTTTGCAGCCCTGCGTTTCGGCTGGCTGCTGCCCGAGCCGCTGCCGCTGACCGCCGAGCTCACCAGCGAAACCGCCGGCGAAGTGGCGCGCATCGCGCTCGACCCCGAAAGCGGTTCGGTCACGGCCGAGCTTGTGGGGCTGTTCCCCGAACCCGGCCGCGCCCGCGAGCTCTGGCTGATCCAGGGCGACAACCCGCCGGTCTCGCTTGGCCTGCTGGCGCCGGGCACCGTGGTGGCCTTCGAACTGCCCGAAACGCTGCGCGCGGCGCTCGAGGGCGCGGTGCTGGCGATCTCGGACGAACCGGCCGGCGGCTCGCCCACCGGTCAGCCCACCGGCGCGGTTCTGGCGGCGGGGTCGGTCACCGCATCGTGACCGTCCCGTGACCGCCGGGGCGAAACTTTCCCGGCTTTGGAACGTCTTATCTCCTGAACCCCGGCGCACCGCAGCAGGCCGGCCACGCCCCGCGCGCGGCCCCCGCGGCGCGCCTCCGCAAAGGAGACGACCATGCCCCTCCATCGACGCCAGTTTCTTGCCACCAGCGCCGCCGCGGCGCTCTTGCCCGCCGCCACCCGCGCCCAGGACGACAGTTTCGAAGTCACCCGCAGCGAAGAGGAATGGCGCGCCATGCTGACCGATCTGCAATACGAGGTGATGCGCGAGGAGGGCACCGAACCGGCCTTCTCCTCGCCGCTGCACGACAGCAAGGCCAAAGGCATCTACCATTGCCGCGGCTGTGACCTGGCGGTCTATTCCTCCGAGCACAAATACGACAGCGGCACCGGCTGGCCGAGCTACTGGCAGAGCCTGCCGGATGCGATCCGCACCAAGGAGGACCGCAAGCTCCTGTTCATCGTCCGCACCGAATGCCACTGCCGCCGCTGCGGCTCGCACCTCGGTCATATCTTCGACGACGGCCCCGAGCCCACCGGAAAACGCCATTGCCTCAATGGCGTCGCCCTGACCTTCCAGGCCGCCTGACGGCCCTTGTCAACAGAAGAAGGACCGGCCCGCATGACGCAGGGCCGGTCCTTCTTCTGCTCCCAAATACCGCCGGGGGCAGAGCCCCCGGAACGCCAGCCGCGGGCGGGCCTATTTGTCCGGGAAACTCCGGCTGTCCTTGATCTGGTCCCAGGCCCACATGACCTCGCCCAGCTGCTCTTCCTGGCTGCGGTCGCCGCCGTTCATGTCCGGGTGCAGCACCTTGATCAGCGCCTTGTAGGCCTTGCGGATCTCGACCTTGGTCATGCTCTCCTTGGCCTCGAGAATCTCGATTGCCCGGCGCTCGGTGGGCGGCAGCCTGCGGCCGCCGCTGGCCGCGCCGCGTCCGGGGTTGCGGGTGGCATTCTGGCCCAGCACCTGATGCGGATCCTCGATGCCCAGCCGCGCCCAGGCCTTGGCCTCGGGATCGCGCCAGCCCTTGGTCTTTCGCTCCCAGACCTTGTCGGCGCTTTCCTGGGCATTCATCTCGGCCTCGGTCTTGCCGTCGAAGAAGCTCCATTTCGCATTGTATTCGCGCACGTGGTCCTTGCAGAACCAGAAGAAATCATCGAGCACATCGGGCGCCTTGGGCGCGCGATACAGGCCCTTCTCCTGGCATCCTTCATGGTCGCAGACCCGGGTCGAGGTCTCGGACGCACCGGACATGCCACGCCGGCCGCGCGGATTTTTCTTCTTGGCTGAGGACACGGACATATCAAATCCGAAGGGGTCTGATTTACTCATGGTTCGCACCTTTTCGACTCGGACGTGGCAGTTTAGACCATCGGCAACCAGAGGGAAGGGGCCGAGGGGAAAATCATGTCGAGATCAGAAGAAATTCGCCAACGGCTCATGGCCGCATTTGCACCGGCCGAGCTGCATGTGGAAGATGACAGCGAGGCCCATCGCGGCCACGCCGGATATCAGGAGGGCGGCGAGAGCCATTTCCGCGTGCGCCTGCGCGCAGAGGCCTTTGCCGGCCAGTCCCGCATCGCCCGCCACCGCGCCGTTCACGCCGCGCTGGGCCCCGATCTGATGGCCGCGATCCACGCCCTGGCGCTCGATCTCGACACGCCCTGAGGCCCGCCGCCGGTCATCTGCTCCCGCAGGGGGGCACCCCGTTGCCGGGGCCGCTCACGCCTTCGGCGGTTGCTCACGGCCGTCGTCGGGGGCTTCGCCATCCGTCTCGGTCGCATCGTCGCGCCCGGCCTCCACAGCCGCCGCCACGTCGCCTTCCTCAAAGCGGGCATCCTGCGCCGGTGGTGTCTCCTGCACCGCCCGCGCCGCATCGAGCACCGGGATCTCCTTGGGCGGATCGAGCAGTCGCGGCTCGAAGGCCGCGACCTCGTCCTCGCGGGCCCGCCGGAACACCAGCAGATTGCGGAAAACCGAGGTCTTGCCCGACAGCCCTTGGCGCTCTTCGCTGGGCAGGGTCTCGGCGCGGACATATTCCCAGCCGTCCTCGGCCAGATCGTTCAGCACGGATTCCAGCGCAAAGGCGAACCGGCCTTCGGCGCCCTTCACACCCCGGGCCTTGCGCCCCTGGGCGGGGGCGGGAACCACCTTGTAATCATATCTCGTCATGGGCGCCCAAGAGCATACTTCGGCGTCAAGCGCAATCGCTCTCGCCGGACCGGGGCACCCCATGGCGCCAGAGTGGCCGGTCGCGGCGCGACGTCAGCCAAGGTTCGGTGTCAGGGCGCAATCGGTGTGGCGCGCCGCAAAGGCGCGGATCACGTCATTTGGCAGGGTGGCGAAGGCAGGCGGGTTCGAGCCGGCGGGTGTCCCGCTTGCGGATGAGAAAATCCACGCCCAGAACCGCCAGCGCCATCAGGGGGACTGCGATCTCAAAGCTGGTCATCGGGCTCCTCCTTGCGAAGCATACCCGGAATATAGTGCGAAAGGCCGTAAAATGCCAGTCCGATGCCGCCCCAGCGCGCGCAGGATGGCACCGCCGATCGCCCCGGCGCACTGGCATGGGGGAAGCCGGCCAGCGGCTTCCCACGTTTGTTCTGGATCAGCAGCGCGTCGCCAGACGCAGGGCTCAGAGCCCCAGCTTGGCGCTCACGATCTCGTTCACCGCCTTGGGGTTGGCCTTGCCACCGGTGGCCTTCATCACCTGGCCGACAAACCAGCCGGCGAGCTTGGGGTTGGCCTTGGCCTTCTCGACCTGCGCCGGGTTGGCGGCGATCACCTCGTCCACCGCCGTTTCGATGGCGCCGGTGTCGGTGACCTGCTTCATGCCGCGCGCTTCGACGATCTGCGCCGGATCGCCGCCCTCGGTATAGACGATCTCGAACAGATCCTTGGCGATCTTGCCCGAGATGTCGCCCTTCTGGATCAGCGCGATGATGCCGCCGAGCTGTTCCGGCGAGACCGGGCTGTCGGCCAGCGCGTGGTCTTCCTTTTTCAGCCGGCCAAAGAGCTCGTTGATCACCCAGTTGGCCGCCATCTTGCCGTCACGGCCTTCCGCCACCTTCTCGAAGTAATTGGCCGAGGCGGTCTCGGAGGTCAGCACCGAGGCGTCGTAATCCGACAGGCCGTAATCGGCGATGAACCGCGCCTTCTTTTCGTCCGGCAGCTCGGGCAGGGTGTTCCGGATGTCGTCCACCCAGCCCTGTTCGATCTCCAGCGGCAGCAGGTCGGGGTCGGGGAAGTAGCGATAATCATGCGCCTCCTCCTTCGACCGCATCGACCGGGTCTCGCCCTTGTCGGGATCGTAGAGCCGGGTTTCCTGATCGATCGATCCGCCGGCCTCCAGGATGGCGATCTGGCGCTTGGCCTCGTAATCGATCGCCTGCTGGATGAAACGCATCGAGTTCATGTTCTTGATCTCGCAGCGGGTGCCGAGATGGCTGAAATCCTGCGTCGCCTGGTATTTCTCGTACTGGCCCGGCAGACAGACCGAGACGTTGACATCGGCCCGCAGGTTGCCGTTTTGCATGTTGCCGTCGCAGGTGCCGAGATATTGCAGGATCTGGCGCAGCTTGACCACATAGGCCGCCGCTTCCTCGGGGCCGCGGATGTCGGGACGGCTGACAATCTCCATCAGCGCCACGCCGGTGCGGTTGAGATCGACGAAGGACATGTTGGGATCCATGTCGTGGATCGATTTGCCGGCGTCCTGCTCGACGTGGATGCGCTCGATCCGCACCTTGCGCGCGGTGCCGTCGCCCATCTCGACCAGCACTTCGCCTTCGCCCACCAGCGGCTCGTAAAGCTGGCTGATCTGATAGCCCTGCGGCAGGTCGGGATAGAAATAGTTCTTGCGGTCGAAGGCGCTCTTCAGGTTGATCTGCGCCTTGAGGCCCAGCCCGGTGCGCACCGCCTGTTCGATGCAATATTCGTTGATCACCGGCAACATGCCGGGCATCGCCGCATCGACAAAGGCGACATTGGCATTGGGCTCGGCGCCGAATTGCGTCGAGGCGCCGGAAAACAGCTTGGCCTGAGAGGACACCTGGGCATGGACCTCCATGCCGATCACCAGCTCCCAATCGTGTTTCGCCCCGGCGATCATCTTGGGTTTGGGGGTCTCATATGTCAGGTCCAGCATGGCCGTCTCCTTCGCGCTCGGAACGAAACGGGTTCTAGGGCAGGGGCGGGAGGGGGGCAAGAGGCAGTTCCCGGTTCCGCCCCGGTGCCGGCCGCCCAGCCCGGCCCCCGGCTCAGGGCGCCGGGCTGGGCTGGCCCTGGATGCGGCGAAGCTCGCGGGCCAGCACCGTGCTCAGCGCCTCCCAGGCCTGGCGGGCGCCGATCTCGGCGCCGCCCACATGGGCGCTGCCGGGGGTGGCATAGCCGATGTCGGTCAGCGACCAGACCCAGCCATGGGTCTCGCGCATGTCGCTGCGGATCAGACGGGTGCGCATCTTGTCCAGCAGCCGCCGCTGGCTGCGGTCGGGGCCGGTCTCGCGCGTCAGAAGCTGGCTCAGGCAGGCGGCAAAGAGGTTGACCATGTGCTGGCCGGGGTGACGGCGCAGGATATCGTCGATGGCTTCAACGAAATAGCCCGCGTCCAGCGCCGTGAAGGCCGCCGGGTCCTGCAACAGCGCATCAAACCAGACCCAGGCATATCCGCCGCTGCCCCAGGTCTCGCCGGTCACCGCCGCCATCCGGCGCGCAGCCAGGTCAAGCGCCTCGTAGCTGCCGAACCAGCAGGGCAGGAGGTGCAGGCCGAAGGCGCGCATATGGCCCGGCATGCCCGGCGCCAGGCCGATCAGCGTTTCGTAACGGTCCACCACCTGGCGTTCGGCCCCCGGCTGGCCGGCCAGAAGCGCGCAATGCGTCGAGGCCAGCAGCGGCGAGCCGGCGGCGGCGTCGGTATATGGCGCGAGGATCGCCTCGGCGCGGGCAAAGGCGCTGCGGAAGGCGGCGACATGCTGTTCCGGGCGACCGCGCCGCCAGCCCTGCTTGTACCAGGCCCAGCCGGCATCCATGTGGCTCAGCGCCACCACGGCGGCGCAGCCCGGGTCGGGCGCCAGATCGGCGGCGATATCGTCCAGCGCCTGAAGCCCGGCAAACATCCGGTGGCCGCGCGACAGGGCGCCGGCGGAAGAGGCGCTTTCGAAGGCGCGGGCCAGGTCAGACCGCGCGCCGGCGGCCAGAAGTTCGGCCTCGGGCGTGCCGGCGACGGTGGCGCCCCGGCGGGCATCGGCGGCGGCGACCTCGGCGCACAGAGCTTCCCATCGCTCCTGGCGGGCCAGATCGCGACCGCGGTCGAGCAGCGCCTGGCAATCGGCAAGCTCGCGGGTCTGGTCGCGCAGGGGGCGGCCGAGCTGGGCGAGACGCGCAGCGGAAAAGCCCGCCGGATCACCCTCGCACCCCGGTGCAAGAGCCGATCCCGGCTCCGATTTGCGGCCCGATCCCCGGCCGGCGCGGCGGGCGGGCGCGCGGGCGGCGGCCTGGCGCAGCGCGGATCGGGTTTTGTCTGTAATCGAAGTGAGGGTCTCGAACATCTGTACAACCAGTCGGCAATATTTCGCTGCGAACACACTGGCCGGCGTTTGGGGCGTGGTCATGGCAGGAGAAAGATAGACAATGGCAGCAACCCGACAGAGAGCGCCGCTTTGCGGCAATGATCTGTCTTTTGTATCGCTTTTTGTTGAGGTTACCTCGATGCACCGCGGATTGTTGCTGATTCTGCTGATCGTGCTGCCAGTCACCCTGGCCGCCGAAGAAACCGTTCTGGCCAGCGTCGAGTCGACTCGCCTGGCCCCGGCCTCGACGCGCCTGGCGCCGGATCAGAGCCCGCGGCCCGCCCCGCGCAGCCTGCGCGACCCGCGGATGCGCTGGCCTGCCGGCACCCGCGAGGCGGCGCTCTGGACGCAGGTGATGCTCAGCGCGCTGGAAAAAGGCCACGCCCGGCCGTTGATCGAAACGGTGCCGCGCGACATCGCCCAATGGTGCCCGGCCTATCCCGACAACCCGGCGCCGGCGCGGGCGGCCTTCTGGGCCGGCTTCGCCTCGACCCTGGCGAAATACGAGAGCACCTATCGCCCGCAGGCCGTCGGCGGCGGCGGGCTCTGGCACGGGCTGCTGCAAATCCTGCCGGGCACCGCGCATTTCAACAAATGCACCGCCACCACCGGCCCGGCGCTGCGGGACGGCGCCGCCAACCTCTCTTGCGCGCTGCGGATCATGGCGCGCACGGTGCCGCGCGACCAGGCGATTTCGCTCAAGGACAGCCGCTGGCGCGGGGTGGCGGCGGATTGGGGGCCGATGCGGTCGGAACCCAAGCGCCGCGACATGGCGCGCTGGCTGAGCCAGCAGAGCTATTGCCAGCCGATCCAAAGCACCCGCCCGCGCCTGCGCCCGGCAAGCTGGCCGCCGACGGTCTAGGCCGGGCTCAGTCCCAGCTTTGCCGCAGCGCGACCGCCGCGCGCCGCATCAGCACCGAATCGATGCCGACGGCCAGAAAGCTCCCTCCGGCTTCGGCCACTTCCGCCACAAAGGTCTGATTCGCCGAAAGAAATCCCGCCGGCTTGCCCGCCGCCACGATCCGGCGCACCGCGTCGCAGACCGCGGCGCGCACTTCCGGGCGGCCGGTCTCGCCGGGAAACCCCATCGAAGCGGCAAGGTCGGCGGGGCCGACGAAGATGCCGTCGACCCCGTCGATGGCCGCGATCTCTTCGATGTTGCGGGCGGCGGCTTCGGTCTCGACCTGAACTAGCAGGCAGATCTCGTCATTGGCCTGCTGGGTGTAACCTTCGATCGCGCCCCATTGGCTGGCCCGGGTGGTGCCGGCCACACCGCGGATGCCCAGCGGCGGATAGCGCACCGCCGCCACCGCCGCGCGGGCCTCTTCGGCGGTCTGCACATAAGGCACCAGAACCGTTTGCGCGCCGGCATCCAGCAGCCGCTTGATCTCGACCGGGTCGTTCCAGCCGGGACGCACCACCACAGAAGTCGGGTAGGGGGCCGCCGCCTGCATGAGCGGCAGCATGGCGCGGGGATCGACCGGCGCATGTTCGCTGTCGATCAGCAGCCAGTCGTAGCCGCAGCCGGCCAGCAGTTCGACCAGCCCGCCGTCGGGCAGGGTGCTCCAGAAACCGATCTGGCGTTGGCCGGCTTTCAGGGCGGCCTTGAAGGCATTGCGTGGCAGGTCCATCGGGGGCGTCCTTGTGTTTTCCGGGAAGTCTCAGGCGCTGGCGCGCAGCGGCCGGCGCGCCTCGGACCAGGCGCGCACCGCGTCGCCAAAGGCGGAGAACAGCGGCCGCGACACCGGATCGTTGGCCGCATCCCATTCCGGATGCCATTGCACCGAGAGGGTGAAGCCCGGCGCATCCTGGATATAGGCGGCCTCGGGCGTGTCGTCGGGCGCCCAGCCATCGATGACAAAGCGTTTGCCGGCCTGCATCACCCCCTGGCCATGCAGGGTGTTGGTCATCACTTCCGGCGCGCCCATCAGCCGGTGAAAGACGCCACCTTCCGTAAAGCGCACCTTGTGGCGCAGGGCGAATTTCTCTTCGATGGTGCCGTCGGGCGGCATCCGGTGGTTCATCCGCCCCGGCAGATCGCGGATTTCGGGGTGCAGGGTCGAGCCCATGGCCACCGCCACCTCCTGATAGCCGCGGCAGATGCCAAGGAACGGCTGGCCGCGCTCGACACAGGCGCGCACCAGCGGCAGGGCAATGGCATCGCGGGCCCGGTCAAAGGCACCATGCGCCTCGGTCGCGGCCTCGCCATATTCCTCGGGGTGGACATTGGGCCGCCCGCCGGTGAGCAGGAAGCCATCGCAGGTTTCCAGGAGTTCGGCCACCGTCAGAAAGCGGGGATCGGCCGGGATCAGCAGCGGCATGCAGCCTGAGACCAGCGAGATCGCCTCGGAATTCATCGTGCCACCCGCGTGCGCCGGATATTGATCGTTGATCAGGTACTGGTTGCCGATGATGCCGACAATGGGGCGGGCCATGCGGATCCTCACTCAAAGGGGTTCGGCCCAATATAAGGCGGCGGCGCATGGCTTTACAACGGCCAAGGCCTGTGCGCTTCCGCAGCGTTCCTGTGCAGGAAGGGCCCGGCCGCCCGGCGGCACCGCCGTGCACGGAAAACCTTGCGAAAGGCTTGATGCGCCGCGCGGAAAGGTCCTAATTTTTCGTTAAATAGTAAGTGGTTATGCCCTTATCTCCGGGTAAGCGTTCCCACCCGTCGGGCGGGCATCCCTGCCCACCCTGCCACTCGCGCCCGGGCCGCGCCCGACCCGGGGGTCAGCCCTGCGCTGCCTTCAGCTCCAGCCGCCGGGCGTGTAGCACCGGCTCGGTATAGCCGCTCGGTTGCTCGCGCCCCTTGAACACCAGATCGCAGGCCGCCTGAAAGGCGATGCTGTCGAACCGCGGCGCCATCGGCCGATAACCGGGCTCGCCTTGGTTCTGGCTGTCGACCACGGCGGCCATTTTTTCCATGGCGGCACGCACCTGCGCCTCGCTCACCACGCCATGGTGCAGCCAGTTGGCGATGTGCTGCGCCGAGATCCGGCAGGTCGCCCGGTCCTCCATCAGCGCCACGTCGTTGATGTCGGGCACCTTGGAGCAGCCGACGCCCTGATCGATCCAACGCACCACGTAGCCAAGAATGCCCTGGGCGTTGTTCTCGACCTCGCGGCTGATCTGATCGGCGGTCCAGGCACGATAGGAGGCCAGCGGAATGTCGAGGATGGTTTCCACATGCGCCCGCCGTCCGGCTTTCTTCAGCTTGTCCTGCACCGCGAAGACATCGATCTTGTGGTAATGCAGCGCGTGCAGCGTGGCCGCGGTGGGCGAGGGCACCCAGGCGCAATTGGCGCCGGATTTGGGGTGCTCGATCTTGGCCTCCAGCATGGCCGCCATGGCATCGGGCATCGCCCACATGCCCTTGCCGATCTGCGCCTTGCCCTGAAGCCCGCATTCCAGCCCGATATCGACATTGCGGTTTTCATAGCCGGTGATCCAGGCCTTGCGCTTGATGAAATCCTTGCGGCTGAAGGGCCCGGCCTCCATCGAGGTGTGGATCTCGTCGCCGGTGCGGTCGAGGAAGCCGGTGTTGATAAAGGCCACCCGGTGTTTCGCGGCGCGGATGCATTCCTTGAGATTGACCGTGGTGCGGCGCTCTTCGTCCATGATGCCGATCTTGACGGTGTGCCTGGGCAGGTCCAGCGCCTGCTCGACATGGTCAAAGATCGCATCGGCAAAGGCCACTTCCTCGGGCCCGTGCATCTTGGGCTTGACCACATAGACAGAGCCATGGGTGGAATTGCCGCCGTCGCGGTTCAGGTCATGCCTGGCGATCAGCACCGTCACCATGGCATCCATCAGACCCTCGAAGATCTCTTCGCCATCGCGGGTCAGGATCGCCGGATTGGTCATCAGATGGCCGACATTGCGCACCCAGAGCAGGGCGCGGCCCTTGACCGTCACCTCTTTGCCCTCGGGGCCGACGTAGCTGCGGTCGGGGTTGAGCTGGCGGGTCAGGGTCTTGCCGCCTTTCTGGAAGCTGGCCTCCAGATCGCCTTTCATCAGTCCGAGCCAGTTGCCATAGGCCAGCACCTTGTCCTCGGCATCGACGCAGGCCACCGAATCCTCGCAATCCATGATCGCCGAAACCGCGCTCTCGATCACCACATCGGCCAGACCGGCCTGATCGCGGGCGCCGATCATGTGGGTGCGGTCGAACACCAGCTCGACATGCAGGCCATGATTGCGCAACAGAACCGCCTCGGGCGCCTTGGGATGGCCGCGATAGCCGGCGAACTTGTAGGGTTCGGCCAGCGGCATGTCGTCGATCAGCAGCGCGCCGTCCTGAACGTGATAGCGCCGCGCGTCGGCATGGCTGCCGCCGGCGATCGGAAAGGCCTCGTCGAGGAACACCCGGGCGCGGGCCACAACCCGCGCGCCACGGCCGCGATCGTAGCCCCCCTTGGGCGGCAGCGCGCCCATGGCGTCAGTGCCATAGAGCGCGTCGTACAGCGATCCCCAGCGGGCATTGGCGGCATTGAGCGCAAAGCGCGCATTGGTCACCGGCACCACCAGCTGCGGGCCGGGCACCAGCGCGATTTCGGGGTCCACATGCGTCGTCTCGATATGGAAATCCGCGCCCTCGGGCAGCAGATAGCCGATCTGTTCGAGGAACGCCTTGTAGGCCTTGGCATCATGCGGCTGGTTGGCGCGGCCCTTGTGCCAATTGTCGATCTGGCTCTGGATCTCCTCGCGCTTGTCCAGCAGGGCGCGGTTCTTCGGCCCCATCTCATGCGCGAGATCGGAGAGACCCTGCCAGAAATCCTCGGCTGAGACCCCGGACCCCGGCAACGCCTTATCCTCGATGAACGCGGCCAGAACCTCGTCTACCGCCAGTCCGGCCCGGTCAACACGTGTGCTCATGGTCTTGGTCTCCGCTTTGGTGCGCAATGGTATACCACATCCCTTAAGGCATGTGGCGCGGGGCGGGCAAGCTCTGTACCACGCCGGATGACGAATGGACCTTTCGGCTTTCCCGAAGAATGCCCCTGTCGATCCGCCCGCTCGGGCCGAGCTCTTGCCTGTGACGGGAAATGCTGACTAGTCTCGCCTCATTCACCACCGACTCTCTTGTTCACCCTAACATAACAGGACACCGGTCATGCAGCTCGATCCCGACACCGACCTGACCTTTACCCGCACCCTGCCTGTGCCGCCGGCGCTGGTCTGGGCGTGCTGGACCTCGGCCGACCATATCCCGCATTTCTTTGTACCCAAGCCGCACAAGGTGGTGGCCTGCGACATCGATCTTCGGGTCGGCGGGCGTTTCAACACCACCTTCGAGGTTGACGGCAACCGGATGGAAAACCACGGCGTCTATCTCGAGATCGTGCCGGAACGCCGCCTGGTCTTTACCGATGGCTACACCGAAGGCTGGAAGCCGACCGAGGATCCTTTCATGACCGCGATTCTCGACCTCGCGCCAACCAAGGAGGGCGGCACCAGCTATACCGCCACCGCCCGCCACCGCACGGCGGAAAAGGCCAAGGCCCACAAGGATATGGGCTTTTACGAAGGCTGGGGCGTGGTGGCCGATCAGCTGGTCGACTACGCCCGGACGCTGGAGCGCGTCTAGAGCGCGCGCCAGCCGATGTCGCTGCGGTAGAAGCCGCCGGGCCAGTCGATGGCCTCGACCATCTCATAGGCCCGGGCGCGGGCCTCGGCCAGTGTCGCGCCGCGCGCGGTGACATTCAGCACGCGGCCGCCGGTCGCGGTGATCTGACCGTCCCTGGCCGTGGTGCCGGCGTGAAACACCATGTGGCTGCTGTCTACCGGGAGGGCGTCCAGTCCCTTGATCACGCTGCCCTTTTCGTAGGAACCGGGATAGCCCTTGGCGGCCATCACCACGGTCATCGCATGATCTTCGGCCCAGTTGACCTGGGCGGCGTCAAGCCGTTCTTCGGCCGCCGCATGCATCAGGTCGAGCGCCTGCGCGCCCAGCCGCAGCATCAGCACCTGGCATTCGGGGTCGCCGAAGCGGACATTGTATTCCACCAGCCGCGCGCGGCCGTCCTTGATCATCAGCCCGGCATAGAGCACGCCCTGATAGGGCATGCCGCGTTCGGCCATCACCCGGAGCGTCGGCTTGACGATCTCTTCCAGCGCCTGCGTGGCGATTTCCTCGGTCAGCACCGGGGCGGGCGAATAGGCGCCCATGCCGCCGGTGTTGAGCCCGGTGTCGCCTTCGCCGACCCGCTTGTGATCCTGCGCCGTGCCGACGGGCAATGCGGTGGTGCCGTCGCAGAGCACGAAGAAACTGGCCTCTTCGCCCGCCATGAATTCCTCGATCACCACTTCCGCTCCGGCTGCGCCAAAGGCGCCGCCGAACATGTCATCGATGGCATCCAGCGCGGTCCGGACATCCGTTGCCACGATCACGCCTTTGCCGGCGGCCAGGCCGTCGGCCTTGACGACAATCGGTGCGCCCTGCTGGCGGATGTAATCCTTGGCTTTCTCGGCATCGGTGAAATGCGCGTAGCCGGCGGTCGGCGCCTCTGCCGCGTCGCAGATTTCCTTGGTAAAGCTCTTCGAGGCCTCGAGCCGCGCCGCCTCTTTCGAGGGGCCGAAGACCAGCATCCCGGCGTCGCGCAGCCGGTCGGCCACCCCTTTGGCCAGCGGCGCCTCGGGGCCGACGATGACGAAATCGATGGTTTCGGCCTCGGCCAGCGCCAGCACCGCGCCGGCGTCTTCGATATCGATTGCGGCGCAGGTGGCAATCTGGGCAATGCCGGCATTGCCAGGTGCCACGATCAGCTTGTCGCATTTCGGGTTTTGCAGCGCCGCCCAGGCCAGGGCGTGCTCGCGCCCGCCGCTTCCGAGAATGAGGATGTTCATGGGCGCTCTCCGCTTGGCCTTTGTTGCGTGGCGTTTTAGGGTCCGGGCCGAGCAGATACAAGCGAGCCAAGATGTCCGACCTGATCGACGACGCGCCAGAGGGCCTGAACGCACCGGAATTCAGCGTTTCCGAAATATCGGGGGCGATCAAACGGGTGATCGAGGGCGAGTTCGGCCATGTCCGCATTCGCGGCGAGGTGGGCCGGGTATCGCGGCCCCGATCGGGCCATATCTACCTCGATCTCAAGGACGACCGTGCGGTGATCTCGGGGGTCGTCTGGAAAGGCGTGGCGGCGCGGCTGACCACCTTGCCCGAGGAGGGCATGGAGGTGGTGGCGACCGGACGGGTGACGACATTTGCAGGCCAGTCGAAATACCAGATGGTGATCGACGACATCAAGCCGGCTGGCGTCGGCGCGCTGATGGCGATGCTGGAAAAGCGCAAGGCGCTGCTCGAGGCGGAGGGGCTCTTTGCCGCGGATCGCAAGAAGAAACTGCCGTATCTGCCTGAGATCATTGGTGTTGTCACTTCTCCCAGCGGGGCGGTGATCCGCGATATCCTGCACCGTCTGCGCGACCGGTTTCCGCGCAAGGTGCTGATCTGGCCGGTCGCCGTGCAGGGCGCCAAATGCGCCCCCGAAGTGGCCCGCGCGATTGCCGGCTTCAACGCGCTGAGCCCCGGCGGCGCGCTGCCCCGGCCCGATCTTCTGATCGTGGCGCGTGGCGGCGGTTCGATCGAGGATCTCTGGGGCTTCAACGAGGAAGTGGTGGCGCGGGCGGCGGCGGCCTCGGAGATCCCGCTGATCTCGGCGGTGGGGCACGAAACCGACACCACGCTGATCGATCACGTGGCCGACCGCCGCGCACCGACGCCCTCGGCGGCGGCGGAAATGGCGGTGCCGGTGCGGCTCGAGCTGCTGGCCTGGCTTGAGGGTCAGGGCGGGCGGCTGGCGCAGGGACTGACCGGTGCCCTGGCGCAGCGCGGCCAGCGGCTTCGCGATCTGTCACGTGCCCTGCCACGGGCGGAAACGCTGGTCGAAGGGCCGCGCCAGAGGCTCGACACCTGGGGCGACCGGCTGCCGGTGGCGCTCGAACGCGGGGTGGCGCGGCGGCGGGTGACGCTTTCGGAATGCGCCGGCGCCTTGCAGGTTTCGGCGTTGCGGCGCATGCTGACGAACGAGCAGCGGCGGCTGGATCACCTGGCGGCGCGGCTGGCGCCCGCGCTCGAGCGCGGGGTGGCGCGCAAATCCGAGCAACTGGCCGGATTGCGGATTTCCACACGGGCCGTGGAAAAGGATATTTTCCATCAGAAAGAACGGCTTGAAAGGGCCTTTTCACGTATTACGGACGCCGGCGCGCGGCAGGTCGGCGAGCTGCGGACCCGGCTGGAGGCCACCGACCGATTGCGCGAAACGCTGGGGTACAGGGCGACCCTGGCGCGCGGCTATGCGGTGGTGCGCGGCGACGCCGGGCTGGTGACCTCCAAGGCGGCGGCGGAACAGGCCACCGGCCTCGAGATCGAATTTGCCGATGGCCGGCTCAAGCTCGGCTCGGGCAAACCGGCGCGCGGCAAGCCCCCGCGGAAACCGTCGGAGCAAGGCTCGCTTTTTTGACCGGACATTTGCAGGTGTTCATGTTATGTTCACGCCATGTAAACCTTTGGAGGTCACGATGGAACAGCGCGTATCCCTGATTACCCTCGGCGTGCAGGACATGGCGAATACGGCGGCGTTTTACGAGCGGCTGGGCTGGGCGCGGGTCGAATCGCCTGATGGCGTGGTGGCCTTCGACCTGATCGGCCAGACGCTGGGGCTGTATCCGCTGGACGCCCTGGCCGAGGATATCGGCGTCGCGGCCGGCACCCTGGGGCGCGGCGCGGTGACGCTGGCGCACAACCTGCGCAGCAAGGAGGAGGTGGACGAACTGATGCAACGGGTCGAGGCGGCGGGCGCCACGGTTCTGAAAGCGCCGCAAGAGGCGTTCTGGGGCGGCTACCACGGCTATTTCGCCGATCCCGAGGGCGCGATCTGGGAAGTGGCGTTCAATCCGTTCGCGTCGCTGGCCGAGGACGGGGCGTTCTGTTGGAACGGCTATGGCTGAGCGGGCCTTGACGTGGTGCCCGGGGCCGGAACGGGTGCCTGGCATGAGCCGGCTGTCCGGTTTCGAACGGGGGCGGTGCCCTGAGCGCGGGCGCGCTTCGAAAACCTGCCGTCGCCTTTGGTGCCGGGTCGTGAACGGGGGCCAGGAGCAGAGGCGCCGGGACCAGAGTGAATGCCGGTCCATTGGCCGGCGCGGGTTTTGAGAGCCTGTCGGGCGTTGGCACCCTGTCGGTCCTTGAAATCCGTCAGGCCGGAAGCGGAGGGGTGACGGCAATGGAACATCGCGCGGTGGCAGGCTGATGCGCAAACCGGCCAGCATGTGGAGCCTCGAGACGCTGGGGCGCGTGCGGCTGAGCCGGTATTTCTACATGCGGGAGTTTCTCTATTCCGAGATCGGCAACATTCACCGCATCCCCAATATTCCCGAGCGCCCCGATCTGGCGCTGGAACGGGGGCGGGCCTTTTGCACCGAGTTGCTCGATCCGCTGGAGGAAACCTTCGGCCGGGTGGCGGTGCGGTCGGGTTATCGCGCGCCGGGGCTGAACCGGTTCGGCAATGAAAACCGGCTCAACTGCGCCCGCAACACATATCCTCAGGAATGCCACATCTGGGATATCGAAGCGGTTCCGGTTGCCGGCGCGAGCATCGTCCTTCCCTGGTTTGCCGATCAGTTCGAGGCCGGCCGCGACTGGCGCGACCTGGCCTGGTGGCTGCACGATCACATCGATTATTCCGAAATCTGGTTCTTTCCAAAACTCTGCGCCTTCAACCTGTCGTGGCGGCCCGCGCCCTGGAAGGTGATATCCAGCTATATTGCGCCGCGCGGCACGCTTTTGCGCCGCGGCGCGGCGCCGGCGGAAAGCCGGGCCCAACGGCAGGCGCGCTATGCCGATTTCCCGAAGTTCCGCGCCCTCCGCCTGCCGGGCAGCGGGGAATAGCCGGGTCGCACATAATGTTTGCGCGGCGCGGGAGGGGCGCTCAGATGCAGGATATTCGTCACGCGGCCCAGGGCTTTACAGCTCCCCGCCGGGCCGGTGGCTGACGGTTGACGTTACGGCATCGGCGAAAGGCCACCGGCCCCCGTGTGGGCGAGCGATTTCCCGCTGTCATCCGGCATCGCCTGCGTTAGTCTCCGCCCGGACCCTGCGGCCAACGCGGGGCGGGCGAAATGAGAGAGAGCAGGGCCCTAGCGATGCGCGAACCGCTGGTATTGTTGCCGGGATTCATGTGTGATGCGCGGGTCTTCGGGCCCCAGGTCGCGGCGCTCAGCCGCGACACGCCGGTGATGGTGGCACCGGTCACCGAGGGCGACCGCATCGAAGAGATCGCCTCGTCGATCCTGACGGCGGCGCCGGCCAAGTTCGGCGTCGCGGGCATGGGGTTTGGCGGCGCGGTGGCGATGGAGCTGGTCCGCCGCGCGCCGGAGCGGGTGACGCGGATCGCTCTGATCGACGCCTCGCCACTGGCCGAGACGCCGCAGGATGCCTCGGCCCGCGAGGCGCGGATCATCCGGGCGCGCACCGGCCGGCTGCGCGAGGTGCTGGAAGAGGACATCGTCACGGCCGGGCTTGCGGTGTCGCCCTACCGCGGCGACGTGCTGGCGCTGGCGCTCGACATGGGGCTGCATCTGGGCGCCGATGTCTACACCCGGCAGAGCCGCACGCTGATGCGGCGCAAGGACCAGCAGGCGGTGATGCGCAAGTGCAAGGCGCCGGCGCTGGTTGTCTGCGGCGCCGAAAACGCGGTGTTGCCGGTGAAGCGGCACGACTTCCTCGCCACGCTTATCCCGAATGCCCGGCTCGAGGTGATCGCGGGCGCCGGCCATATGGCGGCGCTGGAGCAGCCCGAGGCGGTGATCAACGTGCTCCGCGCCTGGCAGCGCCAGCCGCAGACGGTGTCATAGCGCCCGGCCCACCGGGCGCGGGCGTGATGCCCGCCCGCTTCCGTTTCAGCCCGGCGCAGGGCCTGCATGGTCCGGGCACTCGGAAGGCGGGCGGGCTTGTGCCATTTGAAAGACCGGGCGTCAGTCTTCCATCGCTTCGAGCTCGTCGATGAAGCCTTCGATCATCGAAAGCCCCTTGTCCCAGAATGCCGGGTCCGAGGCGTCGAGGCCGAAGGGCGCCAGAAGCTCCTTGTGGTGCTTGGAGCCGCCGGCCTTGAGCATGTCGAAATACTTCTCCTGAAAGCCCTCGGGCGCGGCCTCGTAGGCGGCATAAAGTGCGTTCACCAGCCCGTCGCCGAAGGCATAGGCATAGACGTAGAAGGGCGAATGCACGAAATGCGGGATATAGGCCCAGAAGGTCTCGTAGCCCTCCATGAAGTCGAAGACCGGCCCGAGGCTTTCGGCCTGCACCGACATCCAGAGCGCGTTGATGTCCTCGGGCGTCAGCTCGCCGCCGCGGCGGGCGTCATGCAGCTTGCATTCGAAATCGTAGAAGGCGATCTGCCGGACCACGGTGTTGATCATGTCCTCGACCTTGCCGGCGAGCAGGATCTTGCGGGCCTCCTTGGTCTCGGCTTTCTCCAGCATCTTGCGGAAGGTCAGCATCTCGCCGAAGACCGAGGCGGTTTCGGCCAGGGTCAGCGGCGTCGACGACAGCATTTCGCCCTGATCGGCGGCCAGCCGCTGGTGCACGCCATGGCCCAGTTCATGCGCAAGCGTCATCACGTCGCGTGGTTTGCCGAGGTAGTTGAGCATCACATAGGGGTGGACGTCGGTCACCGTGGGATGGGCAAAGGCGCCGGGCGCCTTGCCGGGTTTTACCCCGGCGTCGATCCAGCCGTCGTTGAAGAAAGGTTCGGACAGCTCGGCCATGCGCGGATCAAAGCCGGCATAGGCCTCCTGCACAATCTCGCGTGCCTCGTCCCAGCCGACGATTTTTGTCTCTTCCATCGGCAAAGGCGCGTTGCGGTCCCAGACCTGCATGCGGTCGAGGCCCAGCCACTTGGCCTTGAGCGCGTAATAGCGGTGCGAGAGGCGCGGATAGGCGGCGACCACGGCATTGCGCAGCGCCTCGACCACTTCGGGCTCGACGTCGTTCGACAGGTGCCGTCCGGCCTGGGCCGAGGGCATCTTGCGCCAGCGGTCGATGACCTCCTTTTCCTTGGCCTGGGTGTTGTGGACGCGGGCAAAGGTCTTGATGTTGTCCTGGAACACCCGGGCCAGCTCGCGGCTGGCGGCCTCGCGCTTGGCGCGGTCCTGTTCGGTGAGCAGGTTGAGCGTCGCCTCGATGCCCATTTCCTCGCCGTCGACCTCGAAGTGAAGCCCGGCGATGGTCTCGTCGAAAAGCCGCTCCCAGGCGTCGCCGACGACGCCGAGATCATGCAGGAACTTTTCCAACTCGTCCGAGAGCTGGTGATCCTTCATCGCGCGGATGCGGCGGAACACCGGGGCATAGCGGGCGAGATCGCGGTTCTGCTCCAGCAGCCCGGCGAGGTGATCATCCTCGAGCCGGTTGAGCTCGAGCGTGAAGAACACCAGCGGGGTGGTGTAATTGGTGATCTTTTCCTGGCAATCCGACATGAACTTGGCGCGGGCGCCGTCGGTGGTCTGCTGGTAATAGCGCAGGCCGGCAAAGGACATGATGCGCCCGGCGATGGCGCTGATCTTTTCGTTGCGCTGGACGCAGGTCAGGAAGGCTTCGGCCGAGAGCGTGGCAAGCTTGCCTTCGTAGTCACCGGCAAAAGCGGCGCATTCCTGCTCCAGCCAGTCGAGATCGCGGGCCAGCTCGGGCGCGTCCTCGGAGGCATAGAGATCGGTCAGGTCCCATTCGGGCAGATTGCCGAGGTCGCGCGCGCCGCCGCCTGCATTGGCGTCACGGACGGGAAAGGGGAGGTGCAGCATGAAATTGGCCTTCTGTTCTGGTTGGACACAGATAAGCCCGCCATGGTGCAAGGTTCAAGGGAGGGTCAGGCCGAGGCGGCCTGCGGCTTGCCCAGCAGGGTGTCCTCGAAATAATGGCAGGTGGTCTCGAAGATATGGCGCCGGGTTTTGGCATCCTCCATCAGCACCTCATGTTCGCCGTCCTCGATCACCTCGAGCCGTCCCTGCGGCCAGGCCGCCATGCGGCTGCGGATCTCGGGCACGCTGACGATGCGTTCGTTGCTGCCGAGGAAGGTGATGCAGGGCAGGTCCGGCGCCGGCAGGGCGGCCAGGGCGCGGCATTCGCGCAGGGCCTCGTGCAGCCAGTGCAGCGAGGGGCCGCCAAGCTGCAATTCGGGGTGGTCGAGCACCTGCTGGCGCATATAGGCAAACATCTCGCGGTCGCGGGTCAGCACGTTGTCCTCGAACGGGGCGGTGGCGACATAGCTCGCGGCGCCGGTCGAGGGGGCATAGAGGTGGCTGAAGCCGAGCTTGCGGCTGGTCCAGCCCATGGCCCAGGCGGCGGGGCGCACGGGCCCGGCAATACGAATGCCCCACATCGGCCCGGTAAAGACCGCGCCGACCACCGGCAGATGATTGTAGAGCGCCCGGAGGCCGATGCAGCCGCCCATGGAATGGCCGAGCAGAAACAGCGGCTGGGGCAGGTCAAGCTCGGGCAGCGCGGCGCGCAGGGCGCGCACGTCACGCTGATAATCGTCGAAGATGTCGACATGGCCGACGCGGGCATCGGGCAACAACCGGTCGGCCAGGCCCTGGCCGCGCCAGTCGACGGCCAGCACCGCATAGCCCCGCGCCGTGAGGTCGGCGGCCAGCATGCCGTATTTCTCGACATATTCGGTGCGGCCGGGAAAGATCAGAATGGTTCCCCTGGCCTCGGCTTCGGTCGGCCAATGGCCGATCCGAATGCGTTTGCCGTCTTCGGTGGTGAGCCAATGGCACCGGCCGCCCCGGGGCGCGCGCGCCATGTCTTCGAAATAGGGGGCCGGCGTCAGGGTCATCAGGAGAGCGCCTGTCCCAGCTTCATCGCGGTGCCCATGTCGCCATCGACGGCGAGCTTGCCCGACATGAAGGCCGACGTGGGGTCGAGATCGCCGGCGAGGATCGATTCAAAGGTCTCGGCATCGGCGGTCATGGTGACCTCGGCCTCGTCATCGCCGGCGCGGGCGCCGTCCCCGTCGACCATGATGGCGCCTTCGTCCTCGATGACGAACTTGGCGGTGCCGTCAAAGCCGCCGTCGATCTTTGCGTTCAAGGCCTTTACCGCCTCGGCCACAACATCACTCATTTGCACGCTCCTTTGTCTGATCGCGGGTGGTATTTCGAACCCGCTGCGCTACATTGAGGGCACTATGGTCATGATCAGACAGCACATCAAATGTAGCGTTGCGGCATTTCTCGTCCTAGTCACGTATTCCCTACCGTCGGGTGTGCGGGCGCAGGACACGGAGGCTCTCTTGCAGCAGCTGCGCGAGGCCGAGCCGGCCGAAGCGGGGCGGCTGGTGGCCGATATCAGCCGCGAATGGTCCAAAAGCGGATCGGCGGCGATGGATCTGCTGCTGAAACGCGGCCGGGATGCGATGGATGTCGGCGATCTCGCGGCCGCGGCCGAACATTTCACCGCCCTTGTCGATCATGCGCCGGAATTTGCCGAAGGCTATCACATGCGCGCCATGGCTTATTACAACGCCGGCCGGATCGGTCCGGCGCTGGGCGATCTGGAAATGGCGCTGCGGTACAATCCCGACCATTTCGGCGCGCTGCGCGGGCTGGCGGTGATTTTCGAGACGCTTGGCGATGCCGATCGGGCGCTGCGCGGCTATGAAATGGTGCTGGCCTTGCATCCCAACGACGAAGAGGCGCAAAACGGCGTCGAACGTCTGTTGATCACGGCACGCGGCCGCGACATCTAGAATTCTGAACAAGCCCGGGGAGACACCGGATGGCGATGGAACAGCGGACCGTGGCGGTCCTTGGGCCCACCAACACGGGCAAGACCCATTACGCCATCGAGCGCATGCTGGGCTATCGCTCGGGCATCATCGGGCTGCCGCTGCGGCTGCTCGCGCGCGAGGTCTATGACAAGATCGTCGCCATCCGCGGCCCCGGCGTGGTGGCGCTGGTCACCGGCGAAGAGCGCATCGTGCCGTCGCGGGCGCAATATTGGGTCTGCACCGTCGAGGCGATGCCCGAGGGCATGGGCACCGATTTCGTCGCCATCGACGAGATCCAGCTCTGCGCCGATCCCGAGCGCGGCCATGTCTTTACCGACCGTCTGCTGAGGATGCGCGGCACCCATGAGACGCTGTTTCTGGGCGCCGACACCATGCGCGGGCCGATTGCCGCGCTGGTGCGGGGCGTCGAGTTCATGCGCCGCGAGCGGATGAGCCAGTTGAGCTACACAGGTTCGAAAAAGATAAGCCGACTGCAATCCCGAAGCGCGGTCGTGGGGTTTTCGATTGAGAATGTCTATGCCATTGCCGAGCTGCTGCGCCGTCAGAAGGGCGGGGCGGCGGTGGTCATGGGCGCGCTCAGCCCGCGCACCCGCAATGCGCAGGTCGATCTTTACCAGAACGGCGACGTCGATTTCCTGGTGGCGACCGATGCCATCGGCATGGGGCTGAACCTCGATGTGAACCACGTCGCCTTTTCCGGCCTGTCCAAGTTCGACGGCCGCCGGATGCGGCCGCTGGCACCAAACGAGCTGGGGCAGATCGCCGGCCGGGCGGGGCGGGGAATGCGCGACGGCACCTTTGGCGTGACCGGCGAGGCGCCGCCGCTGGACGAGGGGGTCGCCGAGGCGATCTGCAACCATCAGTTCACCCCGCTCAAGAAACTTCAATGGCGCAATGCGGCGCTGGAGTTCGGCACCATCGACCGGCTGATCGCCGCGCTGGAAAAGCCGCCCGAGGATCCGATGCTGCTTAAGGCGCGCGAGGCCGACGATCTGCGCGTTCTGCGAACGCTGGCGCAGGACGACATGGTCTTTGCCCGCGCCTCGAGCCCGCAGTCGGTGCGGCTGCTCTGGGATGTCTGCCGCATCCCGGATTTTCGCGGCATATCGCATGCGGAACATGCCGGCCTGCTGGGCGTTATCTTTGGCTACCTGCACGAAAGCGGAAAGGTGCCGGATGACTGGCTGGCGCGGCAGGTGCGGCGGATCGATCGGACCGACGGTGATATCGACACATTGTCGAAACGATTGGCATATATCCGCACATGGACCTATGTGGCCCAACGAAAGCGCTGGGTCACGGACGAAAGCCATTGGCGCGGGGTGACGCGCGCTGTAGAAGACAGGCTGTCGGATGCGCTGCACGACCGTCTGACCCAGAGATTTGTTGATCGCCGCACATCCGTGCTCTTGCGGCGGTTGAAGCAGAAGGAGGCCCTCTTGGCCGAAGTGAACGAGAATGGTGAAGTAACGGTCGAGGGCGAGTTCGTCGGCCGACTTGAGGGATTCCGCTTCCGGCAGGACAAGGATGCGACCGGGCAGGAGGCCAAGACGCTGAAGGCGGCGTCACTCCAGGCCCTGGCCCCGCATTTCCACCTGCGGGCCGACCGGTTCTACAATGCGCCCGATACCGAGATCGACTTTACCGAGCAGGGTGGCCTCATGTGGGGCGATCAGGCGGTGGGCAAGCTGGTCAAGGGGGCCGATCCGCTGAAGCCCGAGGTCCGGGCCTTTGTCGATGACGAGGCCGGGCCCGACGTGGCGCAAAAGGTGCAGCGCCGGTTGCAGCATTTCATCGACCGCAAGGTCGCGACCCAGTTCGAACCGCTGGTGGCTCTGGGCCGGGACGAGGCATTGAGCGGCTTGGCCAAGGGCTTTGCCTTTCAGATGGTCGAGAGCTTTGGCGTGCTGCCGCGCGTCAGGGTGGCCGATGACGTCAAGGCGCTGGATCAGGAGGCCCGTGGCGCACTGCGCAAGCACGGCGTGCGCTTCGGCCAGTTCACCATTTTCATGCCGCTTTTGCTGAAACCGGCGCCGACGCGGCTGCGGCTGGTGCTCTGGTCGCTCTGGCAGGGGCTGGATGTCTTCCCCGAGGCGCCGCCGCCGGGGCTGGTGACCGTGCCGTCCGATCAGGCCGCACCCGAGGGCGCCGACACCATGTCGGGCTATCGCAAGGCCGGGGCGCGGGCGATCCGCATCGACATGCTGGAGCGGCTGGCGGACATGCTGCGCGCCGAGGACACCCGCGGCGGTTTCGAGGCCAAGGCGGACATGTTGTCGATCACCGGCATGACGCTGGAGCAATTCGCCGATCTGATGCAGGGCCTGGGCTATCGCGCCGAAAAAGGCGAGCGTGCCAAGGTCAAGCCGGCCGATGCCGTGGTGGTGGAAGAGGCCAAGGACGCGGCCGTTTCCCCCGACACCCCGGTGATGGATGTGGCCCAGCCCGAGCCGGCCCCCGGCACCGAGGCTGCGCCGCAGGTCGAGGCCGAAGCCGAGACAGAGGCCGAGGCGGTGGCACCGACCGAGACGCCCGACATCCCCGAAGCGGCCGATGCGGTTCCTGACGTCCAGGCTTCGGACAGCTCCGATGCGGCGGCCACGGTGTCGCCTTCGGAACTCGAGGCCAACGCCGACCCGATCCCGCCGGTCGACAGCGCCGCCGGCGAACTGCGCCCCGGCGAAACCCCGGACAAGGCCGATGCCGGTCCCGAGATGGAGGTGTTTTACACCTTCACCTGGGGGCGCGGAGCGCGCGGCGACCGCAAGCCGCGCGGCGGCCACCGGGGCGACCGCGACGGGGGCAAGCCGCAGGGCAAGGGGCGCCGCGGCGACCGTGGCGACAAGGGCAGGGGGCCGAAAGGTGCCAAGGGCAAGGGCCCGCGCCAGGACAAGGGCGCCAAGACCTATCAGTCGCGCCCGGAAAAGAAGGACCGGATCGACCCGGACAATCCTTTTGCCGCCGCTCTGATGGGGCTCAAGGACAAGGGCTGACCCTTGTCGACCGCGAAACTCCGGCTGGACAAATGGCTCTGGCAGGCGCGGTTCTTCAAGACCCGCACATTGGCCGCCCGCACCATCTCGACCGAGGGGGTGCGGGTTGACGGGACGCGGGTGTCGAAACCCGGCCGCACCATAAGCCCCGGCAATGTCTTGACCTTCGTGCAGGCGAAACGGGTGCGCATCGTGCGCATCCTCGAGCTGGGCACACGGCGGGGCCCGGCGAGCGAGGCGCAGGCGCTGTACGAAGACCTGTCACCGCCCGAGCCGCCAAAGGAGGACAGGCCGCCCGCGAATCCGGCCTATGAGGGAAAAGGTCGCCCGACCAAGCAGGATCGGCGCAACCTTGATCTTAACCGGCGTCGCACGCTTGAATGATCCGGCCGGCTGGATTAGCAAACACCCGCGTCAGCAAGAAAGACTCGTCCCATGACCTATATCGTCAACGATGCCTGCATCGCCTGCAAATACACCGACTGTGTCGAGGTCTGCCCCGTGGATTGTTTCTACGAGGGCGAGAACATGCTGGTGATCCACCCCGACGAATGCATCGACTGCGGCGTCTGCGAGCCGGAATGCCCGGCCGATGCGATCCGCCCGGATACCGAGCCGGACATGGAGAAATGGGTGGAGTTCAACCGCAAGTACTCGGAAATGTGGCCGGTGATCATCACCAAAAAAGACCCGCTGCCCAAGGCCGAGGAACACGACGGGGAAGAGGGCAAGCTCGAGAAGTACTTCTCGGAAGCGCCCGGCGAAGGCGGTTGACGCTGGGTTAGCGATTCGGCGCTGGCCGGCCAAAGCGGTTGGAAAGCACTTCAACTGCGCGATATAACCACTTGAGATCAGGGGTGTACTCTCTCTGGTCACGGAAATATGCTGGAAATAGCATCCTTTTTGTGCTATATTCCTGTCATATGATTTATTCTTCTCACTCAGGACAGGATCGTCAGCACCTGTTCGGCTGAAGGCGGCATATTGGAAAACCGGGAACGGAGATGAAAATCCCCGTCCGGTTCTTTTGTCGCTTGAGGCGTGGGAACATGCGAGGAAGGACTGCATGACCAAATCGAAGAAATCCGAGTTCCGCCCGAACGATTACGTCGTCTATCCGGCCCATGGTGTGGGCCAGATCGTCTCGATCGACAAGGAGGAAATCGCAGGCATCCCGCTCGAGCTGTTCGTGATCTCGTTCGAGAAGGACAAGATGACCCTCCGGGTGCCGACCAACAAGGCCACCGAGATCGGCATGCGCAGCCTCAGCTCGCCCGACGTGATCGAAAAGGCGCTGACCACGCTCAAGGGCAAGGCGCGGGTGAAACGCGCCATGTGGTCGCGCCGGGCCCAGGAATACGAACAGAAGATCAATTCCGGCGACCTGATCTCGATTGCCGAAGTGGTGCGCGACCTGCACCGCAATGACGAGCAGCGCGAACAGAGCTATTCCGAGCGTCAGCTTTACGAAGCCGCGCTCGAGCGACTGACCCGCGAAGTTGCTGCCGTGGCCGGCGGCGACGAGGTGGCTGCGGCCAAGCAGGTGGACGAGGTACTGCTGTCGCGCGCGGCCTGAGAGGCTGACGGCTGACATAAGCGCCGATTTGAAATTGAAAGCCCGCGCAACCACTTGCGCGGGCTTTTTCGCGTGATTGGCGAGGGGCATCAGGCGGCATCGTCCTTTTGCAGCTGGGCCAGCAGCAGCGCCTCGAGATCGCGCTCCAGCTCCTTGGCGCGGGCGATATAGGGCTCATTGTCGACCGAGGGGATGTCATCGCGCCAGAGCTTGGCCAGCTCCTGAACCGAATGCCGGTCGTGCTGATAGAATACCCGCTCGGCCTCTGCCGCCTCGTATTCCGTCAGCCCGATGTTCTCCAGCACATAGCGTCCGGCGCGCAGCGAGCTGTCGAACATCTCGCGCACGATGTCATTGGCGCCGGCCTGATAGAGCTTGAAGGCATGGGTGCGGTCATGGGCGCGGGCCACGATATGCAGGTCGTCGCGCTCGCGCCGGGCAAAGCTCACAAGACGCAAGGTCGCCGCCGGATCGTCGAGCGCCACAACCAGCACCCGCGCCTCGCGCAGACCGGCGGCATGCAGCAGTTCGGGGCGCGTCGGGTCGCCGTAGAACCCCTTGAAGCCGAAGCGGCGCATCAGCTCGATGGTCTTCATGTTGTGGTCGAGCACCACGGTCTTGAACCCCGAGCTCTGCACCAGACGGTTGACGATCTGGCCGAAGCGACCGATCCCGGCGATGATCACCGGCCCCTGTTCGTCGATCTCGTCGGGTTCAAAGGCCTCGCCACGCTCGGACATGCGGCGCGACAGCAGCTCGTAGAGGATGAAGAGCAGGGGGGTGATCAGCATCGACAGCGCCACCACCAGCAACAGCGTCTGCGACAGGCCGGGCGGCAGGATGTTCTGGGTGACCGAAAAGGAGATCAGGACAAAGCCGAATTCGCCCGCCTGCGCCAGCCCGAGGGTAAAGAGCCAGCGGTTGCGGCCCCGCAGGCCAAAGATCATGGCGAGACAGAGCAGCACCGCGCCCTTGGCGGCGATCACCGCCAGCGTCAGCCCGAGGATCTTGAACGGGGCCCCGAAGAAGGTGGCAAAGTCGATGCCGGCGCCCACGGTGATGAAGAACAGCCCCAGCAACAGGCCCTTGAACGGCTCGATGTCGCTTTCCAGCTCGTGGCGGAATTCCGAGTTGGCCAGCACCACGCCCGCCAGAAAGGTGCCCAGCGCCGGCGACAGGCCGACCATGTTCATCAGCGTGCCGATGCCCACCACGATCAGCAGCGCCAGCGCGGTGTTGAGCTCGCGCAGCCGGGCGGTGTGAACGAATTGGAACAGCGGCCGCACCAGGTAGATGCCGGCCAGGATCACAGCCGCCACCGCGCCCAGCGTCACCAGCGTCACGCCCCAGCCGGGCAGGCCTTCGACCAGCGACATGCCGGCATGGGCGGCGTCCTCGGCCTCTTTGGCGGGCAGGCTGATGGCCCCGTCGGGCGCGATCACCGCCGAGGGCATCACCGCCAGCAGCGGCAGCAGCGCCAGCATCGGGATCACCGCGATATCCTGCGTCAGCAGCACGGCAAAGGTCGAGCGCCCGCCTCCGGTCTGCATCAGCCCCTTTTCGCTGAGCGTTTGCAGCACGATCGCGGTCGAGGACAGGGCAAAGATCAGCCCCACCGCCAGCGCCACCTGCCAGACCAGCCCCAGCACCATGGCGCCGGTCATGATCAGCACGGTCGAGAGCCCGATCTGAAGCCCGCCCAGCCCGATCAACTTGTGCCGCATGTCCCAAAGCGTGCGCGGCTCGAGCTCGAGGCCGATCAGGAACAGCATCATCACCACGCCGAACTCGGCGAAATGCTGCAATTCCTGGGTTTCATGCCCGCCGACAAAGCCGAAGACCGGGCCGATCAGGATGCCGGCGGCGAGGTATCCCAGCACCGATCCAAGCCCCAGCCTGGCCGCCAGAGGTACGGCGATCACCGCCGCGGCGAGGAAGATCGAGGCCTGGAGGAGAAAACTTTCCATGATGTCCTGTCCCGTTGCGTCACACTATTTTGCAGGTGCGGCGAGGATTGAACAAGCCGGCATGGCCGCCCTGCGATCATTTTCCCGACAGTCCCGAAAACCCGGTCAGAGCGGCAGCGGCGCATCGTGCTTGAGCTGGTCCATCACGATCTGGCTCTGCACCCGCGCCACCGCCCGATGCGGCAAGAGCACCTCGTGGATCAGCCGGTTGAGCGCCGCCAGATCGGCGCAATAGACCCGGAGCAGGTAATCGGCATCGCCGGTCAGCGTCCAGGTGCTGACCACCTCAGGTTGGGTGGTCAGCAGGCGGGCAAAGCTCTGCGCATCCTCGGGCCGCTGGCTGGCCATCTGCACCTGGACAAAGGCCTGCACCCCGAGCCCCAGCCGCGCCGCATCGAGCTTGGCGGCATAGGCACGGATATAGCCCTCGGCCTCGAGCCGCTGACGTCGCCGCCCGGCCTGGCTGGCCGAGAGGTTCAGCGCCTCGCCCAGCTCATTGGCGGTCAGATGGGCGTTCTGTTGCAAAAGGCCCAGGAGCCTGCGATCGATGGAATCGAGCATCTGCGAAATCTCCGCGTATTTTTCGCACTGTGCGCGGAAATCCCGCAAAAAGAAAGCCGCACATGCCGCAGAATGCGCACATTGCCCCCGGGTGTGGCGTTAGCCTTTGGGCAACGGAACACAGGAGGAGATGCACCATGGGTCCTTTCCCGCACGATGCCCCGAAATCCAAGATCACCGCCGAGAACCCGGCCGGCACCGACGGCTTCGAATTCGTCGAGTTCGCCCATCCCGAGCCCTCGGCGCTGCGCGATCTCTTCGGCAAGATGGGCTATGAGCATGTGGCCAACCACAAGTCGAAACAGATCGAGCTCTGGCAACAGGGCGATATCACCTATGTGATCAACGCCGAGCCGGGCAGCTTTGCTGCCAGGTTCGTCGAAGAGCACGGCCCCTGCGCGCCCGCGATGGGCTGGCGCGTGGTCGATGCGCAGCATGCCTTTGACCATGCGGTCGCCAAGGGCGCCGAACCTTATGAGGGCGATGACAAGACGATGGATGTGCCCGCGATCAAGGGCATCGGCGGCAGCCTGATCTATTTCATCGACCAATATTACGAGACCTCGCCCTACAACGAGGAATTCGACTGGATCGCGCAATCCAAGCCCAAGGGCGTGGGGTTCCATTACCTCGACCACCTGACCCATAATGTCTTCAAGGGCAACATGGACACCTGGTTCCGGTTCTACGGCGATCTGTTCAACTTCCGCGAAATCCGCTTCTTCGACATCGCGGGCAAGTTCACCGGGCTGTTCTCGCGCGCGCTGACCTCGCCCTGCGGTCGCATCCGCATCCCGATCAACGAAGACCGGGGCGAGACCGGGCAGATCGTGGCCTATCTCAAGAAGTACAACGGCGAGGGCATCCAGCACATCGCGGTGGGCGCGCATGACATCTATGACGCCACCGACGAGATCGCCAGCCGCGGCATCAAGTTCATGCCCGGCCCGCCCGAAACCTATTACAAGCTGGCCAGGGACCGGGTGAGCGGCCACGACGAGCCGATCGACCGGATGAAGAAACACGGCATCCTGATCGACGGCGAAGGCGTGGTCGATGGCGGCGAGACCCGCATCCTTTTGCAGATCTTCTCGAAGACGGTGATCGGCCCGATCTTTTTCGAGTTCATCCAGCGCAAGGGCGATGACGGCTTCGGCGAGGGCAACTTCAAGGCGCTGTTCGAATCGATCGAACAGGAGCAGATCGAAAGCGGCGAGCTCGACCCGGTGAAATAACCCCGTCCCGGCCCCCGCGCCGGGACCTCGCGCCAAGGGCAGGGGCCCCGGATCACGTCCGGGGCGCGGCCATCAGGGTCCCGCCGCCTCGCGCTGCGGCGCCTCCCGTCCCGGCCCCCGCGCCGGGACCTCTCGCCAAGGGCAGGGGCCCCGGATCACGTCCGGGGCGCGGCCATCAGGGTCCCGCCGCCTCGCACTGCGGCGCCTCCCGTCCCGGCCCCCGCGCCGGGACCTCGCGCCCAGCCGCAAGAGACCCCGGATCAGGTCCGGTGCGCGGCGGCCAGCCCGACAGGGCAGTCTGCCCGCGCTTCCCGGGTGACACCGCCGCCGCACCCCCTATGATCGCCGCCGAAGCAGCGACGAAAAGGGGCACGCCATGACCGATCTCGAAACCCGCATCGCCCAGGGCCGCGGCGATGAACCCGCCGACAAGGTGCTGCGCGGCGGCCAGATCTTCTGCCTGGTGACCGGCGACAGGATCCCGGGAGACGTGGCGATCTGCGGCGACCGCATTGTCGGTATCGGCGCCGATTACGAGGGCCGCGAGGTCGTCGATGTCACCGGCCTCACCCTTGTGCCCGGCTTCATCGACACCCATCTGCATATCGAAAGCTCGCTGATCACGCCGTACGAGTTCGACCGCTGCGTCGCGCCCCGTGGCGTCACCACCGCGATCTGCGATCCGCATGAGATCGCCAATGTGGTCGGCCTCGACGGCATCCGCTACTTCCAGCAGGCGAGCACCCACACGCTGATGGACATCCGCGTGCAGCTTTCCTCCTGCGTGCCCTCGACCGACATGGAAACCGCCGGCGCGCAGATCGAGGCGGCGGAGCTCGAAGAGATCATGGGCCACCCGTCCGGCATCGGCCTGGCGGAATTCATGAACTATCCCGGCGTGATCCACCGCGATCCGCGCGCCATGGCCAAACTGCGGCTGTTCGAAGGTGGCCATGTCGACGGCCATTGCCCGATGCTCTCGGGCCGCGACCTCAACGCCTATGTCGCCGCCGGCATCCGCACCGAACATGAGGCGACCTCGGCCGAAGAGGCGCGCGAAAAGCTGCAAAAGGGCATGCGGGTGCTGATCCGCGAAGGCTCGGTGTCAAAGGATCTCGAGGCGCTGGCCGAGCTGCTGACCGAAGGCAGCAGCGCCTACATCTGCCTCTGCACCGACGATCGCAATCCGCTCGACATCGCCGAGCACGGCCATCTCGACTACATGATCCGCCGGCTGATCGAAAAGGGCGTTTCGCCGCTCGCCGCCTATCGCGCCGCCTCGCTTTCGGCGGCCGAGGCCTTCGGGCTGAAAGACCGCGGCCTCATTGCGCCCGGCCTGCGCGCCGATATCGTGGCGCTCGACAGCCTCGAGGAGTGTCGCGCCGCCCGCGTGTTCTGCGCCGGCCAGGAGGTCACCGAAGCCGCCTTTGCCGCCCGCGACGGCATCGAGGTGGTCGGCCGCAACTCGGTCAAGGCGCCCAGGGTCGCGGCCGGCGATTTCCGCGCCACCGGCAACCGCAGCACCACGGATGTGATCGGCATCATCGAGGGCAAGATCATTACTGACCACCTGTCGGAAGAGATCGCCATCGAAGATGGCGACAAACGCCCCGACGCCAGCCGCGACCTCGCCCGCATCGCGGTCATCGAACGCCACGGCAAGAACGGCAATATCGCCACCGGCTTCGTGCGCGGCTTCGGCATGCGGGCCGGCGCCATCGCCTCCACCGTCTGCCACGATCACCACAATATCGCCTGCGTCGGCATGGACTACGCCGACATGGCGCTGGCCGCCAACCGCCTGTCCGAGATCGAGGGCGGCTTCGTCGTCGCGCGCGATGGCGCGATCCTGGCCGAGCTGCCCCTGCCGGTCGCCGGGTTGATGAGCCTCGCCCCCTTCGAGGAGGTCCACCGGCACCTCGTCGAGCTGCGCGACGCCGCCAAATCCCTCGGCGTCACCCTGGAAGAACCCTTCCTTCAGCTCGCCTTCCTCGCCCTGCCGGTGATCCCCGCGCTCAAGATCACCGACCGTGGCATGGTCGACGTGATGAAATTCGAGATCATCCCCGGCTGAGCCACCCCAAGGGGGCTTCTTCTGGCCGGAAATATCCCGGGGGAGTCGCGGCGTGCCGCGGCGGGGGCAGAGCCCCCGGGCCCCGGCCTCACCCCAGGATCGCCCCCCGGCAGCGGTCGGTCATGAAATCGACGAACCGCCGGATTTTCGGATCCTGCAACCGTCGGTGCGGATAGAGACAGCCAAAGATCGAGGGTTTCGGCGCCGCCTCGCGCAACACCTCCACAAGCGCGCCCGAGGCCAGGTCCCCGGCGATCAGGAAGCGTGGGATATTGGCGATGCCGCGCCCGGCCAGCGCCCAGGAGATCAGCACATCGCTGTCATCGGCGTCGAACCGCCCCGCCACCTCGAGCTTGCGCGGCCCCGCCGGCGTCTCCAGCACCCAGAAATACTCCGGCGAGCGCGGATAGCGCAGCAACAGGCAATTGTGCCGCAAGAGATCGTCCGGCCCCTCCGGCACGCCCTGCCGCGCCAGATAGTCCGGCGCGGCACAGAGCACCCGGTCGCATTCGGCGATCTTGCGCAGGGTCAGCCCCGACTCCTTCGGAATGCCGACAAAAAACGCCACGTCGAGCCGCTCGCCCAGCATGTCCACCGCCCGGTCGGACAACCGCATCTGCACCTGGCATTCCGGATAGAGATCGGTGAACTCCGGCACCAGCGGCGCGATGATGCGCCGGCCGGTCACCAGCGGCGCGGTCACCCGGATCACCCCGCGCGGCGTGTCCGAGAAATTCGCCACCACCGCCTCGGCCTCGTCCAGCGCCGCCAGGGCCTGACGGGCGTGGTCGTAAAACACCCGGCCCACCTCGGTGGGGGTCAGCGAGCGGGTGGTGCGGTTGAACAGCCGCACCCCCAGATGCCGCTCCAGCTCCTTGATCCTCTTCGAGGCAACCGCCGGCGTCAGCCGCAGATCGCGGCCGCCCGAGGTGATCGAGCCCAGCTCGACAATGCGCACAAAGACGCGCAGGCTTTCGACATAAGGCATTGGCAGGGCTCGCATCAGGCTGACATTCGCCCCGAGCATAACGCCGCGCATCGTGTATTATCAACAATCCGTATAAAGTATTTGCCGACTGAAGGCGTATTCGTTGAAGGACAAAAGGCGTAGACCTGCTTCCAAGCCATTGTACGCTTCGGGAGGAACCAGATGCACAGCCGCAACGAGATCCGCTTTCTGCTCAACGGGGCGCCGGTGGCGCTGCCCGATGTCTCTGCCGCGCAGACCCTGCTTGATTTCCTGCGCCTCAACCGGCGACTGACCGGCACCAAGGAAGGCTGCGCCGAGGGCGATTGCGGCGCCTGCACCGTGCTGGTCGGGCGGCTGGCAGATGGCCAGTTGCGGTATGAGGCGGTCAATGCCTGTATCCGCTTTCTGGCCACGCTCGATGGTTGCCATGTGGTCACCATCGAGCATCTGCGCGGGCCGGACGGGGCGCTGCATCCGGTGCAACAGGCGATGGTCGAATTTCACGGCAGCCAATGCGGCTTCTGCACGCCGGGTTTTGTCATGTCGCTTTACGCGCTCTGGATGGAACGGTCCGAGCCCACGGCCGACGAGGTCGAGACCGCCATTCAGGGCAATCTCTGCCGCTGCACCGGCTATGCCCCGATCATCCGCGCCGCCGTGGCGGTCAGCCGCTACGGCACGCCCACCGCCGACCTGCTGACCCGGGAGCGCGCGGCGGTGACCGAGGCGCTCACCGCTCTGCGCGACGGCGCGCGGGTCGAGACCGGGCCGGCGGACAACCGCGCCATCCTGCCGGCTGATATCGATGATTTCGCGGATCTCTACGCCGCGCATCCGCAGGCGACGGTGGTGGCCGGAGCCACCGATGTGGGGCTCTGGGTGACCAAGTTCCTCAAGCCGATCAGCCCGGCGATCTTCATCGGCCATCTCGAAGGGCTCAAGCGCATTGACCGCGACGGCGACAGCCTGCGCATCGGCGCCGGGGTCAGCTATTCCGAGCTTGGCCCGGTGATTGCCGAACATGTCCCGCATCTGGCGGACTACTGGAGCCGCATCGCCGGCTGGCAGGTGCGCAACATGGGCACCATCGGCGGCAATATCGCCAATGGCTCGCCGATCGGTGATACCCCGCCGGTGCTGATCGCCATGGGCGCCGAGGTAGTGCTGCGTCGGGGCGCGGAGCGCCGGGTGCTGCCGCTCGAGGCGTTCTTCATCGACTATGGCAAGCAGGATCGCGCGCAGGGCGAGTTCGTCGAGGAGATCCGCCTGCCGCTTTCGCAGGCAGGCGAGCGCCACGCCGCCTACAAGATATCCAAACGCCGGGACGAGGATATTTCCTCGGTCGCCGCGGGCTTTCGTGTCACGGTGCAGGACGGCATCATCAGCGATGCCAGGCTGGCCTTCGGAGGCATGGCCGCCACGCCGAGGCGTGCGGTCGCGGCAGAAGCCGCCCTTGTCGGCCAGGCCTGGCACGAAACCGCCTTCGAGGCGGCCGCCGTGGCGCTTGCCGGCGATTTCACCCCGCTCACCGACTGGCGCGCCAGCGCCGAATACCGTGCCGCCGCGGCCGCCAATCTGCTGCGCCGCTTTTTCCACGAGCAGGAGGGCCAGGCGCCCGTCCGGCTGGCCGTGGCATAAGGGAGGGACCACCATGAAAGACCAGATCACCAGCACCGAGGCGATCCGGGGCGCCGTCCACAGCGACCTGCGCCACGACAGCGCCATCAAACATGTCACCGGCCGGGCCGAATATTGCGACGACATCGCCGAGCCGGCGGGCACGCTGCATGCCTATCTTGGCACGTCCGATGTCACCCATGCGCGGATCAGATCGCTCGATCTCTCCGCCGTCCGGGCCGCGCCCGGCGTGATCGGCGTGCTCACCGCCGCCGACATTCCCGGTGCCAATGACATCTCGCCCACCGGCCGCAACGACGAGCCGGTCTTTCCGACCGATCTGATCGAATTCCACGGCCAGCCGCTGTTTGCCGTGGTGGCCGAGAGCCGGGACGCCGCCCGCCGCGCCGCCGAGCTGGCGCAGATGGAGGTCGAGGACCTGCCGCATGCGCTCGATCCGTTGCAGGCACAGGCGGCCGGCTATCCGCATATCACCGATCCGCTCAAGCTCGAGCGCGGCGATGTGGCGACAGGCTTTGCCGAGGCGCCGCACCGGATCACCGGCCGGCTCAACGTGGGTGGCCAGGATCACATGTACCTCGAGGGGCAGATCTCCTTTGCCATTCCGGGCGAGGATGACGATGTGGTGGTGCATTGCTCGACCCAGCACCCGAGCGAGGCGCAGCACATGGTCGCGCATGTGCTGGGCGTGCCGTCGAACGCGGTCACGGTCAACGTGCGGCGCATGGGTGGCGGCTTCGGCGGCAAGGAAAGCCAGATGAACCTCTTTGCCTGCGTCGCGGCGCTGGCGGCGAAAAAGTGGGACCGCCCGGTGAAAATCCGCCCCGACCGCGATCAGGACATGAGCGCCACCGGCAAGCGGCATGATTTTGTCATCGATTACGACGTGGCGTTTGACGAGGCCGGGTGCATTCAGGCGGTCGAAGGCGAATTCGCCGCCCGCTGCGGCTGGTCCTCGGACCTCTCGGGCCCGGTCACCGACCGCGCGCTGTTTCATGCCGACAACGCCTATTTCTATCCGCATGTCCGCCTGACCTCGCGGCCGATGAAGACCAACACGGTCTCCAACACCGCCTTTCGCGGCTTTGGCGGGCCGCAGGGCGTGGTTGCCGCCGAGCGGATGATCGAAGAGATCGCCTTTGCTCTGGGCAAGGATCCGCTGGAGGTGCGGAAGGCGAATTTCTATGGGCTCGAGGGCCGCGACCTGACGCCCTATCACCAGCAGGTGACGGACAATATTCTCGAGCGGCTGGTGGGCGAATTGGAAAATAGCGCCGACTATCAGGCCCGTCGCAAGGCGATCCTGGAGTTCAACGCGCAGAGCCGCTTCCTCAAGCGCGGCATTGCCCTGACCCCGGTGAAATTCGGCATCTCCTTTACCGCCACGCATTACAACCAGGCCGGCAGCCTGATCCATGTCTATTCGGATGGCTCGATCCACCTGAACCATGGCGGCACCGAGATGGGGCAGGGGCTCAACACCAAGGTGGCGCAGGTGGTGGCGGATGCCTTCCAGGTGGATATCACCCGGATCAAGATCACCAGGACCACCACCGAGAAGGTGCCCAATACCTCGGCCACCGCGGCCTCGTCCGGCTCCGACCTGAACGGCATGGCGGCGCTGGACGCGGCCGAGCAGATCAAGGCGCGGCTGGTAGAGTTCGCGGCGGACAAATGGGAGGTGGACCCCGCCGCGGTCATCTTCCTGCCGAATGCGGTCAAGGTCGGCAACGAGGTCATGGGGTTCGACGCTCTGGTCAAGGCGGCCTACATGGCGCGGGTGCATCTCTCGGCGGCGGGCTTCTACAAGACGCCCGATATCTACTGGGATCGCGCTGCCGGACGTGGCCGGCCGTTCTATTACTACGCCTATGGTGCGTCCTGCTCCGAGGTCTCGGTCGACACGCTGACCGGCGAATACCGGGTCGAGCGTACCGATATCCTGCATGACGTCGGCCGCTCGCTGAACCCGGTGCTCGACAAGGGGCAGGTGGAAGGCGCCTTCATCCAGGGCATGGGATGGCTCACCACCGAAGAGCTGTGGTGGGACAAGCAAGGCCGGCTGCGCACCCATGCGCCCTCGACCTACAAGATCCCGCTGGCCTCGGACGCGCCGCGCATCTTCAATGTGGGTCTTGCCGAGTGGTCGGTGAACCCGGAACGCACCATCAAACGGTCCAAGGCCGTGGGCGAGCCGCCGTTCATGCTGGGCATTTCGGTGCTGGAAGCGCTGTCGATGGCCGTGGCGAGCGTCGCCGACTACCGCGAATGCCCGCGGCTCGATGCGCCGGCCACCCCCGAACGCGTGCTGATGGCGGTGGAGCGGCTGCGGGGGGACAAGTGATGCCGCTGGCTGCGAAACTCCGCGACTTCCTCGCCGCCGATCCGGTGGTCCGGGTGCGGCTGACTGAGGTGAAAGGCTCTTCGCCGCGCGAGGCGGGGACCGAGATGTTTGTCACCGAGGCGGCGCTTTGCGGCACCATCGGCGGCGGCCGGCTGGAGCACATCGCCATCGAGGCGGCACGGGCGCTGCTGGCGGCCGGCGATCTGGCGCAGGTGCTCGACGTGCCGCTGGGGCCGGAGATCGGCCAATGCTGCGGCGGACGGGTCGAACTGGCGCTGCACCGGATGCGCGAGAGCGACAAGACAGCGGCGCTGGCCGATGCCGAGGCGCAGGATGCGGCCGAACCGGCGGTGCATATCCTGGGCGCCGGCCATGTCGGGCGCGAACTGGCGAACCTGTTTCAGCATCTGCCGGTCAGGACCGTGCTGATCGACCAGCGGGCCGGGGAATTGGCGCAATGCAGTGCCGCGGTCGAGAAACGCCAGAGCGCGATCCCCGAGATCGACATCATGACGGCGCCGCCGGGCAGCGCCTTTGTGGTGCTGACCCATGACCACGGGCTGGATTTCCTGCTGGCTTCGGCGGCGCTGGAGCGCGGTGACGCGGCTTATGTCGGGCTGATCGGCTCTGCCACCAAGCGGGCGAAGTTCCGCGGATGGTGCCTGAAACATTGCGATGGGCTGACCATCGAAGAACTCATCTGCCCCATCGGGGCAGGCGGCAGCCGCGACAAGCGGCCAGCCGTGATCGCCGCCTTCGTGGTGGCAGACGTGATCGCGGCGCTGACCTCTGAAACTGCCGCAGAGGCCCCGCACCGGGGCAATGCACCGCTGATCGCGGCGCAATAGCACGCGCGCCCATGGCCGAAGAGGAGCGGCCGGGGTTGCGCTTTCAAAGGAGGAGGTCCCCATGCGGGATGGGAGTTACACTTACAAGCTGGTTTCACGCAGCGATTTCAGCGCCTTCTGGGCACTGTTCACCGACAACCTGATCAACCTGATGGTGCTGGCCGGGATCTGTCAGTTCGTCTTTCAGATGCCGGCCGAGATCGTCTTTGGCCGCATCGTGCCGGGCGCGGCGGTGGCGATCATCGCCGGCATCGCGGTCTATGTCTGGCTGGCCAAACGCGCGGCGGAAAAGACCGGGCGCGACGTCACGGCGCTGCCCTACGGCATCTCGACGCCGGTGATGTTTGTCTATCTGTTCGGCGTCATCGGCCCGATCTACTGGGCGACGAACGACCCGGTTCTGGCCTGGCAAGTCGGCATCGGCGCGGGCTTCATGGGCGGCATCGTCGCCGCCATGGGGGCCATCGTCGGCCCTTGGCTCAAGCGGGTCACCCCGCGCGCCGGCATGCTCGGCACGCTCTGCGGCATTGCGCTGGTCTTCATCGGCACGGTGCCGCTGGCCACGGTGTTCGAGAACCCCTTTGTGGGCTTTGCCTCGATGATCATCATCCTCTGGGGGCTGGTCGGCCGCTTCCGGCTGCCGTTCAACATCCCGGCGGGCCTTCTGGCACTGATCGTCGGCACCCTGGTGGCACTGTCGATCGGTGAGGCAAAGATCAGCTTTGCCGGCGTCGGCTTCTATCCGCCGCTGCCCTATGTCGGTGACCTGATCGCCGGCATCCAGCACCTCTTTGCCAACCCGGAGCTGTTCCTGGTGCTGGTGCCGGTGCAGATCTACAACTTCATCGAAACCATGAACAACGTCGAAAGCGCCGAAGCGGCGGGCGATCATTACCCTGTTGCCACCTGCCAGGTGACCGATGGCGTCGGCACGATGATCGGTGCGCTCTTTGGCTCGCCGTTCCCGACCACCGCCTATATCGGCCACCCGGCCTACAAGCGGATGGGGGCGCATTCCGGCTATATCATCGGCGTCGCGGTGGTGATCCCGGTGGCGGCGATCTTTGGCCTGCTGGCCTTCCTCAACGATCTCATCCCGGTGGCCGCTGCCGCGCCTGTGCTGGTCTTCGTGGCCTTGTCGCTGATCACCAACACGGCGCAATCGGTCAAGCCGGCGCATATGGCAGCGGTGACGATCGCCATGATGCCGCATGTCTCGGCCTTTCTGATGGTCAAATGGGGCTCGCTGATGGGCGCGCTGGGCGCCTCGGGGGTCGAGGGGCTGCCGCGGCTGGGGGACGAGGCGCTGACCGCCGCACTCCTGCAACAGGGCGCGCATTTCCAGGGCCATCTGGCGCTTTCGCAGGGCGCGATCCTGACCGGGCTGATCTGGGGGGCGATTGTCGCCTCGGTGATCGACGGGCGGTTCCGTAATGCCGGCGGCTTTGCCCTGGCGGCGGCGGTAATGTCGCTCTTTGGCGTGATCCACGGCGCCAGCCTGCATTGGCCGGATTTCAACCCGGTGTCGATGGGCTACCTGATCGCCGCCGGCTTCCTGTTCATCTACCCGCGGTTCCACAGCCAGGATGAACCCGCCGAGGATGCGCTGCCGCTGAGCAATGGCCAGGGGACGCCGGCCGAGTAGACGGCCCTCCCTCCAAAGGGCCGCCACCGCGCGGGCCATGCCTTGCATCTCTCCCAGGCATGGCCCGCGCCCATACGAGAAACGAGACAGAGACGATGCTTCAGACATGTGACAAGACGCTGCTGCGCGGCCGCGTGCTGACCTTTCACGCCGCGCCGGCGGACGAGAGCGACACCGAGGCCTACAGCTATCACCCGGACGGTGCCATCCTGATGGCCGGCGGGCTGATCGAGGCGGTGGGCGAATATGCCGAGATTGCCGCCCGCGCGCCGGGGGCCATGCTTGTCGATCATCGGCCCTGCCTGCTGTTGCCCGGTTTCATCGACAGCCATATCCATTTTCCGCAGGTGCAGGTGATTGCCTCCTGGGGGGCGCAGCTGCTCGACTGGCTGAACAATTACACCTTTCCGGCCGAAACCGGCTTTGCCGACCCCGCGCACAGCGCTGCCATGGCGGCGCGGTTCTATGACCTGCTGATCGGCCATGGCACCACCACGGCGGTGGCCTTCTGCTCGGTTCATCCCGCGTCGGCCGAGGCTTTCTTTGCCGAGGCCGCGCGGCGCGACATGCGGATGATCGGTGGCAAGGTGATGATGGACCGCAATGCCCCCGAAGGGCTGACCGACACGGCGCAGCAGGGCTATGACGAGAGCAAGGCGCTGATCGCGCGCTGGCACGGGCGCGGGCGGGCGGAATATGCCATCACGCCGCGCTTTGCCATCACCTCGAGCCCGGCTCAGCTGGAGCTCGCCGGCGCGCTGGTGGCGGAACACCCCGATTGCCATGTGCAGACCCACCTGAGCGAGAACCGCGACGAGATCGCCTTTACCCGCGCGCTCTACCCCGAGGCGCCGGATTACCTCGGTGTCTACGAACGCTTTGGCCTGCTGCATGCCAAGACGTTGCTCGGCCATTCCATCCACCTCGAGCCGCGCGAGATCGAGGTGCTGGCCGAGACCGGTGCCAAGCCGGTGTTCTGCCCGACGTCGAACCTGTTCCTTGGCTCCGGCCTGTTCGACGATGCCGGCCTGCGGGCGCGCGGCATCGCGGCGGGGATCGCCACCGATGTCGGGGCCGGCACCAGCTATTCGATGCTGCAAACCCTGAACGAGGGCTACAAGATCCTGCAATTGCAGGGCCAGAAACTGCATCCGCTGGCGGCCTTTCACTGGATCACGCGCGGCAATGCGGTGGCGCTGGGGCTGGAGGACCGGATCGGCACGCTGGAGCCCGGGACCGAGGCCGATGTGGTGGTGCTGAACCCGGCCGCGACCGAGGCGATGGCGCTGCGGGCCGAGGCGGCGCAGAGCCTGTCGGAAGAGCTCTTCATCCTCCAGATCATGGGCGATGACCGGGCGGTCGAGGCAGTCTATGTCGCGGGCCGCGCGCAGACCACATCGGTTGCCGGGCTGGTGACCGCCTGACCCCCGCCGGGGCTCACGAGCGCCGGCGGATGAGCCCGGCGACGATCGGCGCCCCGAGGATCACCAGGATGATCCGCGTCAGGTGATGGGTGATGACAAAGCCCAGGTCGGCACCGGAGACGATGGCGAGGACGGTCATTTCGGCCTGACCGCCCGGTGCGAAGGCAAGGAAGGTCTCGACCGGGCGGGCCAGCCCCAGCCGGGTGGCCAGCGCGGTAAAGCCGGTCGCCAGCAGCGCCAGCAGGGCGACATAGCCCACACCGGCGACCACCACGCGCCTCAGTTCGCGGAAGGTGACACCGAGGAAATGCACGCCGATGGCGCAGCCGATGAAGAATTGCGCCACCAGGATCGCCTCGCGCGGGGGGCGGACGTGGATCAGCCCCGAGAGCGAGAGCAGGGCGGTCAGGATCAGCGGCCCGAGGATCGAGGCGCCGAAGAGGCCGATGCGCACGCCGCCTTTCCAGCCGATCCAGGCGGCGGCGACCATCAGCGCCAGTTCCCGCACCGGCAGCTCCGAGGCCGGAGCGCCAATCGGATTGGTCAGCCCGGCGCCATATCCATAGGTCAGGATGATCGGTGCCAGGGTCACGATGATCAGCACCCGCGTGGCATGCACCAGCGAAAGCGCGCGCGGATCGCCGCCCGCCTCGGTGCCAAAGATCACCATGTCCTGCAATCCGCCCGGCATCGCCGCGTAATAGGCGGTTGGCGCGTCAAAGCCCCAGACCCGGCGGAAATAGGGCACGCCGACCAGGGCGATCACCGCGATGAACAGCGGCACCAGCGCGATCGAGGTCACCATGCGCGGCAGCTCGGCAAAGAGCGCCGGAGTGATCGAGGCGCCCACCGCCACGCCGAGGATGGTGCGCGCGGCCAGCGACACCTGGCCGAACCCCTTGATCGGTACATGCGCCAGAGCCGCGATCAGGCAGGCTGCCATCGGCCCGAAGAGGAAGGGCAGCGGCAGGCCGAGCGCCAGAAAGAGCACGGTGCCGAACGCGGCCAGCGCAAAAGTCAGAATCCGGCGTCGGGTGGCGGAGAGCGTGGTTACGACGTCGGACAAGGGGCGGCTCCTGCGGGTTGGCGGCGGGGACTCGATATGTACGCAATTGTATGCGATTGGATACAAAGTACAAGCGGACAATCGACGCACCATACGGCGCCGGCAGCTTGCCGGATCGCTCCCTCACGGCGATGCTGTGCCATTGGCCCGCAGCGTGGCGTGTAAATCCTTGATTATTCATCCATAAGGCGCATTCGGGAATTTTTGTTCCATTTTGTCGCGGTTCGGGTAATGTGACCCGGAAGGAGAGGAGCCCCCATGAACAAGCCTGCCGAGGTACTGAAAGCGCCGGAGAGCGTGTCCGAATTGCTGGAACGGCTCGACGACCGGCTGGAGGATATGCCCAAGCGGCTAAAGCAATGCGCCAGCTTTACCCGCCGGCATCTGCATCTGATCGCGGTCTCCACCGTTTCCGAGATGGCGCAGGCCGTCGGGGTGGCGCCATCGGTCTACATGCGGTTTTGCCAGGCGGTGGGTTTTTCCGGCTATTCCGAGATGCAGGACCTGCTGCGTTCCAAGTTCACGGATTTCCGGCCGACCTATGACACGCGGCTGGCCAACCTGTCGGAAGAGCGCGAGCTCTCAACCGGGCGCTTGCTGGCAGATTTCGCCGAGGCTGGCCATAAATCACTGCTTTCGCTGTCAAATACCGTGACCAGCGACCGGCTTGACCGGATTGCACGCGGCATGGCCGAGGCGCGGGTGATCCATCTGGTCGGCCTGCGGCGCGCGTTTTCGGTGGTCAGCAACATGGGGTATCTGTTCGAAAAGATGGGGGTTCCCGCCAGCGTGCATTTCAAGGCCGGCATGATCGAGGGGCACGGCGCCGTGTTGCCGGGAGACGTGCTGTTCGCGGTGACCTTTGCACCGTTTTCGGACGAGACGCTGCGGCTGGCCAAGGCGACGTCTGCACGGGGCGTCACGGTCTTCGGCCTCACGGATTCCGGGGCCTGTCCGCTGGTCGAAAGCGCCCGCGAGGTGCTGATCGTGCGCGAGGACGAGGTGATCGGATTCAGGGCGCTGAATGCCGCGACCACCCTGACCACGGCGCTTGCCGTATCGGTCAGCGCCTTGCGTCAACGGAGTTGACTTTGCGTCCGATTCGAGAGTAGTGGAATAAACATTCCATTTTGCCGGAGAGGGGCGGAATGGGCCGCCGGCGAGGGCCGGGAAAACCGAGGGGAAAATCCCCCGATCAGGTCAAAGGGAGGACTCATGACCAAATTTCTGAAAACCGCAGCCTTTGCCGCGGCCGTCGGCATGGCCGCGCCCGCGCTGGCGCAGGACATCATCGTCGTCAGCCACGGCCAGGCGAACGACCCGTTCTGGTCGGTCGTGAAAAACGGCGTGGACCTTGCCGCACAGCATACCGGTGCCAATGTGGAATACCGCGCCCCGGAAACCTTCGACATGGTGGCGATGAGCCAGCTGATCGACGCCGCCGTCAACCAGGAGCCCGACGGCATCGTCGTCTCGATCCCCGATGGCGACGCGCTCGGGCCGTCGATCATGCGTGCGACCCAGGCCGGCATTCCGGTGATCTCGATGAACTCCGGCTCTGACGTCGCCGCCGAACTGGGCGCGGCGCTGCATGTCGGCCAGTCGGAATTCGACGCCGGCAAGGCGGCCGGCGCGAAGCTGGCCGAAATGGGCGGCACCACCGCGATCTGCGTCAACCACGAGGTCGGCAACGTGGCGCTCGATCTGCGCTGCTCGGGCTTCGAAGAGGGCTTTGGCGGCTCGGTCGAGGTTCTGCCCACCGGCAACGACCCGGCGGAAATCGAATCCAAGGTCTCGGCGGCACTGGCCTCGAACGAAGATGTCGACACGGTGATGGCACTGGGGGCCAGCCTCGCGGGCGAGCCCTCGCTGGCGGCGGCCAAGGCCTCGGGCCGCGATGTCAACGTCGCATCCTTCGACCTCTCGGCCAACTTCCTCGAGTCGATCGCCGCAGGCGACGCGGCCTTCGCCATCGATCAGCAGCAGTTCCTGCAAGGCTACCTGCCGGTCGTGTTCCTGGCCAACAACGCCAAATACGGCCTGATGCCGGGTGGCAATGTGCCCTCGGGTCCGAACCTGGTCACCCAGGAAAAGGCCGGTCAGGCGATCGAGCTGTCGGCTCAGGGCATCCGTTAATCCGCAATTTTTCGATTGCGAACGATGGGGGCCGTGGCGTGTGCCGCGCCACGGCCCCCTTGTATTCGCAGGTCTCAGGAGGAAATCATGTCCGACAGTTCGCCCGCCGTCGATGAACGGCTCAAATCCGAGGGTCTTGGCGCCCGCATCATGAAGCGCCCCGAGCTGGGCGCGATTGCGGGGGTCATCCTTGTCACGGTGTTCTTTCTGGCAACTGCCGACGCCGCGATGTTCACCACCTCGGGGATCATCAACTTCATGACCCCCGCCGCCCAGCTCGGCATTCTGGCCATCGGTGCGGCGCTCCTGATGATCGGCGGCGAATTTGACCTTTCGATCGGTTCGATGGTGGCCTTTGCCGGTCTGTTCTTTGCCGCCGCGACCGTGACCTTCGGCCTGCCGCTGGTGATTGCCATTCCGGCGACCTTTGTCTTTGCCGCCTGCGTCGGATCGATCAACGGCTTTATCGTGATCCGCTCGGGCCTGCCGTCTTTCATCGTGACGCTGGCCTTCCTCTTCATCCTGCGCGGCTTGTCGCTGGTTGGGCTCAAGCTGGCCACCGGCGGTTCGACCCAGCTGCGCGGCGTGCGCGATGCCACCGAAGGCGACTGGCTGGCGCCATTCTTTTCCGGCGACGCCTTTGGCGGGCTGTTCGCCTGGCTGGCCGAAAAGGGCATCGTCGAGACCTTCAAGAACGGCAATCCCAAGGTGCCGGGCCTGCCGATCGAGATCATCTGGTTCGTGATCATCGCGCTGCTGGCGACCTGGGTGCTGCTGCGCACGCCCGCCGGCAACTGGATCTTTGCCGCCGGCGGCGACAGCAACGCCGCCACCAATTCGGGTGTGCCGGTGCGCCGGGTCAAGATCTCGCTCTTCATGGTCACCGCCTGCTGTGCGGCGCTGGTGGCGATCATCACGGTGATGGACGCCGGCTCGACCGACTCGCGCCGGGGCTTTCAAAAGGAATTCGAGGCGATCATCGCCGCGGTGATCGGCGGCTGTCTGCTGACCGGCGGCTACGGCTCGGCCATCGGCGCGTTCTTTGGCTCGATCATCTTCGGCATGGTGGTGATCGGCCTGACCTACACCGATTTCGATCAGGACTGGTTCCAGGTCTTCCTGGGCGGCATGCTGCTGATCGCGGTCCTGTTCAACAACGCCATCCGCAAGCGCGTCACGGGAGAACGGTAAAATGACCGAGGATACCAAGTTCCACCACGGCGATGCGCCCAACAATGCCGCGCCGATCGTCGAGATGAAGGACATCGAAAAGCACTTCGGCAATATCATCGCGCTCGCCGGTGTCAGCTTTGACGTCAAGCCGGGTGAGTGCCATTGCCTTCTGGGCGACAACGGCGCCGGAAAATCGACCTTCATCAAGACCATGTCGGGGGTGCATAAGCCGACCCATGGCGAGATCCTGTTCGAAGGCAAGACGATGGATTTCTCCTCGCCGCGCGATGCGATGGAGGCGGGGATTGCCACGGTGTTCCAGGATCTGGCGATGATCCCGCTGATGAGCGTGACGCGCAATTTCTTCATGGGACGCGAACCGACCATCGGGCGCGGGCCGCTGAAGCGCATGGACGTGGCCCGGATGAACGAGATCACCATGACCGAGATGCGGCAGATGGGGATCAACCTGCGCGCGCCGGATCAGGCGGTGGGCACGCTTTCCGGCGGCGAACGTCAGACCGTGGCGATTGCCCGGGCGGTGCATTTCGGGGCCAAGATCCTGATCCTCGACGAGCCGACCTCGGCGCTGGGCGTGCGCCAGACCTCGAACGTGCTGGCGACCATCGACAAGGTGCGCAAGCAGGGCATCGGCGTGGTCTTCATCAGCCACAACGTGCGCCATGCGCTGGCAGTGGGGGACCGCTTTACCGTGCTCAACCGGGGCAAGACCCTGGGCACCGCGCAGCGCGGCGAAATCTCGCCCGAACAATTGCAGGATCTGATGGCCGGCGGCCAGGAAATGGCCCAGCTCGAAGGCTCTCTGGGCGGCACGGTCTGAACGGTGTAAGACCGACCCAGGCGGGCGGGGCAGGGCCTCGCCCGTTTTCGTTTCAAGGAGCCTCGACGATGACGCAAGCAGATCCGGACCAGACCCGCGCGGTCTATGAAGCCCAGGCCGCGGCCTATGACGCGCAGCGCTCGCGCAGTCTTTTCGAGGCCCGCTGGCTGGCGCGGTTTGCCGCCTGCCTGCCCGAGGGCGGCCGAGTGCTCGACCTGGGCTGTGGTGCCGGCGAGCCGATCGCGCGCTGGTTCATGGCCGAGGGGTTTACCCTGACCGGGGTGGATTTCGCCGGCGCCATGCTCGACATCGCGCGGCAGCGCTGGCCCGAAGGTGACTGGCGCCAGGCCGACATGCGCAGCCTCGATCTCGGCGAGCGTTTCGACGGGATCATCGCCTGGGACAGTTTCTTCCATCTGACCGAGGCGGAACAGCGCGAGACGCTGCGCCGGATGGCGGCGCATCTGGCGCCCGGCGGCAGCCTGCTGTTCACCGCCGGGCCGGAGGCCGGCGAGGCCAGCGGCACGGTCGGCGCGGCCACGGTCTATCACGCCAGCCTGTCGCCGGCGGGGTATGCCGTGCTGCTCGAAGAGCTGGGGCTGCGGCTGACCGGGTTCCTGGCGGAAGACCCGGATTGCGCCAGCCACAGCGTGATGATGGCGCGGCGGATCACCTAGCGCCGGGCGGGTCGGGCCGTCAGGCGTCAGTCGACGCGGCGCACCATGAGCTGATTGCCGGGGCCCGTGCGGGTCTCGAACACCTTGAGCCGGGCGACCAGATCGCTCAGCTTGCGGTGGCCATAGGAACGGGTGTCGAAATCGGGATTGGCGGCGATGATGAACTGGCCGATCTGGCCCAGGGTGTACCATTCGTCGCCCTGTTCGATCCCCTCCATCGCCTTGAAGATCAGGTTGCGGGCCTCATCGAGCGGCCGGCTCGAGGGGGTTTCGCGGGGCTCTTCCTCGCCGAGGTTTTCGAGAAAGATGAAGCGTTTGCAGGCCTTGCGGAAGGCATCCGGCGTCTTGCGCTGGCCCATGCCGTAGACCGCCAGCCCCTGTTCGCGGATGCGGCTGGCGAGGCGGGTGAAATCGCTGTCGGAAGAGACCAGCACGAAGCCGTCGAAGCGGCCGGTATGCAGCAGGTCCATGGCATCGATCACCAGCGCAATGTCCGAGGCGTTCTTGCCCACGGTATTGGCGGGCTGGTGGTGCGGGACAAGCCCGAATTCGGCCTGCACGCGCGACCATCCGGCCATCTGCTGCGACGAGAAATCACCATAGCAGCGGCGCACGCTGGCCTCGCCCAGCGAGGCGATCTCGTCAAAGATTGCCTTGGTGTATTTCGGAGAGGTGTTGTCGGCGTCGATCAGGACGGCGAGGAGATTGGTATCATCTGACATGCGCGGACCATGAGGCCAAGCGCCGCCAGCGTCAATTTAAAGCGTCATGGCGCGGGCGCTGTCCGGGATGACTTGGGGGCAGGCCGCAGCGCATCGCCGGCCCGGGGCCGGCGATGCGCGTTTGCGCAGGGTGGGATTCACCCCACCGCCCGGATCAATAAACCACGACCGAGCGGATCGACTCGCCCTTGTGCATCAGGTCGAAACCCTTGTTGATGTCCTCGAGCGGCATGGTGTGGGTAATCATCGGGTCGATGTCGATCTTGCCGTCCATGTACCAATCGACGATTTTCGGCACATCGGTCCGGCCACGGGCGCCGCCAAAGGCGGTGCCGCGCCAGACCCGGCCGGTGACAAGCTGGAAGGGCCGCGTCGAGATCTCGGCCCCCGCCGGCGCCACGCCGATGATGATCGATTCGCCCCAGCCCTTGTGTGCCGATTCCAGCGCCGTGCGCATCACCTGCACGTTGCCGGTGGCGTCAAAGGTGTAATCGGCGCCGCCGCCGGTCAGCTCGACCAGATGGCCCACCAGATCGCCCTCGACCTTGGACGGGTTGACGAAATCGGTCATGCCGAACTTGGTCGCCATCGCCTTCTTGTCATCGTTCAGATCGACCCCGACGATCTGATCCGCCCCCGCCAGCCGCAGGCCCTGGATCACGTTCAACCCGATGCCGCCGAGGCCGAAGACGATGGCGCGGCTGCCGATCTCGGCCTTGGCGGTATAGATCACCGCGCCGATGCCGGTGGTGACGCCGCAGCCGATGTAGCAGACCTTGTCGAACGGCGCGTCCTGGCGGATTTTCGCGAGGCTGATCTCGGGCAGGACGGTATAGTTCGAAAAGGTCGAGCAGCCCATGTAATGCAGGATCGGCGTGCCATCGAGCATGGAAAAGCGCGAGGTGCCATCGGGCATCACGCCCTTGCCCTGGGTCGCGCGCACCTTCTGGCAGAGGTTGGTCTTGGGGTGCAGGCAATATTCGCACTCGCGGCATTCGGCGGTATAAAGCGGGATCACGTGATCGCCGGGCTTGAGATCCTTGACGCCGGGGCCGACCTCGACGACGACGCCGGCGCCCTCATGGCCCAGAATGGCGGGAAAGAGCCCCTCGGGGTCGGCGCCCGAACGGGTGAATTCATCGGTGTGGCAGATGCCGGTGGCCTTGATCTCGACCAGAACCTCGCCTTCCTTGGGGCCTTCGAGGTTCACTTCCATGATCTCCAGCGGTTTGCCGGCCTCAAGGGCCACGGCGGCTTTGGTGCGCATGATCACTCTCCCTGGTAAATGTCCGGCAGACCCTGTGGCAAAGCTTTGCCGGGATCAAGGCCGGCGCGGGGAATTTGCGGGCCGGGGCAGAGGTTTTCTGTTAGCAGGGGGGCGCCGGGGCGGTCTTTTCCCCGGCGTTTCCGCGCCGGACGGCGGAGCACCGGGGCGGGCCAGGATCGGAGGTGCCATGCAATATCGTCTGTCTTTCGCCGGGGTGATGCCGGCCCTTCTGCTGGCCCTGGCGGGCTGTCTGCCCGAGGACGGAGAGATCGCGCAGGGGGCGGGGCCACAACATCCGCCGCCGGGGGAGGCGACGCCCTGCGCGCCCGGCGCCCGTGCCGGCCTTGTCGGCGAACCAGTGGAGGCGGCCGAGCGTGTTCCGGCGCCCAAGCGGATTCTGCGGCCCGGCGACATGCGGACGATGGATTACCTGCCGGCGCGCACCAACATCGAGATCGACGAGACCGGACGGATCACCCGCGTCTTCTGCGGCTGACGTCCCGGCGGCGCTCGACATCGGGTGACGCGGCTGGTAGGTATGAGAACATATAGCGAACAAAGCTGCCTGTTCTGCCATGCCCCGCCGTCTGCTCTCTCTCTGGTTTCCCCGTCTCGGGGCCGAACGCCTGTTGCGTCAGGCGCGCGCCGAAGCTGCCTTGCACGAGGTGCCCTTTGCCGTGGTCGAGGATATCGGCAACAGCCAGATCCTGTCGTCGGTTTCGGCGCGGGCCTCGGAGGTGGGGATCTACAAGAGCCAGCCGCTGCGCGATGCCCATGCGGTCAGTGCCGATCTGCGCACCGCGCGGCGCAACCGTCATGCCGAGGCGGGGTTTCTCGAGGCGCTGTTGCGCTGGGCCGGCAAGTTCAGCCCCTGGGTGGCCGGCGATGGCGGCGATGGGCTGATGCTCGACGTGACCGGCTGCACCCATCTCTTTGGCGGCGAGGCGGCGCTTTGTGCGCGGATTGTCGAAGAAACCGGCGACATGGGGCTGACCGCGCGGATCGGGCTGGCCGACAGCCGCGGCGGCGCCTGGGCGCTGGCGCGCTTTGCCGGCCAGGGCGGCGGCCATGCGCGCTCGGGTGATGACATCGATCAGGAGGCCCGCGCCACCCGCTCGCGCGCGGCCCGGCGGCGGCACTGGGAGCGCGGCGGCGCAGCGCCCAGCGGGCGGCTGGCCCCGGCCGAGACCGGCACCATCGCGCCGCCGGGGCAGACCCGTGGCGCGCTCTCGGCGCTGCCGGTGGCGGCGCTGCGGCTGGAGGAGGAGACCGCGGCGCAGCTGGCGCGGCTCGGGCTGCGGCGGATCGGCGATCTGGCGGGCCAGCCGCGGGCGGCGCTGGCGCGGCGTTTCGGCAAGGGGCTGGTGCTGCGGCTGGATCAGGCCTTTGGCGCGGTGCCGGAGCCGCTGTCCCCGGCCGCGCCGCCGCAGCGCTACGCCGTGCGGATGACCCTGCCGGAGCCGATCGGGCTGGAAGAGGATGTGGCGGCCGGGCTCGACCGGCTTCTGCCGCGATTGTCCGAGCTGTTGCGCGCCCGGGGGCAGGGCGCGCGGACGCTCAGGCTTCAGGCCTTTCGCAGCGATCACACCATGCAGACGCTCGAGGTGCGGCTGGCGCGGGCCTCGGACGATCCCGAACGGCTGCGGCCGCTGCTGGCGATGAAGCTGAACGAGATCGACGCCGGCTTTGGCATCGACATGCTGCGGCTCGAGGCGGTGCAGGTCGAACCGCTGTCTCAGCGCACCCCGGTCGGCCATATCGGCGCCGGGGCGGCGGTGAACGCCCGGCTGGCGGCGAACACGGCGCTCGACGATCTGATCGGCCGGATCGGCGCGCGGGTGGGGATGGAGGCGATCACCCGCCGCCACCCCGGCGACAGCCATATCCCGGAAAAGACCGAAACCGTGCTGGCCGCCGCCTGGTCGGAGCCGGCTGCCGCCTGGGCGCCGCCGGCGCGGCCCCGGCCGCTGCTGCTCTGGCGGCCCGAACCGGTGCAGGCGCCCGATGTGCCCCGGCCGCCGGAGCGCCTGCGCTGGCGCGGCCGCGATCTGCACCTGACCTCGGCGCAGGGGCCGGAGCGGATCGCGCCGGAATGGTGGCTCGACGATCCCGCATGGCGCTCGGGCCAGCGCGATTACTGGCGGGTGACCTGCGCCGAGGGCGACGCGCTCTGGTTGTTTTATGCCCATGGCGCATCGATGTCCTCGGGGTGGTTCTGCCAGGGGAGTTTCGCGTGACACCCGGGCGTTGGCGTCACAGTTCCGTGGCGCTGCGACGCGGGTGCTTGATTTGCGGTGCAAAGCGCGCAACTCTCCTTGTATGAACAGTTTTTCCCCTTTTCCCGGCGCCGGGCCGGAGGTGGTGGCCTTTCAGCGCGCCGAGCTGGGGGTGATCCTGTCGCTTTACGGCCGCATGGTCGCCGCCGGTGAGTGGCGCGACTACGGCATCTCGAACCTGCACGAAGTGGCGATTTTCTCGGTTTTTCGCCGCACCGCCGAGAACCCGCTCTACCGGATCGAAAAACGCCCCAAGCTGCGCAACCGGCAGGGGCTTTATGCGGTGATCGGCATGGAGGGGCAGGTGCTCAAGCGCGGCCATGACCTGCGCGCCGTCCTGCGGGTGCTGGAACGCAAGCTGATCCGCGCGGTGGAGTGATCGCCGGCGCCCGAGGCGCCCGGTGGGGTGGTGGTCTCCGGGGCCGCAACCCCGGAGACCTCTGGCTTATACAGAGGTACAGATGTACTTCATTTCCATGAATTCATCCATCCCGTGGCGGCTGCCTTCGCGGCCGAGGCCGGATTGCTTGACACCGCCAAAGGGCGCCACCTCGGTCGAGATCAGCCCGGTGTTCACCCCGACCATGCCGTATTCCAGCGCTTCCTGCACCTTGGTCACGCGGCTCAGGTCCTTGGCATAGAAATACGAGGCCAGCCCGAAGATCGTGTCATTGGCCAGCTCGATCACCTCGTCGACGGTGTCGAACTTGTAGAGCGGAGCCATCGGGCCAAAGGTCTCGTCCTGCGAGAACACCATCTCGCGGGTGGCGCCAGTGATCACTGTCGGCTCGAAGAAGGTGCCGCCCAGCTCGTGGCGCTTGCCGCCCTGGATCACCTTGCCGCCCTTGGATTTGGCGTCGGCGATGTGCTCTTCGACCTTTTCGACCGCTTCCTGATTGATCAGCGGGCCCACTGTCGGCTCGCCCGAGAGACCGTCGCCGACCTTCATGCCGGCCACCGCCTTGGCCAGCTTCTCAGCGAATTCGTCATAGACGCCCGATTGCACGTAGATGCGGTTGGCGCAGACGCAAGTCTGGCCGTTGTTGCGGTATTTCGAGATCATTGCGCCTTCGACAGCGGCATCCAGATCGGCGTCGTCGAACACAATGAAGGGCGCATTGCCGCCGAGCTCCATCGAGCATTTCATCACCTGATCGGCGGCCTGACGAAGCAGGATGCGGCCCACTTCGGTCGAGCCGGTGAAGGTCAGCTTGCGGACCTTGGGGTTCTCGCAGAATTCCTTGCCGATCTCGGAGGAGCGCGACGAGGGAATGACCGAAAAGACGCCATGCGGAATGCCGGCGCGCTCGGCCAGCACACCCAGCGCCAGCGCCGAGAGCGGCGTCTCGGCGGCGGGGCGGGCGACAAAGGCGCAGCCCGAGGCCAGCGCCGGGCCGGCCTTGCGGGTGATCATCGCATTGGGGAAGTTCCAGGGCGTGATCGAGGCGGCAACGCCGATCGGCTGGGTGATCACGGTGATCCGCTTGTCGCGCTGGTGGCCGGGGATTGTTTCGCCATAGGCGCGCTTGGCCTCTTCGGCGAACCATTCGATGAACGAGGCGCCATACATCACCTCGCCCTTGGCCTCGGCCTGCGGCTTGCCCTGTTCGGCGGTCAGGATCCTGCCCAGATCCTCGGCATGTTCGACCATCAGGTCGAACCATTTGCGCAGCACGCCGGCGCGTTCCTTGCCGGTCCATTGCGCCCAGTCCTTCTGGGCCTTGTAGGCGGCATCGATCGCCTCGGCGCATTCCTCGCGCGAGAGGTCGGCCACCTTGGCAATGACGTCGCCGCGCGCCGGGTTGGTCACGTCAAAGGTCGCGCCATCCTTGGCGTCGCGCCATTCACCGGCCAGATAGGCCTTGGTCGCGATCAATTCGGGATCGTTCAGAAGAGAAGCGAGATCGGTCTGTTGGTCGAGCATGGGAGAAACTCCTAGTCTCAGTTTTCGGTTTCGGGAAAGGGGCGCGCCGCCAGTTCTCCGGCGATGTCATCGTCGAGCGGCGTGCCACAGGTTTTCAGGATAAAGCCCAGCGTGGAATAGAAGCCGACCGTCGCCATCAGGTCGATCATCCCTTCCTTGCCGTAGGTCTCGGCCAGCGCCTTGGCGGTCATCGGCGAGAGCTGCTTGTTGTCGAACAGCTCGTCCACCGCCCGCGCCAGCAGCGCGTCGACCGGCGCCATGGCATCGGTGGCGCCGCGGATCGTGGCGATGCGGGCATCGTCGAAGCCCACCTTGCGGGCGCGCGAGATGTGCTGTTGCCATTCGTACCGCGAGTTCAGCCGCACCCCGGTGCGCAGGATCACCACTTCGACAAGCTCCAGCCCCAACGCGCTTTCGAGTACGACGTGCTGGCGCAGATCGGTCCAGGCCCGCAGCAGCGCCGGGTCATGCGCCATGGTGCGATAGACGTTGAGTTTGCCCGCGAAGCCGCCGGTCATGTCGGCGATCTCTTCCGGCCAGTCGGCGTCGGAGATCGGGGGCAGGGGATAGGCGGCGGTCATGGGCGGTGTCCTTTGCGGCAATGAGACATCAGATAGAAGCCTCGATGGCGCGGTCCAGTTTATCGACCAATTCATCGAGCTGGGCCTCTTCGATGATGAAGGGCGGCGCCAGCAGCACATGGTCGCCGCGCCGGCCGTCGAGCGTGCCGGACATCGGGTAACAGATCAGCCCCTCGGCAAAGGCCGCCTTCTTGATCCTGGCCGCCAGCCCGCGCGCCGGATCGAAGGGTTCCTTGCTGTCGCGGTCCTCGACCAGCTCGATGGCGCGGAACAGCCCGCGGCCGCGGATGTCGCCGACATGCGGGTGCTGGCCGAAACGGTCGGTGAGCTTGGCATGCAGTTTCTCGCCCATCTCCTGCACCCGGGGCAGCAGCCCGCGGTCGAGGATCGCCGAGACCACCGCCTTGCCGGCCGCCGCCGCCGCCGGGTGGCCCATGTAGGTATGACCATGCTGAAAGAAGCCCGAGCCCTGGGCGATGGTGTCATAGATCTCGGCGGTGCAGAGCATGGCGCCGATCGGCTGATAGCCCGCGCCAAGCCCCTTGGCGACGCAGAGGATATCGGGGCGCACGCCATCCTGTTCACAGGCAAAGAGCGTGCCGGTCCGGCCCATGCCGCACATCACCTCGTCAAGGATCAGCAGCACGCCATGGCGGTCGCAGATTTCGCGGATGCGCTGGAAATAGCCCGGCGCGGGGGCCAGCGCGCCGGCGGTGGCGCCCACCACCGGTTCGGCCATGAAACCCATGACATTCTCCGGCCCGAGACGCTGGATTTCCGTTTCCAGCGCATCGGCAGCGCGGCGGCCGTACTCCTCGGGGCTCTCGCCCTCGTGGCGCAGCCGGTATTCGTAGCAGGGGTCGATATGGCTCACGTCGAGCAGCAGCGGCCCGAATTGCGCCCGGCGCCATTCATTGCCGCCGGCGCTGAGCGCGCCGATGGTATTGCCGTGATAGCTCTGCTTGCGGGCGATCAGCTTGCCGCGCTGCGGCTCGCCCTTTTCGACCCAATATTGCCGTGCCAGCTTGATCGCGGCTTCCGTCGCCTCGGAGCCGCCAGAGACCAGATAGACCCGGTCGATGCCTTCGGGCGCGTTTGCGATCAGCAGATCGGCCAGCTCCTCGGCCGATTCCGAGGTGAAAAATCCGGTGTGGGCAAAGGCCAGCCTGTCGAGCTGGGCCTTGACCGCCTCGACCACTTCGGTATCGCCATGACCCAGGCAGGAGACCGCTGCGCCGCCCGAGCCATCGAGATAGCGCTTTCCGTCTGCGTCGATCAGATAACACCCCTCGCCGCCAACGGCGGTGGGAAGCTTGGCTTTGCTGTGGCGGGGAAAGACATGGTTCATCGGCGGAGCTCCTGATGTGGCAACCGGGTCGGTCCGGCGCAGGGGGCGGACCCGCTCCCCGGGGTAAACCTGAAATCAGGGGCAAGCAAGGCTGGCGACGGGAAAATCCGCCGCCAGCCGGAGTTGGCTTATTCCGCCGCCAGCGCGTGCTGTTCGGCGATGGCCTCGGCCAGCGCGGCTTCGAAGATCACCATGGCTTCCTCGAGGATCGCATCCGATGCGGTCAGCGGCACCATGATGCGCAGGGCGTTGCCATGCATGCCGCAGGCCAGCAGGATCAGACCCTTGTCCAGCGCCTTGGCGATCACCGCCTTGGTCAGCGCGGCGTCGGGCGCGGCGGTGTCGAAATCGGTGACGAATTCCACCGCGATCATTGCGCCAAGGCCGCGAATGTCCCACATCCGGTAGGGCGCGACCCGGGCGCCGATCTCGGCAAAGCGGGCCTTGAACATTTCGCCCAGAGCGGTCGAGCGGGCGAGCAATCCCTCGCTTTCGATCGCCTCGATCGCCGCCAGCGCCGCGGCGCAGGCGACCGGGTTGCCGCCATAGGTGCCGCCAAGGCCGCCGGGGGCCATCGCATCCATCACCTCGGCCCGGCCGATCACGCCGGCCACGGGATAACCGCCGGCCATGGATTTGGCACAGGTGATCAGATCGGGCGCAACGCCGGAATGCTCGATGGCAAACCAAGTGCCGGTGCGGCCGAAACCGGCCTGGATCTCGTCAGAGATCAGCAGGATGCCATGTCGGTCGCAGATCGCGCGCAGGGCCTGGAACATCTCGGCCGGGACCGGGTGATAGCCGCCTTCGCCGAGCACCGGTTCGAGGATGATCGCCGCCACGCGGTCAGGCTGGGCATCGGTGAGAAACAGCATCTCGAGCGCCTTGAGGCTGTCCTCGACGGTCACGCCCTGACGCGCATCGGGGAAGGGCGCGCGGAAGATGTCGGAGGGGAAGGGGCCGACGTCTTTCTTGTAGGGGCTGATCTTGCCGGTCATGCCCAGCGTCAGCAGGGTGCGGCCGTGGTAAGAGCCGTTGAAGGCAATGACGCCGGGGCGGCCGGTATGGGCGCGGGCGATCTTGACGGCGTTCTCGACCGCCTCGGCGCCGGTGGTGACCAGCAGCGTCTTCTTGGCGAAATCACCCGGCGCCAGTTCGTTCAGCTTTTCGGCCAGCGCGACGTAAGGCTCATAGGGCACGACCTGGAACGACGTGTGGGTATAGAGGTCTTCCTGCGCCTTGGCGGCCTCGATGACCTTGGGGTGACGGTGCCCGGTGTTCAGCACGGCAATGCCGCCGGCGAAATCGATGTAGCGCTTGCCCTCGACATCCCAGAGCTCGGTATTCTCGGCACGGGCGGCAAAGACCGGCGCGGCAGAGGCGACACCGCGCGGCACCGCGGCCTCGCGACGGGCCAGAAGCGCGGCGTTGCTGCCGGTCTGCGCAACAACGGGCGTGCTGACCGGCTTGGCGGCAGATTTGGCTGCGGGTTTGGCCGCGGGCTTGCGTGCGGCGGTTTTCTTGTCCTTGTTCGCGGCCCGGCTGGCGCGCGGTTTGGTGCTGGCAGTCATGGGTCCGACCCTCCCGGTGAATGATCAATAAATTAGTACGGTGTGATCAATATTTTTGTCAATCCTGACCATCAGGCTCATCCGATGAATTTTGTAACCCTTTGGAAATTCCCATGTAAATATAGGTGAAATGCGTGTGACCGGCGGGTTTTGGCCACGAATACCGGTTGACCCCGCGCAAAATCGGCGCTTACAATTTCAAACACGCACTCAAAATAAGGCGATGCTTTGGATATCGGCGGAAGACTCAGGGCGGCGCGGGAGGCGCGCGGCATGTCGCAGCGGGAACTGGCGGCGCGCGCCGGCATGACCAATGGCGCGGTCTCGATGATCGAGCAGAACAAGACCAGCCCCTCGGTCTCGTCGCTGAAAAGCCTGCTCGACGCGGTGCAGACCCCGCTGTCGGAATTCTTTTCCGAGGTCGAGGACGCCGGTACGCCCAAGTACTTCTATACCGCCGACGAATTCATCGAGCTGTCGCCGCAGGACATGGGTTTGGGCAAGGGCGCCTCGCGGGTCTCGCTGCGCCAGTTGGGCAATGCCTCGTCGCACAGTCTTCAGGTGCTGCACGAAACCTATCCCCCCGGCGCCGACACCGGCGAAAAGATGCTCAGCCATCAGGCCGAAGAGGCCGGGGTGGTGATTGCCGGGATCATCGAGATCACGGTCGGCGATCAGGTGCGCGTGCTCAACCGGGGCGACGGTTATCTGTTCGACAGCCGGCTGCCGCACAAGTTCCGCAACATCGGCGATCAGGATTGCGTCATCATCAGCGCCTGCACGCCGCCGACGTTCTGAGAATGCCCCGGAATTGCGCGCACCGCATCATAAGGAGGCAGGCTCGATTTGCGAGAGTTGAATGTGTCTGCGCCAAAGCTATGCTGATTCAACAAGAAAACCGGATTGCCCCGGGGGGAAAGCCCCTGAAACATGCGGCGCCGGGCCGGGCTGGGGGACCGAAATGACCAAGTCTCGCAAGATGAACGCCGGGATGCCAGCGCGCCCGGCACCGGGCTCCGCGCCGCCCCGACCGGCCCTGAACGATCTTGCCTTGCAGTTTGCAGGAAGGCTGACAAGGTGACGGGCCAGACCACAAGACCAGCAGCGGCCGCGAGCCGGGCAGAGACCCGCCGCCACCGCCGCTCAGGGGGGAGACAGAACAACCCGGCGCAGGACATGCCCGCGCCGTGCAAGGAGAAAGAAAGCAGATGACCCCTTTCGCAATCGCCGGCGTACAGATGCATGTCGCGGCGCTGCATTCCAACGTCGAGGGCATGAAAGAGCGGCTCGACGTTCTGATGGCGCGGTTTCCCTGGACCCAGATGGTGGTGTTCTCGGAGCTGGCGGCTTTTGGCCCGCTGCATCAATACGCCTTGCCGTTCCCGAATGACACGCTTCGGATGTTTCAGGACGAGGCGCGCCGCCACAAGATCTGGCTGATCCCGGGCTCGATGTTCGAAAAGGCCGAGGACGGGCGAATTTACAACACTTCGGTGGTGATCAACCCCGATGGCGAGATCATCCGCACCTATCGCAAGATGTTCCCGTTCAAGCCCTATGAGGCCGATATCTCGTCGGGGACCGATTTCTGCGTCTTCGACGTGCCGGGGGTGGGCCGCTTCGGCCTGTCGATCTGCTACGACATCTGGTTCCCGGAAACCACGCGGCAACTTACCAGCCAGGGGGTCGAAGTGCTGTTGCACCCCGTGCTGACCGGCACCACCGACCGCGACGCCGAGATCGCCATCGCGCGGGCCACCGCGGCGCAGTTCCAGTGCTACGTGATCGACGTCAACGGCCTGGGTGCCGGCGGTGTCGGCAAGTCGCTGGTGGTCGATCCGACCGCCACGGTGCTGCACCAGTCTGCCGGGCAAGAGGACATGTTCCCGATCGAGATCGATCTCGACATGGTGCGCCGCCAGCGCGAGACCGGGCTGAAGGGACTGGGCCAGGTGCTCAAGAGCTTCCGCGACCGCGAGGCGGATTTTTCGGTCTATGACCGCAGCAGCGGCACCGACGCCTATCTGACGACGCTGGGGCCGCTGGCCATTCCGCAACAGGGGTCACAGGCCGGGGTGAACACGGCCGATCCGCGCAGCGCGCTGGGGCGCGAGCCGCAGGACTACAAACCAGAGGACAACCTGCCGATCTTCAAGAGGGTGTCCGGCACCGGCTGACCGGGGCCTCCGAGGGGATGGCAGAACAACACGCAGCGCCGCAAAAGGCGCCAACAGGGAGAACGGAATGAACGTACCTGCAAGTGAAAAGGGTCTGCCATCGATCGGAGATTATTACAGTGCCACGCAGCTGCGGGCCGACCGTTGGAGCGCGCTGCGCGAATGCGTGGAGTCTCTGCGGCTCAAGGGCGTCGACGGCCGCTCCGGGCAGCGGCTGGTGCAGACCGCGGAAAAGCTGTTCCAGTCGCTCGCGCCGATCGAGAGCTACTGGGCCTTTCCCGGCCACGCGGCCTTTGAACACCTGCGCCGCCTGCTCGAGACGCGCAATATCGACGATCTGTCGATCTCGGTGCGGCGGGTGGCGCGGGCGCTGACCTCGGGCGCCTATCGCCGCCGACACATTCCGCTGGGCGCCGACGAGATCGACAGCGAGGATTACGAAGACGAAAGCGCGATCTCGCCCGAGGCGCGGGCGCTGGGGCGACCCTATTTCGAGGTGATGATCGTCGACAGCGTCAACGAACATCAGGAGCGGTTCCTGCGCAACGCGTTGCACCGCGCCCGCCGGCCCGAGGATCCGTTCCATTACGAGCCGGTGGTGGTGCCCTCGGTCGAGGACGCGCTGATCGGCATCCTGTTCAACCACAATGTCCAGGCCGTGGTGGTCCGCCCCGGGCTCGTGCTCAAGTCGCACAACGAACTGCCGCTGCTGAAGAAATACCTCGACACGCTGGGCACCGAAGGCGAGGTCGAGCATATCACGCCCAGCGAATACGGGCCGGAGGCCTGCCGGCTGATCGCGCGGATGCGGCCCGAACTCGATGCCTATCTGGTGACCGACCGGTCGGCCGAAGAGATAGCCGGCCTCGATCTGGGCCGCTGCCGGCGGGTGTTCTACAACCAGGAAGATTTCATGGAGCTGCACCTCAACATCCTTCGGGGTGTCGGGGCCCGCTTCAAGACGCCGTTCTTTACCGCGCTCAAGGAATATTCCCGCCAGCCCACCGGCGTGTTTCACGCCATGCCGATCAGCCGGGGCAAATCGATCACCCGGTCGCACTGGATCCAGGACATGGGGGCCTTTTACGGTCCCAACATCTTTCTCGCCGAGACCTCGGCCACTTCGGGCGGGCTCGACAGCCTGCTGGAACCGCGCGGCCCGATCAAGGAAGCGCAGGACATGGCGGCACGGGCCTTCGGCTCGAAACAGACGTTCTTTGCCACCAATGGCACCTCGACCTGCAACAAGATCGTGGTGCAGGCGCTGTGCAAGCCCGGCGACATCGTGCTGGTCGACCGCGACTGCCACAAGTCGCACCACTACGGAATGGTGCTGGCCGGCGCGCATGTGGTCTACATGGACAGCTATCCGCTGCATCAATACTCGATGTACGGCGCCGTGCCGCTGCGCGAGATCAAGCATCAGTTGCTAAAACTCAAGGCGGCGGGCAAGCTCGACAAGGTGCGCATGGTGCTGCTCACCAACTGCACCTTCGACGGCATCGTCTACAACGTGCAGCGGGTGATGGAGGAATGTCTCGCCATCAAGAGGGATCTAATCTTTCTTTGGGACGAGGCCTGGTTCGCCTTTGCCCGTTTCAACCCGACCTACCGCCAGCGCACCGCGATGGACGTGGCCAACACCCTGCGCGAATGCCTGCGCACGCCGGAAACGGCGGAGGCCTGGGAAAAGCAGCAGAAAGAGCTGGAGGGCGCGGATGACGAGACCATCCTGAACACGAGGCTGGTGCCGCCGCCGGATGCCCGGGTGCGGGCCTATGGCACCCAGTCGACGCACAAGACGCTGACGTCGCTGCGGCAGGGGTCGATGATCCATGTCAACGATCAGGACTTCAAGGGCGAGGTGGAGCAGGCCTTCCACGAGGCCTATATGACCCATACCTCGACCTCGCCGAACTATCAGATCATCGCCTCGCTCGACGTCGGCCGCAGGCAGGTCGAGCTCGAGGGGTTCGAGTTCACCCAGCGGCAGGTCGAAAGCGCCATGTCGATCCGGCGGGCGATTGCCACCCACCCGCTGTTGCTGAAGTATTTCAAGGTGATCACCGCCGGCGACATGATCCCCGAGGAATACCGCGAAAGCGGCGTGTCCAGCTACTACGAGACCGATCAGGGCTGGACCGACATTGCCAATTCCTGGACCACCGACGAATTCGTGCTCGATCCGACGCGGGTGACGCTGGCGGTGGGCGGCACCGGCTGGGACGGCGATACCTTCAAGACCAAGATCCTGATGGACAAATACGGCATCCAGATCAACAAGACCTCGCGCAACACCGTGCTGTTCATGACCAATATCGGCACCACGCGCAGCTCGGTCGCCTATCTGATCGAGGTGCTGGTGGAGATCGCCAAGGAGCTGGACGAGCTGCTCGACGACGCCTCCAAGATGGAAAAGCGCTCGTTCGAGAACCGGGTCTCGGCGCTGGTCGAACATGTGCCGCCGCTGCCGGATTTCAGCCATTTCCATCCGGCGTTCCGCTATGGCGACGACACCCCCGAGGGCGACATCCGCGCCGCCTTTTTCCTCGCCTACGACGAGGAGAAATGCGACTACATCCCGCTGGACGACAAGTTGCAGACCCGGCTCGAGGATGGCGAGGAGCTGGTCTCGACCTCCTTCATCATCCCCTATCCGCCGGGCTTTCCGATCCTGGTGCCGGGGCAGGTGATCAGCCCGGAAATCCTCAGCTTCATGCGGGCGCTCGACGTCAGCGAGATCCATGGCTTCCGCGCCGATCTGGGGCTTCGGGTGTTCACCAAGGAGGCGCTGAAAGGCTTTTCCTGTAGAGAGCCATGAGCACGAAGAGGAGCGATCGATGGCCAGAAAGACCCTGCGCAACATCTCCGAGATCCGGCGCCACTTTCACACCAATTCCGATCCGGTCTATTTCGTCTCGGCGACGAATTTCAACCTGCTCGGGCTCGACGAATGGGTGCGGAATTTCAAGTACATCTGCTACATGGATTGCTTTGACGGGCGGCACCCGAACGTTCTGGTGCCCTCCGACATGCCGCATGACGAGTTCCAGTCGATCGAGGACATCAACAACTATCTGCTGCAACACAAGGAGGTGGTGGATTACGTCAAGGCGCGCGGCGGCAAGCCGAAGTTTGCCTTTCTGATGTTCGACGAGACCACCGAGCGGCTGGTCAGGGAGCTGGGCGGCGAGCTGTGGTTCCCCAAGGCCAAGCTGCGCAGCGCGATGGACAACAAGATCGAGACCGTGCGCATCGGCAACAAGGCGGGGGTGCCCTCGGTGCCCAACACGCTGGCCGAGGTGGAAAGCTACGCCCAGCTGCGCGAGATCTGCGCGGCGGCCGGGCTGGGCGATGATCTGGTGCTGCAATCGGCCTATGGCGACAGCGGGCATACCACCTTCTTCATCGCCTCCGAGGCCGATTTTCGCCGCCATGAACATGAGATCGTCGGCCAGGGCGAGATCAAGATCATGAAACGGATCGATTGTCGTGGCTCGGCCATCGAGGCCTGCGCCACGGCCGAGGGCACCATCGTCGGCCCGCTGATGACCGAATTGGTCGGGTTCAAAGACCTTACGCCCTATCGCGGCGGCTGGTGTGGCAACGAGATCTTTGCCACCGCCTTTCCCCCGAAGACCCGACAGAAGGCGCGCGAGCTGACCTATCGGTTTGGCGAACAGCTTCGACAAGAGGGCTATCGCGGCTATTTCGAGCTGGACTTCCTGATCGACCGCAAGACCGGCGACATCTGGCTGGGCGAGCTCAACCCGCGCATCACCGGCGCCAGTTCGATGACAAATCACGCCGCCTTTGCCCATGCGGATGCGCCGCTCTTTCTGTTTCACCTGCTGGAGTTCTCGAAGAAGCCCTTCGAGATCGATGTCGAAGAGCTCAATGCTCGCTGGTCCGATCCCGAAATGATCGACAGTTGGTCGCAGATGGTCATCAAGCACACCGATGACAGCGTCGACATCATCACCGAGGCGCCGCAATCGGGCATCTACCGGATGCGCGCCGATGGCACTGTGGAATTTGCCCGTTTCGACTATCACCGCCGCGCGGTCGAGAGCGAGGACGAGGCGTTTTTCCTGCGCATCCTCAAGCCCGGCGATTACCGGTACGAGGGCGCCGACCTGGGCATTCTGGTGACGCGGGGTCGCTCGATGACCAAGGGCTTCGCGCTGACCGAGCGGTCGAAACAATGGATCGCCGGGATCAAGGCGGCCTATCGCGCGCGGCCCTTGCCGGCGGCGCAGGTGCTGGGCGATCCGGCGTTCAAGATGCTGTAGGGCCGGCGCGTGTGACCATGCTTTTCCGCGCCATCGCCGAAGACAGGCCCGGGCCGAAATGGGCCGGGCTGTTCGCGCAGTACTGGCCGGCCTATCACCAATGGTGGGCGCGCGAGGGGCTGACGGCACGGCCGACCTATCTGGAATGCCGCAAGGCGATCCGCAAGCACATGCCGGAGATCGCGCAGCTCTGGGAGGAGCTTTGCGATCTGGCCGGCGGCGGCGATGCGGCGGCGCGGTTTCTGAGCTTCTACGGCCCGCCGCCCTATCTCTCGGCCTGTTCGCAGGCGATCTGGCAGGGCGACGCGCCGCTCTTGGTGCGCAATTACGATTACGCGCCGCTGGCCTTCGATGCGGTGGTGCTCAAGACCGGCTGGCAGGGCCGGGGGGTGATCGGCATGTCCGACGGGCTGTTCGGGTTGGTCGATGGCATCAACGATGCCGGTCTTGCGGTCTCGCTCACCTTTGGCGGGCGGCGCAACACCGGGCGCGGCTTCGGCGTGCCGCTGATCCTGCGCTATGTGCTCCAGACCTGCACCAGCACCGAAGAGGCCGGCGCCGCGCTGGCGCGAATTCCCTGCCACATGAGTTACAATGTCACCGTGCTCGATGCCGGGCGGCAGTTCCTGACCGCCTATCTCGCGCCCGACCGCAAACCGGTGTTGAGCCATGCGGCGGTGGCCACCAACCATCAGGAGCGGGTCGAATGGTCGTCGCATGCGCGGTTTACCGCCACCGTCGAGCGCGAGCGTTTTCTGCTGCAACAGCTCACCCTGCATCCGACCACCGATGACCGGTTTGTCGCGGCCTTCCTGCGGCCGCCGCTCTATTCCACCGCGTTCACCGCCGGTTTCGGCACGCTTTATACCGCCGCCTATCGCCCGCGCGAGGGCCGGCTGGAACTGCACTGGCCGCACCGGCGCTGGGTCAAGAGCTTTGACCATTTCGCGGAGGACAGTGTGCAGGTGGTGATCCCGGCGGGCGGCGGGCTCTAGACGGGCCGGGGCGCGGCAGGGCAGGCGGCGTTCCTGTCATACGCTGTGCCGCTGCCGCACAGGCCATGTCGTTTCCTGCAACGATAATTCGCAATCATCCCCATCCGATGCGCCGGTCTGCGCCAGTCTTCCTGCAAAGGAGATCTGCCATGACCGCCACCACTGCCAAGCCCCGGATGCGGGCCGGGGGCCGCGCCGCCCGCCGCAGCCTGCGCAGCACCCGCGATGTCACCATGCTGCCCGGACTGACCAACCGGTTGCCGCTCTGCGAGGTGATGGAGGGCGCCCAGGTCGCGCAGATCGACGCCGCGTCGATGGATATCCTCGAAAACGTCGGCGTGGTGTTCCGCGATTCTGTGGCGCTGGCCGACTGGCGCCGGGCGGGGGCCAAGGTAGTGGGCGAGCGGGTCTATCTCGACCGGGGGCTGGTGCGCGGGCTGATCGCCTCGATCCCGTCCGAGATCACCTATCACGCCCGCAACCCGGCGAACTCCGTCGCGCTGGGCGGGCGTCAGGCGGTGTTCGTGCCGATGACCGGCGCGCCGTACCTGCGCGACCTCGACGACCGGCGCCGCAACCCGACGCTGGCCGATCTGGCGATGTTCCACAAGCTCAGCCACATGAGCCCGGCGTTGCATTCCACCGCGCATCACATCGTCGAACCCTACGACCACCCGATCAGCCAGCGCCACCTGCGGATCACCTATTCCTCGATGAAACATTCCGACAAGATGTTCATGGGCATGACCACCAGCCCCAGGAACGCCGAGGACGTGATGGAGATGTGCGCGCTGCTGTTCGGCGCGGAGTTTCATGAACACCACGCCGTCACCACCGGCAATTGCAATGGCAATTCGCCACTGGTCTGGGACGAGACCATGCTGGGCGCGATGCGCGCCTTCTGCCGCCGCAACCAGCCGGTGCTCTGTTCGCCCTTCGTGCTGGGCGGGGCCAATACGCCGGCCTCGGTGCCGGCCACGGTGGCGCAGCTCAATGCCGAGGCGCTGTCGGCGCTGGCCTATACCCAGGTGATCCGCAAGGGCTGCCCGGCGATCTATGGCCATTACCTCTCGACCGTCAGCATGAAGAGCGGCGCGCCGATGGCGGGCACGCCCGAGATCAGCTTGATGAACTTCATGATCGGCCAGATGGCGCGTTTCTACGGCGTGCCCTGGCGGACGTCGAGCGCGCTGGGCGGGGCCAAGACCTTTGACGCCCAGGCCGGCTATGAAAGCGCCACGACGCTTTCGGCGGTGCTGCATTCCGGGGCCAATTACATCTGGCATTCCGCTGGCTGGAACGAGGCGGGGATGCATTGTTCGGTGGCTAAATTCGTTGTCGATGCCGAGCAATGCGCCATGGCCTACCGCATGGCCGAAGGGCCGAAATGGAGCGATTTCGACGCCGCGCTGGCGGCGGTGGCCGATGTCGGGCCGGGCGGGCATTACCTGGGCCATCCACACACTCAGGAAAATTTCCAGACCGCTTATTTCATGCCGGAGCTCTTCGACAACAATTCGATCGAGCAATGGGTGGCGGATGGCTCCAAGGAGATCACCGCGCGGGCACTGGAACATGCGCGCAAGCTCCTGGCGGAGTACCAGGAGCCGCGTCTCGACCTGGCCAGGAACGAGGCGCTGCTGGACTACATCGCGCGCCGCGAGCGTGAGATCCCGGCGGCGGATGCGCTGAACCAGGAGTATTGAGGCGGGGCGTCCCCGGCCGAGAGGCCCCGGGGCAGGCCCGGGGCGGGGGGCGTGGCTGCGGCCCCTGCCTCCCGGCTGCGGCCCCTGCCTCCCGTCTCGGCCGCCGCGCCGGGGTCTCGCCGGCCCCTGCCTATTCCGCCCGCGCGCGCCACTCCCGGAGCCGCAGCAGCGCATTGGCGCCAAGTTGGCGCAAGGGTTGCGGCGGCAGGCGGCGTGGCGCGGCTTCGGTGGCAAAGAAATCGGTGAGCGGGCTCGGCACGCCGGCGGCCAGTTCGGCGGCGGCAATGCCGGTCAGGGTGCCGCGCGCGGTGCCAAGGCCGTTCTGCACGCAGCCCGAGACCAGCCCCGCCTCGATCTCGCGGGTCACCGAGACGCCGTTGAGGCTGAGGCAGAGCGGCCCGGCCCAGGCATGTTCCATCCGAAGGCCGGCCAGTTGCGGAAAGCGCTGGGCGAACTTGCGCCGCATGACCGCCGCCGCGCGGGCGAGATCGCGGCGGCGGGGCCGCATGTCGGGGCGCAGCGTGGCGCAGCTGCGCAGGAGCAGGCGATTGCCGCCCTGGCCGCTGTCGATCCGGCGCACCGTGGTGCCCATCGGATCGGCCGGGGTGATGCCCCAGCGTGGCGCGCCGCCAAGGCGGGCCAGGGTCTCGGCGTCCAGCTCGGGCGTCATCACGGCATAGAGAAAGAGCTGCATCAGCCGGCCGCGCGCCACGCCGAAGCTTTCGAGATGGCCGTTGACGGTGAGAATGACCCGCGCGGTGCTCACCCGGCCGCCCGGCGTCGTCACCTGCCAGCCGGTGCCCTGCCGGGTGAGGGCCCGGGCCGGGCTCGCCTCGTGGATCATCACGCCGGCCGCGCGCAGGCCCCGGGCCAATCCGCGGATATAGCCGGCCGGTTGCAGCATCACCGTGCCCGGCGAAAACAGCCCCGAGCGGTAATGCGGAGATCCGGTCAACGCCCGCATCTCCTGGGCATCGAGCCTTTCGCAGTGCTCGCCAAGCGCGGCGAGGTGGCGGGCATAGCTGTCGTTGTGGGCCTGGGCCGCGGCGCTGGCGGCGCCGTTGATCTTGCCGGCGGGGTCAAAGAAGTTGCGGTCGATGCCGTATTCCTCGACCGCCTCGGCGGCAAAGCCGATGGCCTGACGGTTGCGGGCGATCCAGGCCCGGTCATCGCCGGCACCGGCGTAATCGGTGGATTGCAGGTCATGCGGCAGATCGATCATGAAGCCCGAGTTGCGCCCTGCCGCGCCTTCGGCCAGGCGCCCGGCCTCGAGCACCAGGATCCGCGCGCCGGGCTGAAGTTGGGTCAGCCGCCGCGCCGCCGAGAGCCCTGCAAAACCGGCGCCGACCACGACAAAATCCGCCGTGGTGTCACGCTCGAGAGGCTGCACCGCAGGCGCGGCGGGCAAGAGGGCGTTCCAGGCCGCCGGGCCAAGCTGAACCGGCAGCCGGCGGGCCCGGTACCCCGTCACCCTATGGCCTCGTCCGCATCATCGGCGAGATCGATCCAGATCGTCTTGAGCTGTGTGTATTGGTCATGGGCGTGGATGCCGTTGTCGCGCCCGCCAAAGCCCGATTGCTTGTGGCCGCCAAACGGCGTGGTGATGTCGCCTTCGCCAAAGCTGTTGACCGTCACCGTGCCCGCGCGCAGCGTCCGCGCGCCGCGGATGGCGCGTTTGGCATTGGCGGTAAAGAGCGCGGCGGCAAGGCCATAGTCGGTGTCATTGGCGGTCTGGATCGCCTCGTCGAAACTGGCCACGGTGATCACCGAGAGCACCGGGCCGAAGATTTCCTCGCGCGCCAGCGCCACGTCGTTGCCCGGCACTTCGATCACCGTCGCCGCGACGCGGCCGTCGGCCGCGGTGCCGCCCAGCAGCACCGGTCCGGCCTGGTCCAGATAGCCGCGGACCTTGTCGTAATGCGCCTGCGACACCAGCGGGCCGAGCCGCACCTCGGGGTCGAGCGGGTCACCGGTGTTCCAGGCGCGCGCATGATGGGCGATGCGGTCGAGCAGGGCCTCCTTGACGTCGCGGTGCACGATGAGCCGAGAGCTGGCCGAGCAATTCTCGCCCATGTTCCAGAAGGCGCCATTGACCACATGCGCCGCCACCCGATCGAGGTTCTCGGCGTCCTCCAGCACGATCGCGGGGTTCTTGCCGCCCATCTCGAGCACGACTTCCTTGGCGTTCGAGTCCGCCGCATAAGACAGAAAGCGCTTGCCGGTGGCGGTGGAGCCGGTGAAGGACACCATGTCGATATCCATGTGCCGCCCGATCGGTTCGCCGACCTCGGGGCCGGAGCCGGGCAGCACGTTGAGCACGCCGCGCGGCAGCCCGGCCTCGGCGGCCAGTTCCGCCAGGCGCAGCGCCGTGAGCGAGGTTTCCTCGGCGGGTTTGACCACCAGCGAACAGCCGGCCGCCAGGGCCGGTGCGATCTTCCAGGCCATCATCAGCAGCGGAAAGTTCCACGGCAGCACCAGCCCGACCACGCCCACCGGCTCGCGCACCACCATGGCGATGTGATCGTCCGAGGCGGGGGCGACCTGATCATAGATCTTGTCGATCAGCTCGGCGTGCCAGGTCAGGCAGTTGATGGTTTCGGGCAGGTCGACGGTCTCGCAATCGAGGATCGTCTTGCCGCTGTCGAGGCTTTCCATCACCGCCAGCTCGCGGGCCTCGCGGGTCATCAGCCTGGCCAGCCGGATGAGCACCGCCTTGCGCTCCGACGGATGCAGCCGCGACCAGCGGCCATCCTCAAAGGCATCGCGCGCCCTGGCGACGGCAAGGTCCACGTCGGGCGCGGCGCAGGCGGCGACCTGCGCCAGCTCTTCGCCGGTGGCCGGGTTGATGCTGGCAAAGGTGCGCCCCGAAAGCGCCGGGCGAAAGCCGCCGTCGATAAAGGCCATGCAGGGCAGATCGAGACCGCGCGCGATCCCCCGGTACTCGTCTTTAGTCAGCAAGCTCATGTCTCAGCCCTCCGCCCGGATATCGGCAATCGTCCGTTTCAGCACCCGCACCACTTGGTCGAGCGCGCGTTTGTCATCCTTGTTCAGCGCCTTCAGCGGCGGGCGAACCACCGCGCAGTCGACGCCGGTCATGGTTACCCCGTGCTTGATGGTCTGGATGAATTTGCCGCCCTGTTCGAGCACCCGCATCAGCGGCATCATCGCCGACATGATGCGGCGGCCCTTGGCGAAATCGCCCTCGCGCACGCAGGCCTCGTAAAGCGCCACATGCTCGGCCGGCAGGAAGTTGGATCCGCCGCAGACCCAGAAGGGCGCGCCCCAGGCAAAGAACTCCAGCGCCTGATCGTCCATGCCGCAGCCAAGCTGGATATGCGGGTAATCGCGGGCCAGAAGATGCACGCGGTTGATATCGCCGGAGCTTTCCTTGATGCCGCAGAAATTGCGCGAGCGGCCGACCCGGTCGAGAAAGTCCTCGCCCATCATCGTGCCGGTGCGGTGCGGGTAGTTGTACAGCATGATCGGCAGGTCCGCCGCCCGGTCGATGGCCAGCGCGTTGAGCGCGTTTTCGCGGTCGGTCGGCACCGCATAGGGCGGCGAGGCCAGCAGGATGGCATCGGCGCCCATCTCACGCGCCGCATGGGCCAGCGCCAGCGACTCCGCGGTCAGCATGGCACCGGTGCCGATCACCACCGGCACCCGGCCGGCCGTCTTGTCGACGGTGAAGCGCGCGATCTCGATGCGTTCGTCCAGGGTCTGGGCATAATTCTCGCCGGTGGAGCCACCCGAGATCAGCCCGTGGACGCCCTGGCCGATCAGCCAGTCGATCACCGCTTCGAGCGCGTCCCAGCGGACCGAGAAATCGGCGGCAAACGGCGTGACGACGGGGGTGTAGATACCGTCAAAGCGGAAGCGTGGGGTCATGTCTGTCCTATCCGGTTGTCGTCCTGGGAAGCGCGCCGAGCGGCAGGTCGAGGCCGTCGGGCATCACGAAAAGCTCGATCTGGCCCCGCGACAGGTTCCAATGCGCCTCGGCCAGCTGGCCGGCGCGGTCCTCGTCGCCGGCCTCGATGGCGGCGATGATCTCGTCGTGCTGGCGGCTGGCGGCGTCGAGATTGTCGGTCATCTCGGCGGTGCGCGGGCGATAGAAGGTGGTGCCGATGCGGGCATGGTCGATCAGCAGCCGGTGGAATGACGGCAACAGATAGATGTTGCCCGCCATCTCGCCGGTGATCTCGTGAAAGCGGTTGTTGGCCAGCGCCCGGTCGATGGCGCTGCCCTGGCGCAGGGTGGCGCGAAACCGCTCCTGCGCCGTCTTCAGCGCGGCGATCTGGCCGGGCCGGGCGTTGCCGGCGGCCAGCCGCAGCACCGCGCCATAGATCATCGGCGCGGCGACAAAGAAATCGCGCAGTGTGGCAAAGGACATGTCGGTCACCCGCGCGCCGCGGTTCTCGCGCAATACGACAAAGCCCTCGCCGGCCAGCTGCCGCAGCACTTCGCGCAGCGGCGTGCGCGACAGCGCGAACTCGGCCGAGAGCCGCGCCTCGTCGATATCGTGACCGGGGGGCAGGCGGGTCGAGAGGATCTCCATGCGCAGATGCTCGTAGAGCATCGCCTTGGTGGTCTTGGTATCGGCGGCCATCGGCATCCTCGGGCTCTTGCGGAATTTCGGGCGAATCCGCCCTCTGACCAAGTTTATACACATTGTATAATGTTGTGCGACATGTAAAATGCATCATCCCAAGGAGAGCAGTCAGCATGGCCGCGCAGCATTTCGTCTTTCTTCTGGTCGAGGATCACACCCATCTGACGCTGGCCTGCGCCATCGAGCCCTTGCGCATCGCCAACCTGATTTCCGGCCGGGATCTCTATGCCTGGTCCTATGCCTCCGAAGACGGCATCTCCTCGCGCGCCTCCAATGGGTCGGTCACGCTGGTGGCGCATGGCTTTGGCGCGGTGCCACGGGCCGACCGGTTGTTCGTCATTTCCGGGCTGGGGATGACCGGGCAGATCACGCCGGCGCTGCTGGCGGCGCTGCGCCGGGCGCGATCGACCGGGGTGCGGATCGGCGCGCTCTGTTCCGGAGCCTGGGTGCTGGCGCAGGCCGGCTTTCTCGACGGCATGAAGGCGGCAATCCATTGGGAATACCACGATGCCTTTGCCGAGCGGTTCCCCGAGGTCGCCCTGGAGCGCTGTGTCTTCGTGGCCGACGAGAAACATGTCACCGCCTCGGGCGGCTCGGCCACCGCCGACCTGATGCTGCACCTGATCGAGAGGGATCACGGCTATGACCTCTCGGTCGCGGTGTCGGACATGATGGTCTATGCTGGCGCGCGCGAGGCGGGGGTGGCGCAGCGCATTTCGCTGCAATCGCGCCACGGCATGCGCAATCCGCATGTCGCCCGCGCCATCGAGATCATGCGCGGCGCGCTGGAAGAGCCGGTCTCGCCGATGCTGATCGCGCAGGATCTGGGCATTTCGGTGCGCCAACTCGAGCGGCTTTTCGGCCGCTATTTCAACACGTCGCCGGGGCGCTACTACATGGAGCTGCGGCTCGACCGGGCGCGGCACCTGCTGTTGCAGACCGAAATGTCGGTTTCCGAGATCGCGGTCGCCTGCGGCTTTCAGAGCCTCGGCCATTTCACCCGGCTCTATCGCCGCTCCTTCGGCATCTCGCCCAGCGGCCAGCGCGGGCGGATCGCCTGAGGGCGGCCGCGTGGGGCGGATCGCTGCGGGGGGTGGACGCGACCGGGAGAACTGGTCAAGAGGGGGGCTCGCCCTATCTGTAACGCGGTCTCCGGGCGCTTGACAGAATGATCCGGCGGGCAAGAGGTATGCAGCAGTGAGGGCCAGATTTGCAAGGCGAGGGCAGGAACGAATTGAACCCGATGGATTTTCTCGCCGGTGAGGGCGAGATGGCGCAGCGGATCCGCGCCTTTGACTGGGCCAGCCATCCCTTCGGGCCGCCCGCCGACTGGCCGCAATCGCTGCGCGCCGCGCTGTCGATCTGTCTCAACTCGGCCTTTCCCACGGCGATCTATTGGGGGCCGGAGCTGCGCCTGCTCTACAACGACGCCTGGGCGCCGATCCCCGGGCCGCGGCATCCGGCGGCGTTGGGCCAGCCGGCGCGCGAGGTTTGGTCGGACATCTGGCACATCATCGACCCGCAATTCGCCCAGGTGATCGAACAGGGGCAGGGGCTCTTCGCGCAGGAGCAGATGCTGCCGATGCGGCGCCATGGCATCGAGGAGGAGACCTGGTGGAATTACAGCTTCACCCCGCTGCGCGATGCGGACGGCGGAATTACCGGCGTCTTCAACTCGGGCAGCGAGATCACCGAGAACGTGATCCAGCGCCGCAATGCCGAATTCCTCGTCGCCGCCAACAATGCCTTTCGCACCGCGCCTTCGCCGGACCAGGCCTTGCGCTTTTCGCTGGCCAAACTCGGCGAGCTGCTCGGGGCCTGCCGCGTCGGCCTGCGCGAGCGGACACAGATCGAAGGCCAGGTGGCCTTTGCGATGATCCATGAATGGTGCGCCGAGGGCACGCCGCCCTCGGCGGAAATCGCCATGCCGTCGCAGGTCGGGGTGAGCCTTCAGGAAAAGATCCTGTCGGGTGAGGTGACCGCTGCGGCGCTGAGCGACGCCGATCTCGAACCGGCCAGCCGCGAGTACCTGGAGCGGGTGGGCGTGGTGCAGGGGCTGGGAGTGCCCTGGGTCGAAAACGGCGAGGTGACCTCGGTCATCGGGGTGCAATGGCACAAGGAACGCGTGATCTCGGCCTTCGATATCTCGGCCATCGAGCGGGTGCTGGAAACGACGATGGGCTGGATCGAGCGCGAGCGCGGCCGCGAACGCGAACGAGTGATGGCCAGCGAGATCGATCACCGGGCGCGCAATCTTCTGGCGGTGGTCCAGTCGGTCACCCGGATGACCACCGGCGACGACGTGGCGCAGGTCAAGGCCGATCTGGAGGGGCGTTTCGCGGCGTTGTCGCGGGTGCATGGTCTGCTGGGGCAGAAGCGCTGGGTGAATGTCACCTTTCAGGAACTGGCTGAAGAGGAACTGGCGCCCTTTGGCCCGGATGTCTTTGACCGGATCGAGATGTCCGGCCCGCAGGTGGCGCTCAGCCCGACCGAGGCGCAGGTGCTCGCCATGGTGCTGCACGAGCTGACGACAAATGCGCTCAAACACGGGTTTCTCAGCACCTCCGACGGCCGGCTCGCGCTGAGCTGGGCATTGCCCGACACCAGCCGGCTTGACGTCTGCTGGCATGAAACCGGGGTGCCCACCAACGGTCCCGCCGTCTCGGACGGACAGGAAGGCTATGGATCGGTGCTGCTGCACGAGGTGGTCAAGGGACAGCTCGGCGGCGAAATGCGGCGCGAGGTCGGGCCCGGGGGCATCCGGTTTGACCTGAGTTATCCCCGGCAGGCCGATACGCCCGGCCCGAGCCCCTCGGAAGTGTTGCGGCCGTCGCCCGAGGCGCCGGCCCCGGCGCGGTCGGTGATGATCGTCGAGGACGACGTGATCATCGCGATGGACCTGGCCGCCACGCTGGAAGAGGGCGGTTTCGCCCGCTTCGGCGAGTTCCGCGACAGCCAGAGCGCGCTGGCCCGGCTGGAAAGCGAACGGCCCGACCTCGCGATCCTCGACTGGACGCTGGCCGAGGGCACGTCGGAGCCGGTGGCGGCCTGGTTGCGGGAGAACGGCATTCCCTTTGTCGTGGTCTCCGGGCAGGAGCTTTCCGGTGCCGAGGACGATCCGCGCCGTGGCGCGCCGCTGCTGATCAAGCCGATTTCCTATACCGCCCTGTTGAGCACGCTGGACCGGCTGTAGCTCAGCCCGCCACCGGGCGCAGGAAGGTCACCCGGTCGGGCGCCATCTCGGCAATCACCACGGTGCCGTCCTCGCAGACCGCGAGCCCGTGGCCATAGGTCGAGAAGGTGCGGCAGCGCCCGGTAAGCCGGCCGGCGGCGTCATATCCCGAAAGCCGCGGCGTCTGGTCGGTGACCAGCAGCGTGCCATCCGGCATGAGCGCCAGCGCCATCGGTTTGTGCAGCCCGCCGATTTCGTCGAGGTAGCGGCCCTCGGCATCAAAGCGCTGCACCCGGTTGTTCTCGCGGTCGGCGACGCAAAGCCGGCCTTGGCCGTCAAACAGCAGGCTGTGCGGGGTGGAGAAGTCGCCGGCGCCGTGCCCGGGCTGGCCGAAGCTGGCCAGATGGGTCCGGTCGGGTGCAAAGACATGTACCGCGCTGTTGCCATAGCCATCGGCGACATAGAGCCGGCCGTCCGGCCCCTCGGCGCAGTCGCAGGGATGGTTGAACGGTCGGCCCAGCCCTGGACGCGCGTCGCAGTGCAGCTGCTCGCGCGTGTGCAGATCGGGACCGAGCAGGGCGATCTTGTGGCCGTCCATGTCGGTGGCGGCCAGGACCCCGGCCGCAGCCCCGCCCAGTGCGCGCAGCCCGTGACCGCAGACGAAATCCGACAGGTCGCGCTCGGCCAGAATGGTGCCGTCGAAAGCCAGTTCCACCAGCTCCGGAATGCGCCGCCGGAGCACCACGATCCGTCCGCCTGTGACGGCCAGGTCGGTGACCCCTTCGAGCGGCACATGCGCCACCCGGTAGCGCCGGGCACCCAGCGCCACGAAGGCCGGCGGGCGCGGGGTCACAGCCGGCCCGCGAGGGTTTCGGCCAGGGTCAGCAGCGCCGCGTCGCGGCCCCGGGCGGCGGTCAGCATCAGCCCGGCGCCGGGGGTGTCGGTCAGCGGCAGGCTGACCGAACAACCGTCGATCAGGTTGCCGAAGCTGGTGTTGCGCAGGGCCAGCAGGTTGGTCCGGTCATAGGCCGCGTCGTCCTCCAGCGCGGCCAGCCTCGGCGGCAGCAGGGCCACCGTCGGCAGCACCACGGGGGTATCGGAAAACAGCCGCTCTGCCTCGGCGATCAACGCGTCGCGCGCGGCGAGGGTGCGGGCAAAGTCGATCGCGCTTACCCCGTCGGCGCGGGCCATGCGCGAGGCGACGCGCGGGTCAAGCCGGTCGCGGGCGCTGTCGTAATGCGCGCCGTGATGGGCGCGGGATTCCACCGCCGAGAACTGCCAGACCGGCAGGGCACGGTAGCGCTCGAAGATATCGAGCGACAGGCGACGCACGGCGACGCCGGCAGCGGCGAGCGCCGTGAGCCCGGTCTCGAAGGCCGCCATGACCTCGGGCTCCACGTCGTCGAGCCCGAAATTCTGCGGCACCACCACCGCCCGCGGCATCGGCGCGGCGGGCAGCGGGGTGTCGCGCAGCACGTTCAGCACCGGGCGCAACAGGCCGATTTCGCGGGTCATCACCCCGACGCTGTCGAGCGAATGCGAAAGCGGCACCGCACCGGCGTGCGAAATGCTGCTGGCGGTGGGTTTGACGCCATAGAGCCCGCAGAAGGCGGCGGGAATGCGCGCCGAACCGCCGGTGTCGGTGCCAAGGGCGATATCGGCCACCCCGCGCGCCACGGCCGAGGCGCCGCCGGAAGTCGAGCCGCCGGCGATGCAGCCGTCGCGCAAGGGGGTCAGCGGCGTGCCGTAATGCGGGTTCAGCCCGAGACCGGAATAGGCCAGCTCGGTCATGTTGGCATGGCCGATCAGACCGGCCCCCGCCGCCCGCAGCCGGGCCACGGTGGCGGCATCCTCGGTCGCGGGCGCATCCCCGGCCCGGACCCGGGTGCCGGCCGGGGTGACCTGGCCCTGGACGTCGAACAGATCCTTGACCGCGACGGTCAGGCCCGAAAGCGGGCCGTCGCCGCTGACCGGATCGTCGAAGACGCGGGTGAAGTCGGGGGCCTTGGCGCGGGCGCGCGCGGCGTCGAGCCTCGTCTGGGGGGTATCGGTCATCACGGGCCTCACAGGGTCTGTTCGACAAGCCAGGTGGCTATGCCGGGGAAGGCGGTCAGCAGGATCACCGCCAGCACCAGGATCAGGAAATAGGGCACGATCATCCGGGTGATTTCGAAGATCGAGCGCCCGGTCAGGTTCTGGATCACGAAGAGGTTGAAGCCCAGCGGCGGCGTGATCTGCGCCATTTCCACCACGATGATCAGATAGACCCCGAACCACACCGGATCGACGCCCACGGCGGCGATGGCCGGCATCACCACCGAGGTGGTCAGCACGACTATCGAGATACCGTCGAGGAAACAGCCCAGCAGCACGAAGAACACCGTCAGCACCGCAATCAGCCCCGGCGCGCCCAGGCCGCTGGCCGAGATGATCTCGGCCAGCTGCGCCGGCAGGCCGGAAAAGCTCATCGCCGAGGTCAGGAAGGCCGCGCCCAGCAGGATCAGCCCGATCATCGCCGAGGTGCGGGTTGCGCCCATCAGCGACGCGGTGAAGGTGGAGAGGTTGAGCGTGCCGCCGATCAGCGCGATCAGCAGGGCGCCGGCCACGCCGATGGCGGCGGCCTCGGTGGCGGTGGCGACACCGGCATAGATCGAGCCGATCACACCGATGATCAGCCCCACGACCGGCAGCAGCAGTCGCAGCCGGCGCAGGCGCTCGCCCAACGGGATGCTGTCTTCGGGGGCGGGGACGCCGTCGGGGTTCATCCGCGACCAGATCGCGATATAGCCCGAGAACAGCGCCATCAGCATCAGCCCGGGCACCACGCCGGCGATGAACAGCCGGTTGATCGAGACCTGGGCGGCCACGCCATAGACGATCATCACCACCGACGGCGGGATCAGCAGGCCGAGCGTGCCCGAGCCCGCCAGCGAGCCGATCGCCAGCCGGTCGGCATAGCCGCGGGCCTTCAGCTCGGGCAGCGAGATGCGGCCGACGGTGGCGGTGGTGGCGGCGGAAGAGCCTGAGACGGCCGCAAAGATGCCGCAGCCCGCCACGTTGACATGTGCCAGCCCGCCGGGCAGCCGGCCGACCCAGGGCGCGAGCCCGGCAAAGAGGTCTTCGGCCAGCCGCGTACGATAGAGAATCTCGCCCATCCAGATGAAGAGCGGCAGGGCGGTCAGCGTCCAGCTGGCCGAATGCGCCCACATGGTGGTGCCGAGGATGGCATCGACCGGGGTCGAGGTGAACATGACGAAGATCACCACCGCCGACGCCAGAAGCGCCACGCCAACCCAGATGCCGAGGCCGAGCAGAAGCAGAAGGGTCACCACCAGAACGGCGGATTGTGTCAGGATATCCATGGTCATTCGCCCCGCGCTTGTTCGGAGATGTCGTCACGTTCGACCGGCAGGCCGAGGATCAGCCGCAGGGTGCGTTCGGCAAAGGCCAGCGCGAAGAGCACCGAGCCCAGCACCATCGCCGATTGCGGAATCCACAACGGCACTGCGACGATGCCCTGGCTGACGTCATTGTAGGTCCAGCTTTCCGCGACATAGCCAAAGATCGCCCAGGCCACCCAGGCCATCATCCCGGTGGCGAATCCGGCGGCAAGGATGTCGGCACCATGGCCCAGCCGGGCGGGCAGAAGCTGACGCAGCGAGGTGACGCGGATGTGGTCGCCATGGAGCAGCGCGGCGGGCAGCGCCAGAAAGATCGAGGCGCTGAGCCCCCAGGCGGCGAAATCGTCGGCCGAGGGGATCTGGCTGCCCATCAGGCGCAGGCCGATCTGCGCCAGGATCAGCGCGGCAATCCCCAAAAGGGACAGCGCGGCCAGGGCTCCGCAGAAGGTGAATAGGTGGCGGGTGAGCACCATGGCGGCAGGCTCCTTTTCAGGACAGCGGCCGGGGCGCGCGCGGGCGCCGCGGCCGGATTGCAGAGAGGCCCGGGCAGGTCAGCCCGGGCCGGAGGGGGATCAGTTCAGCGCGTCAACGATCGTCTGACCGTTCTCGCCGGCCTGGTCCAGCCATTCGGCGCGCATCGTGGCGGCGATCTCCTCGAAATCGGTGGCCAGCCCCTCGGGCGTCGGCAGCACGGTCATGCCGTTGTCGGCCATGGTCTGGGTCGCCTCGGTGGTGGCGGTTGCGGCCATTTCGAAACCGCGATCCTCGGCCAGTTCGGCGGCTTCCTCGAGCGCGGCCTGCACGTCTTCGGAGAGCGCGTCATAGGCGGATTTTTTCACGATCACCATGTTCTTGGGGATGAAGGCCTGCACGTCGTAGTAATGCGAGACGAAATCCCAGGCTTGGCTGTCGACGCCGGTCGAGGGCGAGGTGATCATGCCGTTGATCACGCCGGTCGAGAAGGCCTGGCTGATCTCCGAGGTGGCGATGGTCGCCGGCACGGCGCCCAGAAGCTCGGCCAGACGCGCGGTCGAGGGGTTGTAGGCGCGGAACTTCACACCCTCGAAGGACGTGGCATCGGTCACCTCCTGGTTCATGTAGATGCCCTGCGGCGGCCAGGGCGCGGCATAGAGCAGGACAAGGCCATCCTCGGCCAGTTTCTCTTCGTAGATCGGCCGCGAAGCTTCCCAGAGCGCGCGCGCCTCGTCGAAGGTGGTGGCCAGAAGCGGCACGGCATCGGCGGAATAGACCGCGTCCTCGTTGCCCAGCGCCGAGATCAGCACTTCGCCGATCGGCACGATGCCGCGCTGTACCCCGCGCTTGAGCTCGGGGCGCTTGAGCAGGACCGAATTCGACACGACGTCGATCTCGAGCGCGCCGTCGGAGAGGCGGGCAACGTCATCGGCAAAGGCGCGGATGTTCTTGGTCAGATAGTTGCCGTCGGGCGCATCGGCCGACATCTTCCAGGTTTCGGCCTGCGCCAGACCGGCGGTCAGGGCGGCAATCGCTGTGCCAATGAGGAAATGTTTCATAATGTCTCCAGGTTGGGTTGGTGGTGGTTATTGTGCCCCGTCCGAAGCCCGGGCGGGGCAGGGGGAATGTCAGTCTTCGAGCGGCGGCAGGTCGTGCTCGTCCAGCGCCCACATCAGGCGGAAGGTCTCGGCCTCGCGCACGGCGCCGCCAAAGCGTTCGGTAAGTTGGCGCAGGGTGGCTTCTGCAATCGGTTCCGAGGTGACGTCAACCGCCAGGCAGGGCGCAAGCACCCGGCCTTCGGTGGATTCCGACGGCAGCGGCGTCGACAGCGTTTCGTCGGGCTGCATGTAATGCACCCGCATCACGCCCGGCTCGGCCATCAGCCCCTCCATCACCGCGCGCAGGGTCTCGTCCTTCACCGCGCCCGGCGCCAGTTCGACCAACGCCAGCGCCGCACCCCAGCCAAAGCCGCCTTCCTGCGCCACATGCATCACCCGGCGGCGGGTGTTGGACATGCGGCCGAAGTTGGTGACCGACCATTGGGTCTGCTTGGTAAAGGCCTTCTGATAGGCGGCCGAGGTGAAATCGGCTAGGCTGCTGGCGCGGTAGAGCGCCAGATAACGCCGCGCCGCGCCGGAAACCGCGCGGTAGCGGCGCGCGCCGGTGAACCCCTCGATGCGGACGCGTTCCTCCATGTGCTCGCGGTCGTACCACTGGTTGAAATCGCCTTCGTGATCGGGGTCGATGTCGCTCCAGACAAAGAGTTGGGCCTGGTCGGTGGGGCGGATACGGGTCATGCTGCGTCCTGATCTCTGAACAGACCTCTCCCGGCCCGGGACACGGGGGGAGTTCCGTGGTCCGGGGTGGGTCGGGCCCTGTCGATTGCTGTTGCCGCACCCTCGCCGCTGGCTGCGATTTCCACAAACGGGATTTTTCAGGGGGGGGTGATCGGGTTTTCCGATCAAGGCGATTTCAGGCTGGTTCCGGCCCGGTTCCGGTCCCGGGCCTCAGCCCTCGGTGGTGGGGCGCCGGGAACGCAGCTGATGCTGTTCGGCGCAGCCCCGCGCCAGATCGGCGATCGCCTGATAGATCGCCGCGTCCGAGCTGCGCCGCCAGACGCAATAGAGCGGCAGCGGCGGCAGGGTGGCATTGACATCGAGTTCACACAGCCCCGGCCCCGAGAGATCGCAGCCGCGCGGCAGGGTGGCGATGCCGATGCCGCGTTCGGTCAGCCGGGCGATGGCCGCCAGCGAGGTGACGCAATGCACCATCGAGGGCCGCAGCCCGGCCTGTTCGAACAGCGCCAGCACATTGGCATGCGGGCGCGAATTGCGGGTAAAGGTGATCAGCGGGCCGGTCACCACATCGGCCAGCTCCAGCGCCTCGCCGCGCATCCCCGCCGGGCCGAACCAGCCCATGGCCAGCGGCGGCAGATCGGCGCAGGTGCTGGTGGCGTCGTGCCGGTCTTCGGTGGTCAGCAGCATGTCGAGCGTGCCGCGGTCGAAGGCGGCGGCAATGTTGGGTGTGGGCTCGATGGTCAGCTCCATCTCGAGCCGCGGATAACAGCGCGCGACCTCTTCGATCAGATCGCAGAGCCAGGTGTGCACCACCGAGGACACCAGCCCCAGACGCACCCGCCCGGCGGCGGTGGCCGGATCCGAAAGCGTCATGTGCAGCTTGCGTTCGGCGGCGAGGATGTCCTGCGCCTTGTCGAGGATCAGCGCCCCGGCGACGGTGATCCGCGTGGCATGGAATTCGCGGTCGAAGAGATCGACGCCCAGCTCGGTCTCCAGCGCCGAGATCCGGCTCGACACGGTGGCCTGGCTGACATTGAGCCGGTCGGCGGCGGCACGGAAGCTGCCCAGATTGGCCACCGTGACGAAGGTTTCCAGAAATCGCGTATTCACCCCGGTGCCCCCTTGGCCATCCTGACCGCGTGACATAAGCGCAAATTCGGGTCTCGGCAACGCTGGCCAATTCCGGCGTCGCGTCTTATGCCATTGGGCAGGGGCTTTTACCAACAGGGAGAACGGCATGCGCATCGATTTGAACGCGGACCTGGGCGAAGGCTTTGGCCCCTGGCGGATGGGCGACGACGCGGCGATGCTGGACCTCGTCAACAGCGCCAATATCGCCTGCGGCGGCCATGCCAGCGACCCCGAGACGATGTACACCGCGTTGAAACTGGCCGCCGCCAAGGGCGTCGCCGTGGGCGCGCATCCCGGGTTCAACGACCGCGAAGGTTTTGGCCGGCGGGTGATTCCCATGCCGCCCGAGGAGATCGGGCGCATGGTGGCGGCGCAGATCGGCGCGCTGATGGCGGTGGCGCGGCTGGTGCCGGTCACGGTGCGCTACGTCAAGCCGCATGGCGCGCTGGGCAACCTGGCGGCACGCGACATCGACGTCGCGCGGGCGATTGCCGCGGCGGTGCGGCAGATCGACGATCGGCTGGCGATCCTGGCGATTTCCGGCACCTGCACCGAAACGGCCGCGCGCGCGGCCGGTGTTCCGGTCTATTCCGAAATCTTCGCCGATCGCGGCTATCTCAGCAGCGGGCAATTGGTGCCGCGCGGCCAGCCCGGCGCGATGATCGAGGACGCCGGCGCGGCGGCGGACCGGCTGATTTCCTTCTTGCGGACCGGGCTGATGCCGGTGATCGACGGCGCGCCGATCAAGCTGGCGGCGCAGTCGATCTGCGTGCATGGCGACAGCCCCGGCGCGGTGGCCATGGCGCGCGGGGTCCGCGCGCGGCTCGAGGCCGAGGGGGTCACCTTCGCCGCCTTCGGAGAGGTCTGATGGCCGCCGTCACCTTCACCCCGGTCTCCGATCACGCGCTTATGGTGCAGCTCGGCGACGAGATCAGCGACGCCCTGACCGCGCGGGTCCAGCAGCTCGACAGCGCGATCCATGCCGCCGCGCCGCAGGGGCTTCTGGAAACCGTGCCGGCCTTCGTCAATCTGATGATCACCTTCGATCCGGTGGTCGCCGATCATGCCGAGATGGAACAGGCGGTCCGGGCGCTGTTGCAGGAGGGCGCGGCCGCGCAGGTGCCGGGCGCCGAACGGGAGGTGCTGGTTTGTTACGACGACGATCTCGCCCCCGATCTCGCGGCGGTGGCCAAGGCGGCGGGCCTGAGCCCCGAGGCGGTGATCGAACAGCATCTGGCAGCGGAATACCGCGTCGGCATGTATGGCTTCGCGCCGGGCTATGCCTATCTGTCGGGCGTGCCCGAGGCACTGCAATTGCCGCGCAAGCCCAAGGCGCTGCGTGATATTCCGGCCGGCAGCGTGCTGATCGCCGGGCCGCAGTGTCTGGTCACCACGCTGACCATGCCGACCGGCTGGTCGATCATCGGCCGCTCGCCCACCGAGATCCTGCGCAACGATCCCGAGCGGCCCTTTCTGTTCGACGTCGGCGATCGGGTGCGCTTTGCCCGCATCGACCGTGACCGATACGAGAAACTGCGCAAGGGAGGCACCGCATGACCCAGGCCAGCTTGAAAGTGCGGTTTGCCGGGCCGCTTGTCACGTTTCAGGACGGCGGCCGGCCGGGGCAGATGCGGTTCGGCGTTTCGGCCTCGGGGCCGATGGACCGGCTGGCGGCGACGGCGGCGAATGTGGCGCTGGGCAATGCGCCCGGCGCGACGCTGATCGAAGTGTCGATGGGCGGGCTGGTGCTGGAATGCACCGAGGGCGCGCTTTCGGTGGCGGTGACCGGCGGCGATTTCACGGTCGAGCATGGCGGCGTGGCCGTACCCTGCTGGAGCATCCTCGCGCTGGAGCAGGGCGACAGCCTGTCGATCCGCCCGGGCAAGAGCGGCAGCTGGGCCTATCTGGCGCTGGCCGGCGAGGTCGCGGCCGAAAGCTGGCTGGGCAGCTCGGCGACGCATTCGACCTCGGGGTTTGGCGGCGGGGCGCTGTCGGCGGGACAGGTGATCGAGGTCGATGAGGCGCGGCTGCGCGAGGACCGCCACGGCGCCATTGCCCGGCCCGACTTTCTGCCCGAGGACCGGCAGATGCGGGTGGTGCTGGGGCCGCAGGACCGACATTTCACCGCCGCGGCGCTGGCGGCCTTCCGGTCCGAACCCTTCGCGCTGACCAACGCCTTCGACCGCATGGGCGTGCGGCTTTCGGGGCCGGAGCTGCCCAGTGCCGGCGCGCTCTCGATCCCGTCCGAGCCGATCACCCGCGGCGCGGTCCAGGTGGCCGGGGATGGGGTGCCGACGGTGCTTCTGGCGGATCACCAGACCACCGGCGGCTATCCCAAGATCGCCACGGTGATCGGCGATGACATCGGCCGGCTGAGCCAGCTGCGCGCCGGCGACAAGCTGCGCTTTGCCCCGGTCGAGGCCGCGCAGGCGGTGCGGATCGCCCGCGAGACGGCCGAGGCGCGCGCGGCCTATCTGGCGGCGATCGCCGTGCCCAAGGGCACCCTGGCGCAGCGGCTGATGCGGGCCAACCTGATCAGCGGCGCGATCTCTGGCGAAGAGGCGGTGCCGGACTGATTGCAAGGCGCGTCTTTTACAGCGAAGCTGGCCCCGTCGAGAGCGGCAGTCAGGGAGAGCTGTGATGGCGGGCAGGACGGAGGCCCCGAACCGGGCGAGCTATGACGTGGTCATCGTTGGCGGCGCGATCATGGGCGCCTCGACCGCCTGGTTTCTGAGCGATGACAAGGACTTCGACGGCCGCGTTTTGATAGTTGAACGCGACACCAGCTATCAGTTCTGCTCCACCGCCCATACCAACAGCTGCATGCGGCAGCAGTTCTCGACCGAGCTCAACGTGCGGATCAGCCAGTTTGCCGCCGGTTTCGTCAAGAACCTGCGCAGCTACATGGGCGGCGATGCCCGTGTCCCGGCGTTGTCGATCCGCGCCTTCGGCTACATGTATCTTGCCGACAACGAAGATTTCGCTGAGGTGCTGCGCCGCAATCAGAAGGTGCAGCTTGCGGCCGGGGCGGCGACCGAGCTGCTGACCCCCGAGGAGATCGCGGCGGCCTATCCGTTCTACCGGGTCGATGATCTTGTCCTCGGCTCGATCAACCGCGTCGACGAGGGCTATTGGGAGGGCGCGGCGGTGTTCGACTGGTTTCGCCGGCAATCCCGCGAACGCGGCGTCGAATACATCGAGAACGAGGTGGTGGCGATCACCCGCAATGCCGCCGGCACCCGGGTCGAAAGCGTGACGCTGAAATCGGGCGAGGTGATCGCCTGCGGCCAGCTGGTCAATGCCACCGGTCCGCGCGCGGCGCTGACGGCGCGGATGGCGGGGCTCGACCTGCCGGTGGAGCCGCGCAAACGCTATACTTGGGTGTTCAAGGCGGCGCAGCCGCTGGACCGCGACCTGCCGCTGACGATCGACCCCTCGGGCGTGCATGTGCGCGAGAACGGCGGCGGTTCCTATCAATGCGGGGCGCATGAGGTCGCCGACCCGGCGGTGGCACCGGACGATTTCGACATGGACTTCGCGCTCTGGGAAGATCGCGTCTGGCCGATCCTCGCCGCCCGCATCCCGCAGTTCGAGGCGATCAAGGTGACGGCGCAATGGGCCGGGCATTACGCGATGAACACCTTCGACCACAACGCGATTACCGGCCCGCATCCGGAGCTGGCGAATTTCATCTTCCTCAACGGCTTTTCCGGCCACGGGCTTCAACAATCTCCGGCGATGGGGCGCGGGACGGCGGAATGGCTGACCCACGGCACTTATCGCACGCTGGACCTGTCGCCCTTTCACTACGATCGCATCCTTGCCCGGCGTCCGATCACCGAAGACGCGGTGATCTGAGGCCCGGCCGATCCGGCTCTGCCCCTGCGTTGCGCAACCGCTTCACCACACGCCCAAATTTTGCCCGCCCCCCGGCGCGGCAGGGCGCCGCGGCCGGGCCGTGGCCCGCCGGTGGCGCCCGGCCGGAAAGGAAAACTGTTGACTCAAGGGAAATTCGGTAACATTCTGTATGACAGCACATGCGTGCCGAAATATGGAACAATGGGGAAGTCAATCATGAGCAAGTTTCTGGCGGCTGGGGCCATCGTGGCGGCAAGTCTCGCGGCACCGCAGATGGCGGCCGCGCAAAGCGAGACGGTGAAACAGATCGAAGAGCGCGGCACCTTGCTGTGCTCGGGTCACAACGGCAGCTATTTCGGCTTTGTCGAGGTCAACGACAACAACGAATGGAAGGGGCTCGACATCGACCTCTGCCGCGCGCTGACCACCGCCATCCTTGGCGATCCGACCAAGAACCAGATCGTGCCTCTGAGCTGGGCGCAGCGCTTTCCGGCGCTGCAATCCGGCGATGTCGACGTCATCATCAAGGCCACCGGCTGGACCATGGGCCGCGACACCGAGCAGGGGCTGCAATTCAGCCTGCCGTATTTCTTTGGCGGTGCCCAGCTCATGGCGCATGGCGACCTGGGGGTGACCGAGGCCTCTGGTCTGGCCGGCGGCACGATCTGCGTCGAGGCCGGCACCACCATCGAACGGCTGGTGGCCAACTATCTAAACACCGAGAACATCGAACACAACATGGTCAGCTATGAAAGCGCCGCAGAGCTGCGCTCGGCCTACCTGGCCAATCGTTGCGATGCCTTCGCCGCCTGGGGGCCGTTCCTCGCCGTGCTGCGCGCCACCGAGATCGACAACCCGGATGCGCATGTGATCCTCGACGATCAGCTCTCGGCCGAACCGATCGCGGCGGCGATGCGACAGGGCGACGAGAACTTCGTCGATGTGGTCAACTGGATGCTGGCCGCGCTGCTGATCGCCGAGGAAGAGGGCGTCACCTCCGAAAACGTCGAAGAGATGGCCGCAACCCCGCCCAACCCGCGGGTCGCCCGCCTTCTGGGCGCCGAACCGGGCATTGGCGAACGTCTGGGCATGCGAGACAGCTGGGCGCGGGAAATGATCGCCGCGGTCGGCAATTTCGGCGAGATCTACGACCGCAATCTCGGCAAGGACAGCCCCTACAAGCTGGAGCGGGGGCTGAACAACCTGTGGAGCCATGGCGGTGTTCTCTACGCCCCGATCCTCGACTAGACATCACGACACACCCAGGCGCCGCCCCGGTCGGGGCGGCGCCGCAGAGCGCATTTTCCGGGGGACGACATGACAGCGGCAGAGCAACTTCGGGCAAGGGCCAGATACCGCAGGCTGGGGATGCAGGCGGCGCTGGTCGTCGTCACGCTTCTGGCGGTCTGGGGCGCGGTTTCGAACGCGCAATACAACCTGACCCGGTTGAACATGACCAGCGGCTTCGGCTTTCTCGAGCGGGGCACCGGCTGGAACTATTCTTTTTCGCTGGTCGAACGCTCGATCAACGACAGCTATGCCTACACCCTGTTCATCGGCTTGCTGAACACGCTTTTCGTGGGGTTCATCTGCATCGTCACCACCACGATCTTCGGCTTTCTGATCGGCACGATGCGCGATGTCCGCCACCCGGCGCTGCGCTTTGCCGCCAGCGTCTATGTGCAGATCTTCCGCAATATACCGCTGATCCTGCAAGCGATCTTCCTGTACGCCATCCTGATCCACATGGGCGGTCCGCGACAGGCGGTGAGCCTGGGGGATGTGGCCTTTCTGTCGGGGCGCGGCGCGATGCTGCCCGGGCTCAACGTCAGTCCGACGGTGGCGGTGGCGCTGCTCCTGGCCTCGCTGGCCCTTGGCGTGGCGCTGATCCTGGCGCGGCCGGTTTTCTGGCGCGGGCTGGCGCTCTGGGCCGGCGGCAGCCTGGGGCTGGCACTGGCGGTGGCGTTGGTGCTGCGACCCGAGGGCGAAAGCCTCTTGTCGTTGCCGGAGCTTCAGGGGCTGCGGTTCACCGGCGGCATCTCGGTGCCGATCGAGCTCTTTGCGCTGATCGCCGCGATCACGCTCTATGGCAGCGCCTATGTGGCCGAGATCGTACGCGGCGGTCTGGCGCAGGTGCCGCGCGGGCTGGTCGAGGCGGGGCAGGCGCTGGGGCTGAGCCGGGCGGCGATCTGGTCGCGGATCAAGGTGCCGATGGCGCTGCGCAGCATCATCCCGCCGCTGGGCAATCAGTGGATCTTCATGATGAAGGCCACCACCATCGGCATCGCCATCGGCTTTTCCGACCTGTTCTACATCACCGTCAATGCGATCAGCCAGTCGGGCCAGACGCTCGAGCTGATCGCGATGCTGATGCTCACCTTCCTCGCTATCAACTATTCCATCGCGCTGTTCACCAACTGGCTGAACGCCCGCCTGCAATTGAAGGAGCACTGAGATGGCCGTTGCCGAAATCATCCCGCCCAGCCGTTTCGAGACCTCGCGCCGGCTGTTTCTCAAGCGCGGTTTCGGCTCGCCCGGCTCGCTGGCGATCTCGGTGGTCGTCTTTGTCGTGCTGGGCTGGATTGCCTGGAGCTTTCTCGACTGGGCGGTGCTGCGCGCGGTCTGGCGCCAGGAGAACGTCGAAGCCTGCGGCCAGGGCGGCGCCTGCTGGGCGGTGATCGACGCGCGCCACCGGCTGATCCTGTTCGGCACCTATCCCTTCGGGGAACATTGGCGCTCGGCGCTGGCGGCGCTGGCGATCATCGCCACGGTGGTGCTGTCCTGCCTGCCGGCGATGTGGCAGGCGCGGCGGCTGGCGGCGCTCTGGGTGCTGGGGTTCGCAAGCTACTACCTGTTGATGGAGGGCAGCCTGCTGGGCTTGCCGCAGGTGACCACCGATGGCTGGGGCGGGCTGTCGCTGACGCTCTTTCTGTTTGCCGCGGTGGTGCTGCTCGGCATGCCGATGGGGCTCGGGCTGGCGCTGATGCGCCGGTCGGAGATGCCGGTGGTGCGTTGGTTCGCCATGGGGCTGATCGACACCATCCGGTCGCTGCCGCTGGTGACCACGCTGTTCACCGCCGCCGTGGTGGTGCCGCTGTTCCTGCCGTCCTGGCTCGAGGGCGACAAGATCTGGCGGGTGATCATCGCTTTCGCGCTGTTCTTTGCCTGCTATCAGGCCGAGGTGTTTCGCGGCGGGTTCCAGGCGATCCCCAAAGGCCAGGTCGAGGCCGGCAAGGCGCTGGGTCTGGGCTATTGGAGCATCCTCGGGCGGATCGTGTTGCCGCAGGTCTTTCGCCATGCCTTGCCCTCGACGATCAACATGGTGGTCGTGACCTTCAAGGAAACCGCGATCGTGACGATCATCGGCTTCTTCGACATCCTGGCCTCGGGCAAGACGGCCTTTGGCACCGCGGAGTGGGCGCCCTATTACATCGAGGTCTATTTCTTCGTGGCGGCGATCTATTGGGTGTTCATCTTTTCGCTCGGTCAATATGGCGAGTATCTGAAGCGGCGGATGACCTTGTCCGAGCGGTGATGCGGGGAGGGGCGCGACGTCTGCGCCCCGCCCGGGCACCTGGTTTCCGAATTGAGCCGGCGCGGCATGCGCAAAGAGAAAGCCCGAAACCGTCCTGCGACGGCTTCGGGCTCTTCTCAGCGCGGCACCTGTCGTCAGTCGAGCACCACGGTCCCCTGTGGCGTTTCGAGCGCAAAGGACAGCGCCGCCTCGCCCTGGCGCACCTCGGCCAGATGATCCACCCGCAAGGCCTTCAGCATATCCGTCAGAGCCTCGGGATCGGGATGCGTCAGCTGCACCGTTTCCAGCCGAACGCCAAGGTCCTGCTGGCCGGTGCTGGGATGCGGACCGGGCGACCATTCGATGAAGGCCGGCAGCAGCCCGCCCATCGGCAGGCTGCCATCCGCCGGCACCGTCAGCCGCCAGGACCGCTCGCCGCGAACAAAGGGCACCACTTCGCCCAGATCGACCGGGCTGGCGGCGATCACCGCGTCGAGATCGTCGGTCCCCACCACCCAGCAAAGCGCGCGGGGCCGCGCGGCGAGCCGCGCCCGGGTGGCGGGATCGTCGAGGGTGAACCAGCGGGTGCGGCCGGGTTCGGGCGCCTCGGGGTCAATGGCGATCAGTTCGAGAAAGCTCTCGTTGCCGGATTGCATGACGCAGTTGTGGGTGCTCATCGCGTCGTGTTTGCCGCCGCGCGGCACGGTGACGCCCAGCGTCTCTTGCAGCACCGCGACGCCCTCGTCGAGGCTCTGTGTGCCGATGGCGAAATGGTCGATCTTGTTGTGCATGTTCACTCCGATGCGGGGTTCAGAAGCGGGAGGGCGGCGGCGAGATCGGCCTTCAGGCTCGCGGTCTCTTCCAGCCCGATGTTGAAACGGACAAGCTGGCCATCCTCGGCCCATGTCCCGGCGCTGCGTTGCGGGGTGACCGGCAGCACGAGGCTCTCGTAACCGCCCCAGCTGACGCCGATGCCGAAGTGATGCAGCGCATCGACGAAGGCGGCGATCTGCGCATCGGAGCAGGGGTGGAAGACCACCGCAAAAAGCCCCGCAGCGCCGGTGAAATCGCGTTTCCAGTGCTCGTGTCCGGGGCAGTCGGGAAAGGCCGGATGCAGCACCCGTTTTACCTGTGGCTGCGCGGCCAGCCAGGCCGCCATCTCGCGCCCGGCGGCGTCGAAATGCGCCATCCGCAGTTTCAGCGTGCGCAGGCCGCGCAGCGCCAGGAACACCTCCTGACCGCCGGTCTTGTCGCCCACCTCCATCACCGTCTTGCGGATGTCCCGTGCATGGGCGGTGGTGCTGGCGATCATGCCCATCATGCAATCGGAATGGCCGCTGAGGTATTTCGACAGCGAGGCCACCACCACATCGACGCCGAGGCGCAGCGCCCGGCAATTGACCGGCGTGGCCCAGGTGCCGTCCAGCACCGAGGGCACGCCAGCCGCCCGCGCGGCGCCGGCGATGGCGGGGATGTCGGGCACCTCGAAGGTGCCCGAGCCCGGCGCCTCGAACATCACCGCGCAGGTGGTGTCGCGGATCAGCCCGGCAATGCTGGCGCCGATCATCGGATCGAAATACTCGGTTTCGACCCCCATGCGCGCCAGCACCCCGTCACAGAAGGCACGGGTGTTGCCATAGACATGGTCGGCCACCAGCAGATGCGCGCCGGGGCGGACAAAGGTCATCAAGGTCAGGCTGATCGCGGCGACCCCGGAGGAGGTGAGCGTCACGCCCGCCGCCTGTTCGAGCTCTGCCAGCGCCTGTTCCAGCTCGAAGACCGCAGTATTGCCATAACGTCCGTAATACAGCGTGCCACTGTCATAGCGGGCGTCCCGGGCGGCCTCGAAAGCGGCCAGACTGTCGAATACCATTGTGGATCCGAGCTCGATCGGCAAATTGACGTGGCGGCCCTCGACGCGCGCGGGGCGGCCGGTCTGAACCAGGGCATCGGCAAGGGGGGCAGGGGGATGCGGCATGTTGGTCTCGCGCTGATGTGTCGAATTAGAAGATGACAGTCCGCGCTGGGTGTGTCAATATATGGCATAATCGTTTTGTATATCGGCACACAGGTGAAGGTCATGAGCGAACGACAGACAAAGCTGACGGCAAGCCATTGGGGTGTCGGGCTGGCGACGATCGAGGGCGGACGCGTTGTATCGGTGGCGGGCCACCCGGCGGATCCCGCAGCCTCGGAGATCAACGCCAATATCCCCGGCAGCCTGCATGGCAGGGCGCGGGTGCGCCGCCCGGCGGTGCGCAAGAGCTGGCTGGCGGGCAGGTCTGGCGCGGTGCCGCGCGGCCAGGACAGCTTTGTCGAGGTCAGCTGGGAACGGGCGCTCGACCTGATCGCCGCCGAGCTCACCCGCGTGCGCGCGGCCCATGGCAACCGCGGTATCTTTGCCGGCTCTTACGGCTGGTCGAGCGCCGGGCGGTTCCATCACGCGCAGAGCCAGCTCAAGCGGTTCCTCAACACCATCGGCGGCTTTGTCCGCTCCGAGGGCAATTACAGCTACAATGCCGCGCTTGGTCTGATGCCGCATATCGTCGGCCCCTATCGCAGCCATGTGGCCCAGGCGACGCGCTGGCCGGTGATCGCGAAACACGCCGATCTGGTGGTGATGTTCGGCGGCATGGCGCTGCGCAACACCCAGGTCAGCGATGGCGGGGTCTCGCGTCACCGAATGGCGGGCAACCTCGCTGCCTGCGTCGAAAACGGCGTCTCCTTCGTCAACATCAGCCCGCTGCGAAGCGATGCCGCCGAAGTGCTGCGGGCCGAATGGATGCCGGCGCGGCCCGGCTCCGACACCGCTCTGATGCTGGGGCTGGCGCATACCTTGCTGCGCGAGGGGCTGCATGACCCGGCCTTTCTGGCGCGTTACACCGTCGGCTTCGACCGGATCGAGGCCTATCTGACCGGCGCCGCGGATGGCGTCGCCAAGGATGCGGACTGGGCCGAGGCGCGGACCGGCGTCGCGGCCGAGCGCATCCGCGCGCTGGCGCGGCGGATGGCGGCGGGACGCACCATGATCTCGGTCGCGGCCGGGGTGCAGCGCACGGATTACGGCGAACAGCCGATGTGGATGGCGGTGACGCTGGCGGCGATGCTGGGGCAGATCGGTCTGCCCGGCGGAGGCTATACCGTGGGATACGGGGTCAACGCCAATATCGGCAATATCGAGCGCCCGTTCCGCTGGGGCACGATCTCTCAGGGGGTGAACCCGGTCACCGATTTCATTCCGGTCGCAATGATCAGCGAGATGCTGCTCAACCCCGGCGGCAGCTATCGTTATCAGGGCGAAACGCGCACCTTTCCCGAGGCGCGGCTGGTCTGGTGGGCCGGGGGAAATCCGTTCCACCACCATCAGGATCTGAACCGGCTGCATCGCGCCTTCCAGACGCCCGATACGGTGATCGTCAACGAGGTCAACTGGACCGCCACGGCGCGCCATGCCGATATCGTGCTGCCGGTGGCCGCCGCGCAGGAGCGGACCGATTTCGGCGCCGGCAAATCCGACAATGCGCTGGTGCCGATGCCGCGGCTGGTGGCGCCCGTGGGCGAGGCGCGGGTGGAATATGACATCTACGCCGATCTCGCCGCGCGGCTGGGCGTGGCCGAGGATTTCACCGAAGGCAAGACCGCCGACGGCTGGCTGCACGAGATCTGGGAACTGACCCGCAGCCGGGGGCGGGAGAAGGGCTTTGACCTGCCGGACTGGGAGAGCTTTCTCGCCGGTGACGTGATCGCGCTGGACGACCCGAGCCCCGATCAGGTCTTTCTCGCCGGGTATCGCGCCGACCTCGAGGCGCATCCGTTGCCGACGCCCAGCGGCCGCATCGAGATATTTTCCGAGACCATCGCCGGCTTTGACCTGCCCGACTGCAAGGGCCATCCCGCGTGGTTCCCGCCGCGCGATCTGGCCGCGGGGCAGGGCGCGGCGTACCCGCTGGCGTTGCTCTCGGGCCAGCCCAAGACCCGGCTGCACAGCCAGCTCGACAATGGCGCCTACAGCCTCAGCCACAAGGTGGCGGGGCGCGAGCCGGTGCTGATCCATCCCGAGGATGCGCAGGCGCGCGGCATCGCCGAGGGGGCGGTGGTCGAACTCTACAATGCGCGCGGGCGCTGTCTGGCGGGGGCACGGGTCACCGACGAGGTGCACCCCGGCTGCGTCTTTCTCTGGACCGGTGCCTGGTGGGATCCGGATTTTGCCGCCCCCCAGGCCCGCGACCGCCACGGCAACCCCAACGTGCTGACCCATGACCTGCGCACCTCGTCGCTGACCCAGAGCCCGGCGGCGCATTCCGCGCGGGTCGAGGTCCGCCGGTTCGAGGGCACGCCGCCGCCGGTCGAGGCGCATGATCCGCCGGCTTTCGACGCGGCACCATAACTGATAACAAGACAAAAACAGGATCCGACAGACATGAACATGGACGCCCCGAAAGAGCCCAAGGTGGATTCGACGCTGTCAAAGGGCCTGTCGATCCTCGAAAACCTCGTCGCCTCGCAAGAGGGCAAGGGTGTCACCGATCTGTCCAAGGAGCTGGGGCTGACCAAGTCCAACACCTTTCGCCTGCTGCAAACGCTGGTGACGCTGGGCTATGTGCAGCACCTGCCCGACAAGACCTATTCCGCCACGCTCAAGACCTGGCGGGTCGGGCGGGCCTCGGTCGAGAATCTGAACCTGCGGGAACTGGCGGCGCCCGAGCTGTCCTTCCTGTCGCAGGAAACCGGCGAGACGGTCTATCTGGCGGTGCGCGAGGGGCTCTCGGTGGTCTATATCGACAAGGTCGACAGTCAGAAGCCGATCCGCTCGTGGAACGCCATCGGCGGCACCGCGCCGCTGCATTGCGTCGGCACCGGCAAGGCCATTCTGGCGGCCGATTACGACAAGCTGCGCGATCAGATCGGCCCCGCGCTGACGCGGCACACCGACCGGACGCTGACCGATCCGGGCGCGCTCGAGGCCGATCTCGGGCGCACGCTCAAGCGCGGCTTTGCCTATGACACCGGCGAGTTTCGCGACCGCATCCTGAGCTTTGGCGCCGCCATCACCCTGCCGGGCGGCGAGCCGGTCGGCGCGCTGGGCATCTCGCTGCCCGACATCAACATGCCGGAGGGCGGCGAGGAACGTTTCGGCGCGCTGGTGGCGCATGCGGCCCGCTCGGTCTCGGCCAAGCTGGGCAGCCGTTAGCGGCGGGCGGCGCCCGGGCGTCACGACGCGGGCTTGCGCCCGGAGGAGACCCGCCCCGGACGGGATCCGGGGCCTCTGGCCGGGCAAGGGCGAGGTCCCGGAGCAGGTCCGGGACGGGTGTTGAGATGCGCGTGCGTCCGGGCTGTGCGCGTCCGTCTCAGGATTTCGGTTCGGGGAATTCCACCGGGCCGCCCTGTTTCTCCCATGTCGAGAAGCCGTCTTTCAGGTGCGCGGCCTCGAATCCCATGTCCTGAAGCGTGGCCGTGGTCAGCGCCGAACGCCAGCCCGAGGCGCAGTGGAAGACGAATTTCTTGTCCTCCTGCGCAAAGATGTCCTTGAAATAGGGGCTGTCCGGGTCGACCCAGAATTCGATCATCCCGCGCGGCGCGTGAAAGCTGCCCGGGATATAGCCGCTGCGCTGGCGCTCGCGCACGTCGCGGATATCAACCACCACGACATTCGGATCGTCCAGCATGGCGATCAGGTCGCCGGTTTCAATCTCTTCGATACGGGCTCGGGCATCGGCCACCATCTGGGCCGAAGAGGTCTTGAGCTGTGCCATGGTCTTTCCTTCGTTCTGAATTGTGCTGATATATGGAACTGATATTTCGTATATTGACACACTGGCGGCACCCATGCAAGCCTTTGCGCAGAGAGGACAGCCCCTCGCAGAAGGAGATTCGATACATGACCGCACAGGACGCAATATCGCTCTGGGACGCCTCTGCGCAGGAGCCCGACTATCGCGCGCCGCTGGATGGTGACGTCTCGGTGGATGTGGCCATCGTCGGCGGCGGCTTTACCGGTCTGTCGACCGCGCTGCACTGCGCCGAAAAGGGACTTTCGGCGCATGTGATCGAGGCCGAGCAGATCGGCTATGGCGGCTCGGGCCGCAATGTCGGGCTGGTCAATGCCGCGCTCTGGCTGCCGCCCCGCAAGGTGCGTGAGCAGCTGGGCGACACCTATGGCCCGCGCTTCATCAAGCGCTTCGGCAAGGGGCCGGAATATGTCTTTTCGCTGATCGAGAAACACCAGATTCGCTGCGAGGTGACCCGCACCGGCACCATTCACGCCGCCCATGGCCCCAGCGGTTTTGCCGATCTTCAGGACCGGCACAAGGAATGGCAGCGGCTGGGCGAACCGGTCGATCTTCTGGGCCGTGACGAGGTATCCCGGTTGATCGGCACCGATCATTTCCACGGCGGTCTGGTCGATCACCGCTGCGGCACCATCAACCCGATGGGTTATTGCCGGGGGCTGGCGCGCGCCGCGCTGGGCGCCGGGGCCAAGATCAGCACCGGCCTGCGCGCCACCCGGCTGCACCGCGACGGCGACCTGTGGAAGGTCGAGACCACGAAGGGCGTGATCACCGCCAAGGCGGTGGTGCTGGGCACCAATGCCTATTCCGACGATCTCTGGCCCGGGCTCAAACGCATCTACACGATCATCAACTATTTCCAGCTGGCGACCCGGCCGCTGGGGCCGGAGGCCAGCTACATCCTGCCCGGCCGGCAGGGCGTCTGGGACACCGGGCAGATCATGTTCAACGTGCGCCGCGACGCCTATGACCGGCTGTTGATCGGCTCCATGGGCAAGGTCATGGGGCACAAGGATCGTGGGCTGTCGCATCGCTGGGCCAGAAAGCAGATTGCCCGGCTCTTCCCCAAGCTCGGCCCGGTCGAATTCGAGGAGGCCTGGCACGGCCAGATCGCCATGACCCCCGACCATTTGCCACGGATTCACGAGCTTGCACCCAACCTCTTTACCCCGATAGGCTACAACGGGCGCGGCATCACCACCGGCACCATGTTCGGCGAAACCATGGCCGGGCTGCTGACCGGCATGGACCGTGCCGATCTGCCGCTGCCGATGACCGAGATGTCCACGGTGCCGGCGGCGCCCCTGATGTCGCGGCTCTATCAATCCGCCTTTACCGCCAACCAGCTACTCAAGGCCATCTGACCCATGACCAATCCCATGATCCGCGTCGGCGTCGACATCGGCGGCACCTTCACCGACGTCGCGCTCGCCCATCCCGAAGGTCTGTCGACCTGCAAGGTGCTGACCAATTACTCCCAGCCGGAACAGGCCATCCTCGACGGCATCTCGATTGCCGCCGACAAGGCCGGCATCGACCTCGGCCAGATCGGCCAGGTGATTCACGGCACCACGCTGGTCACCAATGCGCTGATCGAACGGCGCGGTGCGCGGCTGGCCTTCATCACCACCGAGGGCTTTCGCGACGTCATCGAGATGCGCTCGGAAAACCGCTTCGAGCAATACGACCTGAACCTCTCGCTGCCCAAGCCGCTGGTGCCGCGCGAGGATCGCTTTACCCTGAGCGAACGCATGGGCCCCGAAGGCGAGGTGCTGCTGCCGCTGGCCGCCGCCGAGGTCGAGGCGATGGTGCAGCGGGTGCTGGAGGGCGGTTACGAGGCGGTGGCCATCGGGCTGATGCACGCCTATACCAATGACGCCCATGAACGCCAGATCGCCGAGGCGCTGCGCGCCGCCGCGCCGGAGCTGTCGATCTCGCTGTCCTCGGTGATCTCGCCTCAGATGCGCGAGCTGCCACGGTTCAACACGGTGATCGCCAATGCCTATGTGCAGCCGCAGGTCGCCGATTACCTCGGCCGGCTGGTGCACCGGCTGGGCGAGGCCGGGGTCACGGCGCCGGTCTTCATGCTGCATTCCGGCGGCGGGCTGATCTCGGTCGAGGTGGCGGCGGAACAGCCGGTCCGGCTGCTCGAATCCGGCCCGGCGGGCGGCGCGATCTTTGCCGCCGATTTCGCCCGCGGCCATAAGCTCGACTCGGTGCTCTCCTTCGACATGGGCGGCACCACCGCCAAGATCTGCCTGATCGAGGACGGCGCGCCGAAGACCGCAAATACTTTCGAGGTGGCGCGCACCTATCGGTTCAAGAAGGGCTCGGGCATGACGGTTTCGACCCCGGTGGTCGAGATGGTCGAGATCGGGGCGGGGGGCGGCTCGATCGCCTCGATCGACGCGCTTGGCCGCATCCAGGTGGGGCCGCGCTCGGCCGGCTCCGAGCCGGGACCGGCCTGCTACGGCAAAGGTGGTCAGGAGCCGACAGTGACCGATGCCAATCTGCTGCTCGGCCGGCTCGACCCCAATAATTTCGCCGGCGGCGCGATCCCGCTGTCGGTAGCGGCCTCGGAAACCGCCGTGGCCACGCGACTGGCCGAAAACCTCGGGATGAGCGCCTCTGACGCGGCCTTCGGCGTGACCGAGATGGTCGACGAGAACATGGCCAATGCCGCCCGCGTGCATACCGTGGAAAACGGCCGCGACATCGAGCATTTCACCATGATCGGCTTTGGCGGCGGCGCGCCGCTGCATGCCTGCCGGCTGGCCGAGAAGCTGGGCATTGCCGAGGTGATCATTCCGCCCGGCGCCGGTGTCGGCTCGGCCATCGGTTTCCTCAAGGCGCCGTTCAGCTACGAGGCGACGCGCGGCCTGTTCCAGAGGCTCGATGACTTCGACGCCGCCAGCGTCAACACCGCCCTGGCCGAGCTGGAGGAAGAGGCCACCGCCTTTGTCGAAGCCGGCGCCAAGGGGGCCGAGACCACGACCCGGCTCACCGCCTTCATGCGCTACGCCGGTCAGGGTTGGGAGATCCCCGTGGCGCTGCCCTACAAGACTTTCGCCGATGCCGACAAGACCGAGATCCTGACCGCCTTCGAGGCTGCCTATCGCACGCTCTTCGGCCGGGTGATCGAGGGTCTGGGCATCGAGATCACCAATTGGTCGCTGGTGGTGGCCTCGGTGTTGCCGGAAACCCCGCCGGTGGCGCGCCATGGGTGCGGCGCCGGGGTCACCGCCCGGCGCAAGCGCCAGTTCTACGATGCCGCCCTGCGCCAGACTGTCGAGGCACGCGAGGTCGACCGCGCCGAGATGGCAGCCGGCTGCGCCGTCGACGGCCCGGCGATCATCGTCGAGAACGAAACCACAACCATCGTCACCTCGGGCTATCGCTGCGTCGGCCAGGGCGACGGCAGCCTGCGCCTGATCCGCAAGGGAGATATCGCATGACCCCGACAGCCATTGACTATCAGATCATGTGGAACCGCCTGATCGCGGTGGTGGAGGAACAGGCGACAACGCTGATCCGCACCGCGTTCTCGACCTCGGTGCGAGAGGCCGGCGATCTTTCGGCCGGGCTGTTCGACCGGCAGGGCCGGATGATGGCGCAGGCGGTGACCGGCACGCCGGGGCATGTGAATGCCATGGCCGAAAGCGTCACCCATTTCGTGCGCGAGATCGGGCCGCAGAACATCTTCGAAGGCGATGTCTTCATCACCAATGATCCCTGGATGGGCACCGGCCACCTGCATGATATCACCGTCGTCTCGCCCTCGTTCCGCGACGGCCGACACATCGGCTTTTTCGCCTGCACCGCGCATGTGGTCGACATCGGCGGGCGCGGCTTTGGCCCGGACGGCAACGAGGTCTATGAAGAGGGCCTGCTGATCCCGATCATGAAATTCGCCGAACGCGGCACAGTGGCGCGCGAGCTGATCCGCCTGGTGCGCGCCAATGTGCGCGAGCCCGATCAGGTGGTGGGCGACATGTATTCGCTGGCGGCCTGCAACGAGGCCGGCGATCGGCGGTTGCAGGCGATGATGGGCGAGTTCGGCATTGCCGATCTCGACGGCCTGTCCGACTTCATCATCGACGCCAGCCGCAAGGCCACCCGCGAGGCCATCGCCCAGGTGCCTGACGGGCAATTCAGCCACCAGATGCAGGTTGACGGCTATGACGCGCCGGTGCGGATGCAGGTGCAGCTCGACATCGACGGCGACAGCCTGAAGGCCGATTTCGCCGGCACTTCGGGAATGAGCCGCTTCGGGGTGAACTGTCCCGAGGTCTATACCCGCGCCTATGCCTGTTATGGTCTGAAATGCGCCATCGCTCCGCAGGTGCCCAACAACACCGGTTCGCTGGAGCCCTTCGAGATCACCGCGCCGGAAGGTTGCATCCTCGCCGCCAAACGGCCGGCGCCGGTCTCGGTGCGCCACGTTCTGGGCCATCTGGTGCCCGATGTGGTGCTGGGCGCGTTGCATCAGGCGCTGCCGAACACCGTGCCGGCCGAGGGGGCCAGCGCGCTCTGGAACATCCAGATTTCCGCCCGGCCCAGCGATCCCGACAGCGGGCTGCCGGGGCGCGAGGTGCTGATGTTCAACTCGGGCGGCACCGGCGCGCGCCCCGCGCTCGACGGGCTGTCGGCCACGGCCTTCCCGTCCGGCGTCTCGACGATGAGCGTCGAGGCGACGGAACATGTCGGCCCGATCACCGTCTGGCGCAAGGATCTGCGCGAAGGCTCCGGCGGCGCCGGGGCGCAGCGCGGCGGGCTGGGCCAGATCATCGAGATCGAGGCGCGCGCGGGCTATGATTTCTATTTCAACGCCATGTTCGACCGGGTCGACAATCCGGCGCAGGGGCGCGACGGTGGCGGCGCGGGTGCGCCGGGCCGGGTGGAACTGGCCGATGGCACGCAGCTGCGCAGCAAGGGCCGGCAGCTGGTCAGGAACGGCCAGCGCCTGCGGCTCAGCCTGCCGGGCGGCGGCGGCTATGGCGCGCCCGAGGATCGCGACCCGAGCCGGGTGGCAGACGACCTGCGCGCCGGGCTGATCGCGCCGGAGCAGGCCGAACAGGACTATGGATACAAAGGATAAGATGATGACGCAGACACCTCTCGCACTGATCACCGGCGGCGCCCAGGGCATCGGCTATGCCTGCGCCGAGGCCCTCAAGGAAGACGGCTTTGACGTGATCCTCGCTGATATCAACGCCGAAGGCGTGGCCGAGGCCGGCGACAAGCTGGGCGCCGTGGCCGCCATCACCTGCGACATGGGCGATGTCAGCCAGATCGAGGCAATGTTCGCCCGCATCGCCGAGGACCACGGGCCGCTCTCGGCGCTGGTCAACAACGCCGGTGTCGCCATGCCGGGCGATTTCCTGAGCTACGATCTGGAAAGCTGGGAGCGGGTGATCGACATCAACCTGCGCGGCGTTTTTCTGGCGACCCAGACGGCGGCGCGGAGCATGGTGGAAAACGGCATCGAAGGCGCCATCGTCAACATGTCGTCGATCAATGCCCAGGTGGCGATCCCGGCGATCCCGGCCTATTGCGCCTCCAAGGGCGGCGTCATGCAGCTGACCAAGGCGGCCTCGCTGGCGCTGGCCAAGCACAACATCCGCGTCAACGCCGTGGGCCCCGGTTCGATCGACACCGAGATGATGGCCGGGGTCAACGCCAACCCCGAGGCCTTCAAGGTGGCCATGTCGCGTACCCCGCTGGGCCGCGCCGGCTCGGCCCGCGAGATCGGCGACGTGGTGGCCTTCCTCTGCTCGAAAAAGGCCAGCTACATCACCGGCGAGACGATCTACGTCGATGGCGGTCGCCTCGGCCTGAACTACACCTGCTAGAGGCGTCATTCCATGTCCCGATACGCTGAAACCTATGCCGCGTGGCAGGCCGATCCCCAGGGCTTCTGGCAGGAGGCGGCAAAGGAGATCGACTGGTTCACTCCGGCGACATCCGTCTTCAATCCCGACAGCGGGGTTTACGGCCGCTGGTTCGACGGCGCAACCTGCAACACCTGCTACAATTGCGTCGACCGCCATGTCGCGGACGGCCACGGCGACCGGCTGGCGGTGATCCACGACAGCCCGGTGACCGGGCAGGTGACGCGGCATACCTACGCCGAGGTGCAGGCGCAGGTCAGCGCGCTGGCCTCGGTGTTGCGGGGCATGGGCGTGGCCAAGGGTGACCGCGTGGTGATCTACATGCCGATGGTGGCCGAGGCGGTCTTTGCCATGCTGGCCTGCGCCCGTCTGGGCGCGGTGCATTCGGTGGTTTTCGGCGGCTTCGCGGCGGCCGAGCTGGCCACGCGGATCGAGGATGCGACGCCCCGCGCGGTGATCTCGGCCTCCTGCGGGATCGAGCCGGGGCGGGTGATCGCCTACAAGCCCTTGCTCGACGAGGCGATCTCGCTCTCGGAGCACAAGCCCGCGCATTGCGTGATCCTGCAAAGGGAGACCCTGCGCTGCGATCTGACCCCGGGCCGCGACGTCGATTATGCCGCGGCGGTGAGGGCCGCCGTCGCCGCCGGCGAAGGCACGGAATGCGTCGAGGTCGCGGCGACCGATCCGCTTTATATCCTCTACACTTCGGGCACCACCGGCCAGCCCAAGGGCGTGGTACGCGATAATGGCGGCCATATGGTGGCGCTGAAATGGACGATGCAGCACCACTACGGCGTGCAGCCGGGCGAGGTGTTCTGGGCGGCCTCCGACGTCGGCTGGGTCGTCGGCCATTCCTACATCTGCTACGGGCCCCTGCTGCATGGTGCGACGACCGTGGTCTATGAGGGCAAACCGGTCGGCACACCCGATGCCGGCGCCTTCTGGCGGGTGATCCGCGATCACGGGGTTGTCGCGCTCTTTACCGCGCCGACGGCGCTGCGCGCGGTCCGCAAGGAAGACCCGGCAGGCGCGCGGATCGGCGATTATGACCTGAGCCGGTTCCGCACCCTCTTTCTGGCCGGGGAACGCTCGGATCCGGCGACGATCGAATGGGCGCAGGAGAAACTCGATCGCCCGGTGATCGATCACTGGTGGCAAACCGAGACCGGCTGGCCGATGTCGGGCAATCCGGTCGGGCTGGGGGCCTTTCCGGTCAAGCTCGGCTCTCCGGGCAAACCGATGCCGGGCTATGACATCCGGGTGCTCGACGACGACGGCCAGGAGGTGGCGCCCGGCACGCTGGGAAATATCGCCTGCAAGCTGCCGCTGCCGCCTTCGGGCTTTCCGACGCTGTGGAACGCGCCGGAGCGCTTCCTCAGTTCCTACATGCAGGAGTTTCCCGGCTATTACGCCACCTCGGATGCCGGCGTGATCGACGAGGATGGCTATGTCTTCATCATGGCGCGCACCGATGACATCATCAATGTCGCCGGCCACCGGCTGTCGACCGGGGCGATGGAGGAGGTGATTGCCAGCCATGCCGACATTGCCGAATGCGCGGTGGTCGGCAAGGCGGATGCGCTCAAGGGGCAGATGCCGCTGGGCTTTTTCGTCACCAACGACGGCGCCGACCGCGATCCGGCAGAGTTGGAACGCGAGCTGGTGCAGCTGGTGCGCGCAAAAATCGGCGCGGTGGCGGCCTTCAAATGCGCGCTCGAGGTCAAGCGCCTGCCCAAGACCCGCTCGGGCAAGGTGCTGCGCGGCACGGTACAGAAGATCGCCGACGGCGCCAGCTTCAAGATGCCGGCGGCAATCGACGACCCGGCCATTCTCGATGAAATCACCGCGGCGCTGAAAGCCCGCAACCTGATAGGACATTCCGCATGATAGAGCGTCTTCACACCGGTCCCCGGATGAGCAAGATCGTCAAGCACAACGGCACCATCTACCTCTGCGGTCAGGTCGGCGCCGGCGACGGCGTGAGCGCGCAGACCCGCGACTGCCTGGCGCGCATCGATGCTCTTCTGGCCGAGGCCGGATCGGACCGCGGCCACATCCTGCAAGCCATCGTCTGGCTCGCCGACATGGCGGATTTCGCCGAGATGAACGCGGTCTGGGATGCCTGGGTGCCCGAGGGCCGGGCCCCGGCGCGGGCCTGTGGCGAGGCGCGTCTGGCCCGCGATGCGCTGAAGGTCGAGATCATCATCACCGCGGCCGAAGCGCCCGCAGCCTGAGGAGAATGCCGATGACCCCCGCCGTCGAAATGCGAAATGTCAACAAGTGGTACGGCTCCTATCACGCGCTGCGCGATGTCACCCTCTCGGTGGCCAAGGGCGAGAAGATCGTTGTCTGCGGGCCGTCGGGCTCGGGCAAGTCGACCATGATCCGCACCATCAACCAGCTCGAGGAGCACCAGTCCGGCGAGATCCTGGTGAACGGCGAGCCGATCCTCGCCGACGCACCCAATATCGAGGAAATGCGCCGCGAGGTGGGGATGTGCTTTCAGCATTTCAACCTGTTCCCGCATCTCAGCATCCTCGAGAACTGCACCCTGGCACCGATGCTGGCGCGCAAGCTGCCGCAGGCCGAGGCGGAAGAGACCGCCATGCGCTTTCTCGACAAGGTCCAGATCGGCAATCAGGCGCGCAAATACCCCGGCCAGCTTTCGGGCGGGCAGCAGCAGCGGGTGGCCATCGCCCGGGCGCTCTGCATGAAACCCGAGATTCTGCTCTTCGACGAGCCGACCTCGGCGCTCGATCCCGAGATGATCGGCGAGGTACTCGACGTCATGGTGACCCTGGCGCAAGAGGGCATGACGATGATCTGCGTCACCCACGAGATGGGCTTTGCCCGCAAGGTGGCCGATCGGGTGCTGTTCATGGATGCCGGCGAGATCATCGAGGAAAACGATCCCGAGAGCTTCTTTACCGCGCCGAAAAACCCGCGCACGCGAAGCTTTCTCGATCAGGTGCTGACCCACTGACCCCGGCCGCCGGTCCGGAAAGGCGCAGGCGTTCGCCTTGGGGTGCCATGCGCCGGCGGTGACCGGTCAGCCGTGCCGCCGGCGGGATGCGACGACCGTCAGCCGAAGGTCCCGTCGCCCAGCAACCCGGCCAGGAATTCGCCGGTCAGCTTGTAGTGATCGAGCAGCCGCGTGCTTGCGGTATCGGCGTCGCGGGCGATGGCGGCGGCCAGGATGCCGGCGTGTTCCTCGGCCACGTCCCGCTGCTGATATTCCAGCGCCTTTCCGGCAAGGAAACGGTAACGGATGTTCAGATCGTACAATTGCGAGCAGAACTTGAGCAGGATGGGCGAGGGGGCATTGGCCAGCAGCGTCATGTGAAAGGCCTTGTGCAGATCCTCGAAATCGGCGCTGCCGGCTGCCTGGGATCGTTGCATCCGATGATGCGCGAGCACGACCGTCTCTTCCCAGTCCTGGGTGAAATGCGCGATGCTTTCGCGCAGTGCCATGTCTTCCAGAACGCAGCGGAGGCGCAGAATTTCGCGGAAATTCTCGGCGCTGATCTCTGCCGTGCGAAAGCCTCGCTGGTCGATGCGTTCAACCAGGTTGTCGGACGTCAGAAGGCTGAGCGCCTCGCGGATGGGCGAGGCACCGGTGTCGAGCCGCTTGCGCAGCCCGTCGATCTTGAGCTTTTCGCCGGGCTTCAGCTCGCCGATGACGATCATGCTTCGCAATCTCTCGTAGGCCCGGTTCGTCGCCGAGCCCGAAGGAGCGCCGATATCTGGTTCATGTGTGTTCATTTCCGCCTCCTTGAGCAATATTATCGATATTTCGGAGGCATTCAATATCCCAGAGTGCGCTGCGACCGCCTTGGCCCGGGGCGCGGTCGGGGATTTGCCGGCGCTCTTCACGCGCCGCTTCAGCAGAGTGAATGTGACTGGGGCTAGTGATACAGGCCGGCCACGCGGCCGCGCAGGGCGACCAGCGCGAGCACGGTGTCGAGCGTCGGCGTGGGAGTGTCCGTCAGCCGCCCGAGTTCCTGGACCGCCCCAACCAAGGCATCGATTTCCATCGGTCGGCCGGCGTCGAGATCCTGCCACATCGAGGTGCGATGCGCCCCCACTGCCGCGCCGCCATCGATCCGGCGTTCGACATCGATGGGGAATTTCACCCCCAGCTTCTCGGCGATCTCCTGCGCTTCGCGCATCATGCCGCGTGCGACCGCCCGCGTACCGGGATCGGTGCAGAGCACCTCAAGCGTGGCATGGGTCAGCGCCGAGATCGGATTGAAAGACAGGTTGCCCCAAAGCTTGACCCAGATTTCATCGCGGATGCGGGGGCGCACCGGCGCTTTCAGACCGGCCGCCGCAAGGGCCCTGGACAGCGCCAGCGCGCGGTCGGATTTCGTGCCGTCCGGCTCGCCCAGCGAAAAGCGATTGCCTTCGATATGCGTGATGACGCCGGGCCGGGTGACCTCGGCCGCCGGATAGACGACGCAGCCCAGTACCCGGTCGGGGCCAAAGCCGTTCCATTGCGCGTCGCCGGGGTCGACCGAGGCAAGCCTCGTGCCTTCGAATGCGCCGCCATGTTTGTGAAAATACCACCACGGCACACCGTTCACGCCGCTGACGATGGTGGTGTCGGGGCCGATCAGGGGGGTCATCCGGGTCACCACCGGCGGCACGGAATGCGCCTTAAGGGTGACGATCACGTAATCCTGCACCCCCAGCGCCGCCGGGTCGTCGGACGCGGTGACCGGCACGGTGACAGGGGCTTTGTCGGTTTCGTGCAGGGTCAGCCCGTTTGCCTGCATCGCGGCCAAATGCGGCCCGCGCGCGACCAGGCTGACATCGGCCCCGGCCTGCGCGAGCTTGACGCCCATGTAGCCGCCGATGGCCCCGGCGCCAAAAATGCAGATCTTCATTCGCCGGCCTCCATCAGGCCCAGCGTTTCGGCCATGCCGATGCGCTGGATCTTTCCGGTCGCGCCCTTGGGGATCTCGTCGAGCAGGAGGACGCGGCGGGGCACCTTGAAATCGGCCAAGCGTTCGGCGGCGAAGGCGCGGATGCCCTGTTCGTCGAGCGACGACCCTTCCGCGAGAACCGCCGCCGCGGCGATCTCTTCGCCGAGTTTCGGATGCGGCACGGCAAAACAGACGACCTGGGCAATCTCGGGGTGGCTCAACAGCGCGGCGTCGACCTCGAGCGGGCTTATCTTTTCGCCGCCGCGATTGATGATCTCCTTCAGCCGGCCGGTCAGCCGGAGATAGCCTTCGGCGTCGAAGGCCCCCTGATCGCCGGTGCGGAACCAGCGCATGCCCCCGGCCTCGAAAAAATTCTCGGCATTGGCCTTGGGGTTGCCCTCATAGCCCAGGGTGACATTCGGGCCGCTGATGACGATCTCGCCGGTGGCGGCGCGGTCGAGCAGGCGGTTTTCCGACTCGTCGGCAATCGCCACTTCCGGCCCGGCGGCAATGCCGACCGATCCGGGCTTCTGGGCGCGGGGCGGCAGCGGGTTGCAGCACATCTGATGCGCGGCTTCGGTCATGCCATAGGCCTCGATCACCGGCGCGCCGAAAGTGGCCGTCAGCTCTTGCATCACCGGCGCCGGCAGCGAGGCGGAGGACGACCGCAGGAACCGCACCGGCGCCCGCGCGATGATCTCGCTGTTGCGGGCGGCGCGGGACAGGATCGCTTGGTGCATGGTCGGCACCGCTGTGAACCAGCTGGGCCGAACCTCGTCGAGCTGGGCAAAGAACTTCAGCGCATTGAAGCCCGGAGCGCAGCTGATCCGCGCGCCGGCGGCAAGCGAGGCCGAGACCGCGGCAATCAGCCCGTGAATGTGAAACAGCGGCATGACGTTCAGGCAGCAATCCTCCGGCGTCAGGTCCAGCGAGGCGCTGACGTTTCGCGCCGAGGCGGCGACGTTGGCGTGCAGCAGGGGCACGATCTTGGGCCGCGAGGTCGTGCCGGAGGTGTGCAGGATCAGGGCGGTGTCGTCGGCCTCGGGCGCGGTGGTGTCGCACCTGTCGCCGGCGGCCTCGGTCGACAGCGTGAAGGTGCCGGCGGGATCGCGCACCGAGGCGGTCAGCCGCAGCACCCGAATGCCGAACCGGGCGGCGGCGGGCAGGGCCGGGCCGTCGTATTCCGCGGCCACCACCAGCGCCTTGGCCTTGAGGTCTTCGAGGTAGAACTCGTATTCCTCCTGCCGGTAGGCCGGGTTCAGCGGCGCCGCGGTGGCGGTCTGGGCGATGGTGACAAAGGCGGTGGCCATCTCGGGCCCGTTGGGCAGCACGATGGCGACCCGGTCGCCCCGGCCGATGCCCTGGCCGTGCAGGGCCGCGCCGACCGCGCCGCTCAGGTCGCGCAGGGCGCCGTAGGTCAGCCAGTCGCGCCCGGGTGCGCCGATGGCCGGGGCGGTGGCGGCATGCGCCGCGATCAGGGTGGCGAGGGTCTGGCTCATGGCGGGCTCCGCTTGGTTGCGGGCCGCCCGGCGGGGGCGGCCCCTGTCAGGTGGCTAGGATCAGACGACCGGGATTTTCAGGCTGCCGAGGCCCTCGATGCTCAACTCCATGACATCACCTCTGGTGATCGGGCCGACGCCGGCGGGCGTGCCCGAGAGAATCACGTCGCCCGGCGCCAGTTCGAAATGGTCTGACAGATAGGAAATCATCTCCGGCACCTTCCAGATCATCTGGTTCAGGTCGCCTTCCTGCTTGGTCTCGCCATTCACCGTGAGTTCGAGCCGCCCCTCGGAAGGGTGGCCGATGTCCGAGGCCGGCAGGATCGGCCCGATCGGGGCCGATCGCTCGAAGGCCTTGCCCACTTCCCAGGGGCGGCCCTTCTTCTTGGCCGCGCCTTGAAGGTCGCGCCGCGTCATGTCGAGCGACAGGGCGTAGCCGAAGACATGGTCGAGCGCCGAATCGACCGGAATGTTGACGCCGCCGGTCTTGAGCGCAACGGCCATCTCGGCCTCGTAATGCACGTCGTCTGACTTTGTGGGGTAGGGGAATTCTCCCGAAGGATCGAGATTGTCGGGATTCTTCTGGAAGAAGAACGGCGGGTCGCGGTCGGGGTCGTCGCCCATCTCGATGGCGTGCGCGGCGTAATTGCGCCCGATGCAATAGACCCTTCGCACCGGGAACAGGGCATCGTTGCCGGCAATCGGCAGCCCCACGGGCTGCGGCGGTTCGATGATGTAATCGGGCATGGTTCCTCCAGGTTTTTTGATTCGTTGCTAAAGTCATAAGCTCAGATCAATTTTGGATCAATCCGAAGAGACTGCGATAATATCGATTTTATTTCTTGCAATATAGGATTGATCGGCCATAATCGATCCAATATCTCAGAATTGGTGGATCAATCTGAGGTTAGACAGCGAAATGGACAAACCAATGCACATTAGCCGCGAGGCCAGCGTGGACAGTCTGAAAGCCTTTATCGACGCGGGCGGTTATGCGCCCGGTGACCGGCTTCCGGCAGAGCGGGATCTGATCGGCGCATTGGGAATGACGCGCACCACGCTGCGCCGGGCGCTGGAAGCGCTTGAGCATGAGGGGCTGATCTGGCGGCACGTGGGCAAGGGCACCTTTCTGGCCGAGCCCAAATCTGCCAGGGACGTGCTGGAACTGCCCGACATCGGCCACCATCTGACCCCGGTCAAGGTGATGCGCGCCCGGTTGAGCATCGAGCCGGCCATCGCCCGCGAGGCGGCGGTCAATGCCTCGGGCCGCGCGGTGGCAAAGATCATGCAGGCGGTCGAAAGCTGCGAACAGGCAGAGACCTGGGCCGAGTACGAGGCGCATGACGACGCCTTTCACCATGCGGTGGCGGTGGCCTCGGACAATCTTTTGCTGGTCACGCTCTATGACCAGATGAACAAGGTTCAGCGCAACGTGGCCTGGCGCAGGGTGGTGCGCGAAAGCATCCGCCCGCCGCGCAGCCACACCAGTTTCGAGGAGCACAGGAAAATCGCCGCCGCCGTAGAGGCGCGCGATCCGATGGGGGCGCATGATGCCATGCGCCGGCATATCGGATCGGTGTCGGCGCGCCTGTTCGGGGAGATCTGAGAGCAGGCCGACAGGGGGGAAGACGGAAAATCCGCACCCGCCCTCGGTAGGGACCAAAGCAAAATCCAAGGGAGGAACACGATGAAACATCTACTGCGCAAGACCACGGCGTGGATCGCCGGGGCGGTGATGGCCGGCGGCCTGATGCTGCCGGCACTCGCCGAGGCGGACACGATCAAGATTGCCCTGGCCGAGACGCCATCCGATGAGCTGGCAGCCTTCTTCGTCGCGCTGGAACGTGCCAAGGCCAACGGGCTGGACTATGAATGGACCGCTTTCTCGGATGAAGAGCTTGCCATCCAGGCGGTGCTGAGTGGCCAGATGGATATCGGCTTCGGCACGCCCTATGCGGCGATGCAACGGTCCCGGGCGCCGATCCGGATTATCTTCCAGCTGTCCAAGCTGAAGTTCTTCCCGGTCACGACCACCAAATACGAAGAGCTCGAGGATCTCGATGGAGAGCCGATCCTGCTGCATTCGCGGGGCGGCGGCACCGATTCCATCGCCAATGTGATCGAGGAGCGGCTGGGCATCGAATTCGGCGAACGGTCCTACGTGCCGGGATCGTCGAACCGGGTGGCGGCGCTGCTTGGCGGCCAGGCGGACGCCACGATCATCGACCTGTCGAACACCAACAAGCTGATGCGCAGCCCCGAGGCCGACCGGTTCAACGTGCTCGAGATGTTCGAGGTTGAGGCGTCGGATGAGGCGCTGTTCGCCAATCTCGACTGGATCCAGAACAACGAGGAAGACGTGCAGATCTTTGTCGATGCCCTGCTCAGCACCTATCGCGACATGCACGAGGATCCGACGATCATCCGCCGCGAGACCAATCCCGACGGTCCGATCGGCCAGTTGCCCGAACAGATCCTGGGCGAGCTTGACGGCTTTTACGGCGATGCGGTCGACGCCGGGCTGTATTCCAAGGATGGCGGCGGCAGGGTCGCGGCCAATGCCGATCTCGAATGGTACTCGGCGGCGGGTCAGCTCGAAGGCGATCCGTCGGACCTGAATATCGAGGACTTCTGGTATCTCGCGCCGCTCGACAATGCGATGAACTGATCTCCGACGCGCAATCCGAGCCGCCTGCGGCCCGGATTGCACCCTTTCATCCCACAATAGGGGACATCACCCCATGGCGAACCGTTCGCTCTATCTGAAAATCCTGTCTGCCGTCATCATCTTCGGCGCGTGGGAGATCGCCGGCAGAATACCTGTCAGCTACGCCTTTCCCACCTTCCTCGAATCCATGGCCGCGCTGGGCAATATGGCCTTGGACGGGCGGCTGTGGGAGGCCTATGCCGAAACCCTGCGGCCGCTTGTCGTCGGCGTTGCGATCTCCACCGTCCTGGGCATCGGGCTCGGGCTCTGGATCGGGCTCAGCAAGTTCTTCGACTGGCTGGTCTCGCCGATCTTCATCGTGATGCAATCGGCGCCACTGGCCGCGCTGATCCCGCTTCTGGTGATGGCCTATGGCATCGGGCTGACGTCCAAGGTCTTCGTGGTCTGCATCATGGCCATGCCGGTGATCGTTCTGAACACTGCCAGCGCGGTGCGTCACACGCCGGAATCGATGAAGGAGATGTGCAAATCCTTTCTCGGCACGCGCACCGACATGTTGATCAAGATCATCATTCCCGCCGCCTCGCCGCTGATCTTCTCGGGGCTGCGCCTTGGCGTGTCCGCCGGTTTCATCGGCGCCATTCTGGCCGAACTCAAGATCACGCCAACCGGTGTCGGCGACATCATCACCTTCAGCCGCTCGATTGCCGATTACCCCAGCATGTATGCGGCGATCTTTTCCATCATCGTGCTTGCGGTTCTGTTTCTGAACCTGCTGGAGCGCACCGAAAAAACCCTCTTCAAAGGACACGACCGTGGATATGTCTCTGATTAAGGAAGCCCCTGCGACGGCAGAACCCGCTCTGAGCGAAATCGCTGTCTCCGTCCGAAACATCTCGAAGAACTATGGCGCGGTCGAGGCGCTGAAGGATCTGACGCTGGAGTTTCCGCGCGGCCAGCTGACCTCGCTGCTCGGGCCTTCGGGCTGCGGCAAGACCACATTGCTGAAGATCATCGCCGGCCTTCTGGAGCCGACCTCGGGCGAGGTCGAGGTCAATGGCAAGCCGGTGACCGGCCCGGGTCCGAACCGCGCCTTTGTCTTTCAGGATTTCGCGCTGCTGCCCTGGGCCACGGTGATGCGCAACGTCGCCTTCGGGCTGGAACTGCGCAGCATCAACAAGTCCAAGCGCGAGGACATCGCCGCGAAATACATCAAGGAAGTCGGGCTTGGTGGGTTCGAAAACAGCTACCCGCACGAGCTGTCCGGCGGCATGCGCCAGCGGGTCGGTCTGGCCCGCGCTCTGTCGGTCGATGCCAAGGTGTTGCTGATGGATGAACCCTTCTCGGCGGTCGACGAGCAGACCCGGCGCAAGTTCCAGGAGGACCTTCTGGGCCTGGTGCAAAACGAGAACAAAACCTTCATCTTCGTTACCCATTCGATCGAAGAGGCGGTCTATGTCTCGGACCAGATCGCCATCCTTCTGCCGCGCCCAAGCCGGGTGTCCGAGATCATCCGCCCCTCGGGCTTTCGCCACAAGGATCACGACCAGATCCGCCGTGACCCGGAATATCTCGATATCGTCGACGATATCTGGGCCTCGCTGCGCAGCTACGTGGAGTGATGACATGAAGCTCTTCGGCTACAACCTGCCCGGCATGTCCTCGCTGATCATCTGGGGGCTGCTCTGGGAGCTGATCGGGCAGCTGGACGTGACCTTCTTTGTTCCGCCGCTGTCGGAAGTTCTGGCCACGCTGTTCGAGATCATCGGCACGCCCGCCTTTCTCAAGGCGCTTGGCGAAACCGGCTATGCCTTTGTGGTGGGGGTGTTCTTTGCCGTCTTCATCGGCATTCCGGTCGGCATCCTGATGGGGCGCTCGCGGCTGCTGGACGAATTGCTGCTGCCTTGGGTCAATGTGTTTCTCAGCGCTCCGCTGACGGCATTGGTCCCGGTGCTGATGGTGCTGTTCGGCTTCGGCATGAAGTCGATCATCATCACCACGACCTTGTTCGCGATCTGGATCATCATCCTGAACTCGCGGGCGGGGGTGAAACAGATCAACCGATCACTGGTCGAAATGGCGAAATCCTTCGGCGCCTCGCCGGCTGACGCCTTCTTCAAGATCTACTTCTGGGCCGCACTGCCCGAGATCCTCGGCGGGGTCCGCATCGGCGTCATTCGGGCGGTCAAGGGGGTGATCATCGGTCAGCTTCTGATCTCGATCGTCGGCTTCGGCGCGCTGTTCGAGCTCTATTCGTCGAACTTCCTGATGGCGCATTTCTGGGCCGTTCTGATCGTGCTCTTCGCGCTGGCGTTCACCATCGCCGAGTTTCTGGCCTACCTCGAACGGCGCGTCGCCTATTACGCGGCGAAACGCTGATCCGACGGGCCGCCACGCGGTGGCCCGTCACGGCAAACTATGCGAGCAGTAAGGGAAGGGGGGGCGGTTTGGCCCCCCCTTTGGCTGCCTGGGGGCCGGTCTCAGGTCAGGCTGACGTTTTGGCCCGACAGCTCGACGGAGAGGGTGATCGATCCCTCGTTGATCAACCAGCGGCGCAGGGTGAAGCTGCGCGCGCCGGCGCGGTGCATCGGGTCGTTCTCGGCCAGACTGCGCGCCGCCTCGAACGAGGCCGCGCGATAGATGATCAGCCCCATGCCCTCCATCATCTCGCCGCTCTCGTCCGACATCGGCCCGGCAAAGACCAGCACGCCCTCAGCCTCGAGCCGGGCCTGATAGGCCAGATGATCGGGCAGCGCGGCTTTGACGTCGGCACCATCGCCGGCCGGCACCGATTGAACCACAAAAAGCTCCAGCGCCAGCGCGCCGCGCGACCGGGCTTCGGACATGTAATCATTCCATTTTGGCATGTTTTCGACCTCCATACTCAAAAACATCGATTTTGTTTGACCTGAGTATTTTTTATCGGCAAAAATATCTGCAATCAAGCTGGAGGAATCGATGCGTCTGCTGGTGGGAAGTGTATCCGGGAAACGGGCCGTCTTTGCGGTCGACGGGGACAAGGCGGTCAATTTGACCGAGGCTGTAACCGGGATCGGGGACGACCTGGCGGCGCTGATCGCCGATCCGTCGTTGCTGGAACAGGCCCAGGAAAAGGCCCGGGAGCTGGCGCGGGGCGCCAAGGGCGTCGCGGTGTCCGACATTACGCCGGCGCTGCCGGTCTCTGCACCGCCGACGATCATCTGTCTCGGTCTCAACTACACCGATCACATCAAGGAAGGCGGTTACGAGATTCCCGACTACCCGGCGCTTTTCATGCGCGGGCAACAGTCGATCATGGCGGCGGGCCAGCCGATGGTGCGGCCGGGGTGTTCCGATCATCTGGATTACGAGGCCGAGCTGATGGTGATCATCGGCAAGGGCGGGCGGCATATTTCCGAAGCCCAGGCGCTGGAGCATGTGTTCGGCTATACGGTGTTCAATGACGGCTCGGTGCGCGATTACCAGCGCAAGACGCACCAATGGACACCGGGCAAGAATTTCGACGCCACCGGCGCCATCGGGCCGTTCGTGGTGACGCCGGAGGATCTGCCCGAAGGCGCCTCGGGGCTGAAGATCGAGAGCCGGGTGGGCGCCGAGATCCTGCAAAGCTCGAACACCGGCAATATGATCTGGTCGGTGGCCCAGACGATTGCCACGATCTCGGAATATACCACGCTTCAGCCCGGCGACCACATCGCCATGGGAACGCCGCCGGGTGTCGGCCACGCCAAGAAACCCGCGCCGCGCTGGCTCAAGCCCGGCGAAACCGTCGAGATCGAGATCGAGGGCATCGGCATCTGTGCCAGCCCGGTGGTGGACGAAGCCGAAATCGGACGGGAAGCCGCGGAATGATGCGTGAACCCACGGATATCCGCCGCCAGCAGGCGCAACGGGCGGTGCAGGCACTGCGGGCGCGGGTCGACCGGCTGGACGATGATGCCATCGATCTGATCCTGCGCGATGCGCGGTCACATTACGCCTGGACCGACCGGCCGGTTGGCGAGGATCTGCTGCGTACCCTGTTCGAGATCACCATCGCCGGGCCGACCAGCATGAACACCTGCCCGGCACGCTTTGTCTTTGTGACCTCGGAGGCGGGCAAGGACCGGCTGGCGAAATCGCTCAAGGCCAAGAACATCGACAAGATGCGCGCCGCGCCTGTGACCGCGATCGTCGCCTGGGATCCGCTCTACTGGCAACGGCTGGATTTCCTGTTCCCGCACGAGGATCGCAAGCATCTTTTCGACGGCAAGGAGGATTACGCCGAAATCACCGCCTTCCGCAACGCGACGCTGCAAGGCGCCTATCTGATGATCGCGGCCCGGGCGCTCGGGCTCGACGTGGGGGCGATGTCGGGCTTTTCCAACGAGATCGTGGACCAGGAGTTCTTTGCCGAAAATGGCTGGAAATCCAATTTCCTGGTCAATCTCGGTTATGCCGACGAAAGCGCGCTGTTCCAGAAACTGCCGCGGTTTGCGTTCGACGATATCTGCGAAATTCTGTGAGGCGCCATGGCGATCAGACCAAAGACTAAAATGACGATCAAGCTGGCGGGCCGGGGTACCAGCCACTCGCGCAGTGAGGCCGAAATTGACGGCAACACCGTGGTGATCGACGAGCCGGTGGCCCGCGGCGGCACCAATGAGGGGCCGTCACCCACTGCCACCGCCTATGCGGCGCTGATCGGTTGCACCAATGTGATCGGCCACAAATGCGCCCACAGCCTGGGCATCGACATCGGCAATCTTGCCTTTGACATGGAAGTCGATTTCGATCGGCGCGGGGTGCTTCTGATGGAGGAGGTGGATGTGCCCTTTACCGCCATCCGGCTGGCCGTGGCCGCCGATGGGCCATGCACCGAAGAAGAGCTGCAAAACGTGGCCGCGGAGACCGCCAAATTCTGCGCGATCTCGAAACTGTTCGAAAGATCCGGAACGGACCTGAACATCACCTGGCGCAAGGGCTGAACGCCCGCGTCACACTTTGGGAGGAGACTGACATGTTCAATTCATTCGCTAAACGCGCGGTGCTCGGGCTTGCGCTGAGCACCGCGGCCTTGCCCGCATACGCGACCGAGACGATCAAGGCGGTGGTGATCGACGGCTATCCGGCCCGGGCGCTCTGGGTGCAGGAGTTCACCAATTTCTTCATTCCCGAGGTCGACAAGCGGCTCGCCGAGACCGGCAATTACCAGATGGACTGGCAGGAAAGCTATGGCGGCACCATCGTCAAGCCCAAGGGCGTGCTCGAGGGCATCAAGCTCGGGCTGGGCGACATCGGCATCGTGACGACGATCTTTCACAATTCGAAACTGCCGAGCCAGGCGATTGCGGCGGCCACGCCGTTTGTCGCCGCCGATGCCCGCGCCGTGGCCAGGGCGGTGGACGAGATCGCCAAGGAATTTCCGGCGATGCAAGCCGAGTTCGACGCGCAGAACCAGGTCTATCTGGCGACCGGCGTGGTGCTTGACACCTACCAGATCTTCTCGCGCGAGCCGGTCGAGAGCCTGGCCGATATCGAGGGTGACAAGGTTGCCGGCGCCGGCATGAACCTGCGCTATCTCGAAGGCATCCAGGGCGCGGCCGGGGTGCGCGGCGGGTTGACCGATTTCTACAACATGGTGCAGACCGGCCTTGTCGATCACGCCATGCTCTGGCCGGAAGCCGCGGCGACCTTCAAGATCTCCGAGGTCGCGCCCTATATGCTGCGCGCCGATCTTGGCGCGGTGAATTCCAAGACGATCACCGTGAACAAGGACTATTGGGAGGGGCTGCCGGCCGAGGTGCAAGAGGCGCTGCAAGAGGTCGCCGTGCTCTACCGCGATTACGTCGCGGGCATCGCCATGGACCGCGCCGAGGAAAGCCGCAACGCCTATGTCGCCGCCGGCGGCACGATCACGGAACTGGGGGAGGACCAGCGCGCGGCCTGGGCCGACGCGATGCCGAATATCGCGGCGGAATGGGCCAAGGGGCTGGACGATGCCGGCCAGCCCGGCACCGAGATGCTTCAGGCCTACATGGCCAAGCTGAAAGACGCGGGCTTTACCCCGGTGCGCGATTGGGCCGCCGACGCGGCCACCAACTGAGCCCGGTCAGGCAAAGCTGGTGCGCAGCGCTGTGAAACGACTTGCCGACGGCATTGCGATGGCCGCCAATGCCGCCGGCACCCTCGTCGTCGTCCTGCTTGTCGCGGTGGTGAATTATGACATCATCGCCCGCGGATTGTTCAATCGCCCCTTTCTCGGAGCGGTGGAAGTGGTGCAATTCTCCATGGTCCTCATCGTCTTTCTGCAACTGCCCGACGTCATCCGCGTCGGCCGGCTGACCCGATCCGACGGCTTTCTGGGGCTGCTCGCAGTGCGCGCGCCGCGCAAGGGCCGGCTGCTCAGCCGTGCCATCGACCTGATCAGCGCCATCTTCATGGCGCTGGTGGTCTATGCCATGTGGCCCGAGTTCCTGGAAATGTGGGCCTCGCAGGATTATTTCGGCGTGCCCGGGGTGTTCACCGCGCCCTGGTGGCCGGTCAAGCTTGTCATCCTGCTCAGCGCGGGGCTCTGTGTCGTGCATTTCCTGCTGCATGTCGCCCGCCCGCTGATCGATGACCAACCGGAACTGGAAAGCGGATCATGACGCCGGTCGAAATTGGCCTTTTCTCGATCGTCGCGATCATCGTGCTGATCTATCTCGGGGTCTATATCCCGATTGCGCTGGGAATGGTGAGCTTTCTCGCCATCTGGATCATGCGCGACAACATCGACCTGTCCTTTGCGCTGCTCAAGATCGCCATCGGCGACAGTGCGATGGAATACACCTTTGCCACGATTCCGCTCTTTACCTTCATGGGGCTGATTGTCTCCAAGGCGGGGCTGGGGGCCGATATCTATGCGGTGATGAACCAGGGCTTTCGCCGCATCACCGGCGGCATCGGCATGGCGACCGTGGGGGCCAATGCGGTGTTTGCCGCGGTCACCGGCTCGTCGATCGCCAGCGCCTCGGTGTTTTCCAAGATGTCGGTGCCCGAGATGCTGAACTTCGACTACAACCCGCGGTTCGCCGTGGGGGTTGTTGCGGGCTCTTCGGTGCTGGGCATGATCATTCCGCCCTCGGCCATGCTGATCATCTATTCCTTCGTGGCCGAGCAATCGGTGGGCGAGATGTTCCTGGCCGGCGTGGTGCCCGGTCTGATGCTGGCAGCGGCATATGTCGCGGCGATCTGGCTGATGGCGCGGCTGACGCCGGGCTTTGTCGGTGGCCGCGAGGTCGAAGCCGCGACCCTGATGCCCTGGTCCGAGATCGCGGTGAAATTGGGGCCGATCGCCGGTCTGATCCTCGTCGTGCTGGGCGGCATCTACACCGGCTGGACCACCCCGGTCGAAGCCGGCGCGGCGGGCTCTGCTCTCGGTATCGTCATCGCGGCGCTGCGCCGCCGGATCACCTGGCGCAGCTTCTGGGAAACCGTGATCGAGACCGGCCATATCACCGCCGCGATCCTGTTTCTGATCACCGCCGCCTCGATGTATGCCCGGATGCTCGGGCTGGCCGGGCTGCCCAACGAATTGCAGACCATCCTGGCCGCCAACGAGTTCTCGTTCTTCTGGATCATGGTGCTGCTGGTGGTGCTGATGCTGTTTCTCGGCACCATCCTCGACACCGCCTCGATCATCCTGATCGTGGTGCCGCTGTTCCTGCCGCTGATCGAGGCGCTGGGGCTCAGCCTGGTCTGGTTCGGCATTGTCGCGGTGGTGGCGGCCGAGATCGGGCTGCTGACGCCGCCGCTGGGGCTGAGCTGCTTTGTCATCAAGGCCACGCTCGACGATGCGCGGATCTCGCTCAAGGACGTGTTTCTCGGGGCGCTGCCCTTTGCCTTTGTCATGCTGGTGGTGCTGGTGCTGCTGATCCGCTTTCCCGCCCTCAGCCTTGCCATTCTGAATTAGAGGTTTGCCCTATGCGCAATGTCACCCAGGAAAACATCACCGAGGCCTTCATCAGCTACATGGGCGAAGAGACCGACCCCCGGCTGCGCGAAGTGATGACCAGCCTTGTCCGCCACCTGCATGCCTTTGCCAAGGAGGTGAACCTGACCCATGCGGAATGGCAGACCGGGATCGCCTTTCTCGAACGCGCCGGCGAGATTTCGGATGCCGAGCGGCATGAATTCGTGCTGCTTTCGGATGTGCTGGGCCTGTCGTCGCTGGTCGACATGCTGCATTCGACGGCCGAGGGCACCTCGTCCTCGGTGCTGGGGCCGTTCCATATCTCCGGCTCGCCGCCGCTGCCGGTGGGCGGAGATCTGCGGGGCGAGACCGAGGCGCCGGTGCTGCTGGTCGAAGGCGTGGTGAAAGACCCCGAGGGCAATCCGATCCCCGGCGCCCGGCTCGACATCTGGCAGACCGCGCCGAACGGGCTTTATTCCAGCCAGGACCCGGAACAGGATACCTATGATTTCCATGGGCTTCAGACGGTGGGCGCCGACGGACGGTACGCCTTCACCACGGTCAAGCCGGTGGAATATACCGTGCCTTCGGATGGGCCGGTGGGCGACATCCTGCGCGCCTGCGGCCGCCATCCCTGGCGGCCCTCGCACCTGCATTTCATTGCCGAGGCCGAGGGCTTCCGCCCGCTGGTGACCGAGGTCTTTCCCGAGGACGACCCCTATCTCGATCAGGATACAGTGTTCGGCGTGCGCGCGGATCTGGTGATGCGCTATCAGCCTATGCCGGCGGGCAGTTTCCCGGCGACGGGCTTCGACCTGTCCGGCAGGGTGCCCGGCGATTACCAGAAGGTGACCTTCGATCTCACATTGGTCGCGGCCTGAGGCCGGGCCGGCGCCGGCCGCGACGGGACGGTCTCAGGCAGGGGACCGACGCAGCAGATAGGTGTCCATGATCCAGCCATGGCGGGCGCGGGCCTCGGCCCGGGTGGTGGCGATATCGGCGGCGGTCTCGGCCAGCGGCCCGGCGCGCAACAGCTGCGCCTCGCTGCCGAGGTAGGCGCCCCACCAGATATGCAGCCCGGTCGGATCGAGGTCGCGGAAGCTGCAAGCGCCGTCGAGCATTACCACCAGGGTTTCTTCGCCCTCCGGGAAGCCATGGCTGCGGAGCTGCCGCCCGGTGGTAACCCGGATCGGGCCATCGACGGTGTTGAGCGGGATCGCATGCGCGGCGGTGAGCGCCTGCACGGCGGTGATGCCCGGCACAACGCGCAGGCGCGGGCAGGGCGTCAGCCGCCGCGCGATCCTGAGCGTGCTGTCATAAAGCGCCGGATCGCCCCAGACCATCAGGGCCACCGGGCCCGGCGGCGTCTCGGGGCCGAGCGCCGCGATCCAGCGGCGGGCAATCTCGTCATGCCAGGCGCTGACGCGCGCGCCATAGGGCAGCGCCGGGTCGCGCTCGGGATAGATGAAGGTGCGAATCTCGGCGTCGCTGCCCGCTGCCTCGAGGATGGCGTAGCGCAGCGCCGCCAGATCCTGTTTGTCGTCGCCCTTGAGCGGCAGCAGGATGATCGCGGCCTCGCGCAGCGCCTGCATGCCTTCCAGCGTCACATGGGCGGGGCTGCCGGTGCCGATGCCAATCAGCCAGAGGTCCTTGATCATCGGAATGTCCTTTCACGCAGAAGTCCGGGGCGCGTGCGCGCCCCGGACCGGTTCAGCGGCCGTGCGGCGTTACGCCGAGCGGTAGAGCCGCGGTGCAAGCAGGCGCGCGACGCCGGTGTCGCGCAGCGCCTTGGCCCCGGCCAGCGCGGCCAGGTCGGCCAGCGGCTCGATCAGCAGCACCAGCATGTAGGCGGCGCCGAAGGTCCAGACCGACTGGAAGGTCGCGGCGGTGACGCCCTGGCCATAGAACGCCCAGAAGGCGACCCAGGTCACCACACCGCCCTGGTAGACGGCCGAGAGCTTGAGCATGTCCTTGTAGGCCAGATCGACATAGGCGGTGTCACGCGGGATGATCCGGCGCGCCAGCGCCGAGGCGGCAAAGAGCGGCACCAGCAGCGTGGTGACATTGACGAAATACATCGGCATGTCGGTGGGGGCAAAGAACAGCCCCTGGATCAGCAGCCCGATCGCCAGGCCCAGCGCCGCCGGCGCCGTGCCGAGCAACAGGAAGAGAGTCGAGCCGAGGATGAAATGCACTTCCGAGATGCCGACCGGGAAATTCGGAAGCACTTCGAAAAACAGCAGAGCGCCGATGGTGGCAAGCAGAGTCCGCAAGGCAAAGGCGCCGGAGTTGCTGCGCGACAGATCGTCCACGGTCTGCTTGGCGGTATAGGTCGCCGCCCCTGCGGCGGTGGTGTAGGCAAAGGTCATCTTGGCGCCGTCAACGACGCCGGGTTCGATATGCATGTCAGTTCCTTTCTCGTGATGCTGCCCCTCCGGCAGCGGAAATTGCCCGTGCGGGCGTGGAAAAGGGGGCACATGGCAGGTCTCCTGACTTGCGGGTCATCGCGCCTCGGCCCTTCCCGGCCTCGCGGCCAGTGGGACGTTCCTCGGCACTCTCCGCTTACAGTTGCGGGGGCAGTCCGGGAGTTGCACCCGGTTCCCTGTGGCCACTCGCGCGGCGCACCATGCTTTCCTTGTGGTCCGGGGCTGTCCCCGGCGTCTGTGATCTGTCTGCCTTACTCCTCTGCCAGTGGACCGAAAAAGATGAGCCCGGCCTTGTCGCCGGTTTCGCGGGCCAGCGCCTCGGCGAGGCTGGCGACGCTGTGCCGGGTCAATTGCTGGTCGGGGCGGCTGACCGATTCCGCGAGCAGCGCCGGGGTGTCGGGCGGCAGGCCCTGGGCGATGAGCTTGGCGGCGAGGCCGGGAAAGGTGCGTTTGCCCATGAAGATCGCGGTCACCGCCGTGGGATCGGCCAGGGCGGCAAGGTTGGCGTCTTCCGGCAGGGTCCCGCTGATGTCATGGCCGGTGGCGAATTGCACTCGCCGCGCGGTGAGCCGGCGGGTCAGCGGTATGCCGGCGGCGGCGGCGGCGGCACAGGCCGAAGGCACGCCGGGGATGATCTCATAGCCGAGCCCGGCTGCCTTGAGCGCCGTGATCTCCTCTTCGAGCCGGCCGAAGATACCGCTGTCGCCGGATTTCAGCCGCACCACGCGTTGGCCGGTGCGGGCGTAATCCACCAGCAGCCGGCTGACGTGATCCTGTCGCGGCGAGGGCCGCCCGGCGCGTTTGCCGACGCCGACAAGATCGGCGCCGTTGCGGGCCAGCTCGAGGATCGGGCCGGAGGACAGATCGTCATACAGCACCGCATCGGCACGGCCCAGCCGATCCACCGCCTTGACGGTCAGCAGCTCGGGATCGCCGGGGCCGGAGCTGACGAAGCTGACGATGCCCTGGGGGGTGTCCTGCGTCATGCCGTCTCCTCGGCCGAGATGAGGTGAAAGAAGCTGCCCGAGACCCGGCCGCGCAGGGATCCGGTTTCCGGCACCGGCGTGCCGTCGGCATCAGTGACCGCCGCCAGCGGCGCGTCGGGCTGCTCGAGGATGGTGGAATAGTGGAATTCGTGGCCGCGCAGCGCGGTGCCCACCGCATGGCCTGGCATCGGCGCCTTCAGCGTCGCGCGGCGATAACCCAGGTGGAACTTGCGCGTCTCGTAGCTGGTGACCAGCCCCAGCAGCCCGGCCATCCGGTGGGCTGTGCCCTGTTTGTCGATCAGCGCCGCGCCCAATGCCATGTATCCGCCGCATTCGCCATGCACCGGCCGGCGCTCGGCGTGGCGGCGCAGCCCGGCGCGGAAGTTTTCGGCGGCGGCGAGCCGGCCGGCGTGCAGCTCGGGATAGCCGCCGGGCAGCCAGACCACATCGGCCTGCGGATCGGGCGGTTCGTCGGCCAAAGGCGAGAACGGCAGGATCTCGGCCCCGGCGTCGTGCCAGCCCTGAAGCAGATGCGGATAAGTGAAGGAAAACGCCGCATCCCGGGCAATGGCGATGCGCTGGGCCGGCGGTGGCGGCAGGGCGGCGGCGCCCGGCACCGGCAGGCCGCGCGCGGCGGCGCGCAGCGCGGCCAGGTCGACATGGTCGCGCAGGAAGGCGGCATAGGTGGCGATGGCGGCCTCGAGGTCGGGATGTTCGACCGCCTGGATCAGTCCCAGGTGCCTCTCCGGCAAGGCAAGGTCGCCGCGCCGGGGCAGCACGCCCAGCACCGGCAGACCGGCCTGCTCCATCCCCAGCCGTGCCAGCCGTTCGTGCCGGGGCGAGGCGACCCGGTTGAGGATCACCCCGGCAAAGGGCAGCTCGGGCCTGTAGGTCCGAAAGCCCAGCGCCGTGGCGGCGGCGCTCTGCGCCTGACCGCTGACGTCGAGCACCAGCACCACCGGCCAGCCCATCGCCAGCGCCGTCTCGGCGCTGGAGCCGAAGCCTTGCTGGCCGCGGGTGGCGACGCCGTCGTAGAGCCCCATCGAGCCCTCGGCGACGCAGATATCGGCGCCTGCGGCCTGCGAAGCAATCGCCTGCCACAGACCGGCGCCCATCGCCCAGCCGTCCAGGTTGAAGCTGTGGCGGCCGCTGGCGGGGCGGTGAAAGGCCGGATCGATGTAGTCGGGGCCGGATTTGAACGGCTGCACCTGCAAGCCGTCCTCGGCCAGCGCCCGCAACAGCCCCAGCATGACGGTAGTCTTGCCGGTGCCCGAGGAGGGCGCCGAGATCAGCAGGCCGGGAACATCAGCCATGTGTCGCGGCTCCCTCGGCGTCGGGGGTCCAGTCGGTCCAGGGGCTGTCGGCGCTCTGCGGCCGGTAGCGCCGGTCGTAGTCGACGGCATAGAGGCAGCTTTCGTCAAAGCCTTCGCCGGCCAGCGCCGGGCCGACGAGGATCAGCGCGGTGCGGGTGATGCCGCCGTCAAGTTGCGCCTCGATGTCGGCCAGGGTGCCGCGCAGGATCTTCTGGTCCGGCCAGCTCGCGCGGTAGACCACCGCCACCGGGCAATCCGCGCCATAGGCGGGGGTGAGATCGGCGACGACCCGGGCGATTTTCTGGATCGAGAGGTGAAGGGCCAGCGTCGCGCCTGTGGCAGCGAAATTGGTCAGGCTCTCGCCTTGGGGCATCGAGGAGGCACGGCCGGGGGTGCGGGTCAATACCACCGATTGCGCCAGCCCGGGCAACGTCAGCTCGGCGCCAAGCGCGGCGGCGGCGGCGGCAAAAGCTGGCACTCCGGGGGTGACCGAGACCGGGATGTCCAGCGCCTTGAGCCGGCGCATCTGTTCGCCCATCGCCGACCAGACCGAGAGGTCGCCGGAATGCAGCCGCGCCACATCCTGACCGGCGGCATGGGCATCGCGGATCTCGTCGATGATCCGGTCGAGGTCGAGCGGCGCGGTGTTCACGATGCGCGCGCCCGGCGGGCAATGTTGCAGGATCGCCTCGGGCACCAGCGAGCCGGCATAGAGGCAGACCGGGCAGGCGGCGATGATGTCGCGGCCGCGCAGGGTCAGAAGATCGGGGGCGCCGGGGCCGGCGCCGATGAAGTGAACGGTCATTGGGTCTGTCCTTCGGGGAGAGACATGGCCAGCGCGCAGCTGGCCATGCGGTCTGCGGAGATAATCCGGGGCGCGAGCAGCCGCGCGCCGGGGCCGGCGGCGGCCAGCGCGGCGGCTTCGGCCACCGAGCCGGTGCCGCGCGCGGCCGCGACGCGGGGCGAATGGGTGTGGGTGGCCTGCGGCGTCAGGGCCTCGGGCGCGACGGGGCAGGCGGGCAGGCCGAGCGCCGCCGACAAGGCGCGGAACTGCGCCGTGCCGGCCTTGTCGGCGGCGGTGGCGAGGCCGGATACGGGATGATCCCCGCGCGCCCGGTCAAAGGCATCGCGCAGGCTCGCCGCACTGGCATCGCGGCGAAATCCGAAGCCCGCGACGATCATCTCGCCCACCGCCATTGCACCACCGGATAGGCCGATTTCCAGCCGCGTTTCGGCCCGATCGGCGCCACCGAAGACAGCGCGACGCGCAGCAGGTCGCCGCCGTGTTCCGCCTGTGCCGCGACGAGCAGCGCCTCGGTCTCCAGCGTCACCGCATTGGCGACAAGGCGCGGACCTCCGGGAAGTCGTACCAGATGCGCCAGCAGCTCGGGCCCCAGCCCGCCGCCGACAAAGACCGCGTCGGGCGGCGGCAACCGGTCCAGCGCCGCCGGCGCCGCGCCGGTGACGACCTGCAACCGCTCGACACCCAGACGCGCGGCATTGCCGGCGATGCGGGCGGCCCGGTCGGCGCGGGGCTCGATCGTGGTGGCGCTCAGGCTCGGATCGGCAAGCAGCCATTCGATGCCGATCGAGCCCGAGCCGCCGCCGATGTCCCAGAGATGCTCACCCGGCCGGGGCGCCAGCGCCGAGAGGGTCAGCGCGCGGATCGGCCGCTTGGTGATCTGGCCGTCATTGTCGAACCAGCTGTCCGGCCGCCCCGAGGCCAGGGGTAGTACCGCGCCTTGCCCCGCCACCTCCAGCGCGACACAGACCGGCGCGGCAAAGCTCTGATCGGCCAGCGCCTCGGCGCAGCTCTCGGTGAGGCGCTCGCGCGGGCCGCCGAGACATTCCATCACCGTCAGCCCGGTGGCGCCAAAGCCCTGCGCGACGAGATAGTCGCAGAGTTCGGCCACCGCCGTGCCATCGCGCAGAAGGACGATCAGCCGCCGCCCCGGTGCCAGTTGCGGCCGCAGCCGGGCCAGCGGCGCGGCGTGCAGGCCGAGGCAGGCGGTGCGTTCCAGCGGCCAGCCCAGGCGTGCCGCCGCCAGCGAAAAGGTCGCGCGGCCAGGAAAGGCCCGCCATTCGCCGCGCGACAGCCGCCGCGCCAGCACCGCGCCGGCGCCGAACCAGAAAGGATCGCCGGAGGCCAGCACCACCACCTGCCGTCCGCGCAGGCCCATCAGCCGGGTCACGCCGTCGGCGAAGGGCACCGGCCAGTCCAAGCGCTCGGCCCCGGGTGCGGTTTCGCGCGCCGGCAGAAGCGACAGGTGACGCGGCGGGCCGAAGACGATTTCCGCCCGCGCCAGCGCGCTTCGGCTTGCAGCGCAGAGCCCGTCCGGGCCATCTTCGCCGAGACCGACGATGGTGAGCCAGGGAGCCTCAGACATGCAACCGAACCTTCTGGTGCTGGGCGGCACGCTCGAAGCCACGCGGCTGTGCCAAAGGCTGGCCGAGGCCGGGCTGCGCGGCACCGTGTCGATGGCCGGCCGTGTTGCCAATCCGGCGGCGCAGGCGCTGCCGCTGCGGATCGGCGGCTTTGGCGGCGCCGAGGGGCTGGCGCGCTATCTTGCCGAGGCGCGGATCAGCCATGTGATCGATGCCACCCATCCTTTTGCCGCACAGATGAGCGCACATGCCGTCGCCGCCTGTGACGCGCGCGCGGTGCCGCTGATCGCGCTGACCCGCGCGCCCTGGCAGCAGACCGCCGCCGACCGCTGGACGCGGGTGAGTGATATCGCCGGCGCGGTGGCGGCGCTGGACACCCCGGCGACGCGGGTGATGCTGGCGGTGGGGCGCATGCATCTGCCGGCCTTCACCGTCAATCCGCAGCATTTCTACCTGCTGCGGCTGGTCGATCCGCCGGTCACGCCGCCCGCCTTCCCCGACCATGCGGTGATCGTCGACCGGGGCCCGTTCCGGCAGGAGGCCGATGCCGCGCTGCTTGACCGGCACGGGATCGAGGTGGTGGTGTCCAAGAATTCCGGCGGCAGCGGCGCCTTTGCCAAGATCGCCGCCGCGCGGGCGCTGGGCCTGCCGGTGATCATGATCGACCGGCCCGCGATCCCGCCGCGCCCGGAAACCCACGACCCGGAGGAGGTGCTGCGCTGGCTGGCTCATGCCCGCACCGAACGCGGGGTATAGACGATCGGCGCACCCTGCCGCGCGATCAGCCGGGTTGTCGAGGCGCCGACGATCACCAGGGTGCGCATATCGGCCATCTCGGGCGTGGTTTCCGGCAGCGGCACCACCCGGATCTCTTCCTCGGGGGTTGAAACGGCGCGGGCAAAGATCACCGGTCGGGCATCGCCGCAGGCGGTCTTGAGCAGGTCGAGCGCGCGGCGGAACCCGTCGGGCCGCGACTTCGAGCGCGGGTTGTAGAAGGCCATGGCGAAATCGGCCTCGACGGCAAGGCGCAGGCGCTTTTCGATCAGCGCCCAGGGCTTGAGATTGTCGCTGAGGTTGAGGGTGCAGAAATCATGCCCCAGCGGCGCCCCGGCGCGGGCGGCGGCGGCCAGCATCGCGGTGATCCCCGGCAGCACGCGGATCTCGAGGTCGCGCCAGGCGGGCGGCCCGGCTTCGAGCGCCTCGAAAACCGCCGAGGCCATGGCAAAGACGCCGGGATCGCCGGATGAAACGACGACCACGCGCCGGCCAGCGGCGGCCATTTCCAGCGCATGGCGCGACCGGTCGATCTCGACGCGATTGTCCGAGGGATGCAGCGTCAGCCCGGGCCGTGGCGCCACGCGGGCGACATAGGGGATATAGCCCACCACGTCGGTCGCCTCGGCCAGCGCGGCACGGACCTCGGGGGTGACGAGGCCATCGGCCCCGGGGCCGAGACCGGCGATGACAAGCCAGCCGCTCATGGCCGGCGCCCCTGTCCGTGCACGATGATGATCGAGAAATAGGGGGTGATCCTTTCCTCGGCCTCGGACAGACGCTGCACGGTCTGATCGGGCATGGCGGCATATTCCACCAGCCAGGCGGCCTCGAAACGGCCGGCGCGGCGCAGGGCGCGGCGGATCTTGTCGATATTGCGGCCGATCTTCATGACGACCAGCGCATCGGCCTGCTGCATCTGGGTCACCAGCACCTCTTCCGGCAAGGTGCCCATCAGCGTGGCAAGCACGTCGTCGCCCCAGGTGATCGGCGCATCGGTCGCGGCCCAGGCCGCGCCCATGCCGGTGATCGCCGGCACCACTTGGACCGGCACCAGATCGCGCAGCCGGGCATGCAAGTGCATGAAGGAGCCATAGAAGAACGGATCGCCCTCGGCCAGAACCAGCACATCGTGCCCGGCCTCGGCCAGCGCCTGCAATCGCGTGGTGCAGTCGCTGTAGAAGGCCGAGAGCAGCGCGTTGTAACGCGGATCGGTCAGCGGAATTTCCGTGGTCACCGGATATTCCATGGCGATCTCGACCACGCCGTCGGGCAGCATCCCCTCGACGATGCGCCGCGCCTGGCCGCTGCGCCCGGCCTTGCGGAAATAGGCCACGTGGCTGGCGCCACGCAACAGCCGGTCGGCGCGCACCGACATCAGCTCGGGATCGCCCGGCCCGAGGCCGACCCCCCAGATCGTGCCTTTCACCGCCTGCGCCGCCGCCGCCCGGACCTCCTGCTGCACGGTCATTCCGCGCGGCTCGCGATGGCGTTGATCGCTGCGACGGTGATCGCGCTGCCGCCGAGCCGGCCTTCGACGATGCAGCAGGGCACCGGCTGCGCCTGCCAGAGCGCCGCCTTGCTTTCCATCGCGCCGACAAAGCCCACCGGGCAGCCGATGATCGCCGCCGGGCGCGGGCAGTTGGGGTCTTCGAGCATGTTGAGCAGGTGAAACAGCGCCGTCGGCGCATTGCCGATCGCCACCAGCGCGCCGGCGAGCCGGGGCCGCCAGAGTTCGAGCGCCGCCGCCGAACGGGTGTTGTTCATGTCGCGCGCGAGTTCCGGCACCGCCGGGTCTTGTAGGGTGCAGATCACCGCGTTGTCGGCCGGCAGGCGCGGCCGTGTGACCCCCTCCGAGACCATGCGCGCATCGCAGAACACCGGCGCACCGGCGGCCAGCGCGGCCCGCGCGGCACGGGCAAAGCCCGGCGAGAAGCGGATGTCACGCTCCAGGCCGACCAGCCCGGCGGCATGGATCATCCGCACCGCGATCGGCTCTTCCTCGGGGTCGAAGCGGGCGAGATCGGCCTCGGCCCGGATCGTCGCGAAACTCTGCTTGTAGATGGCGGCGCCATCCTTTTCGTAATCGTAGGGCATTCAGGTCATCCCGATCAGGTCAATGAGGTGCGAAGGGGCAAGGCCGCGCCGCGCAGGCGGGTCGGCCGCCGTGCCGTTGCGGACAAGGTCGAAGCCGCCATCGCGCCCCACGAGGGTGATATCGGCGGCGCGCGGATTGGCGCAGCCCTTGGCGCAGCCCGAGACATGCAGGCGGCCACGGGTGCGCGGCGCGAGCTGTCGCGCCAGAGCGCGGGTGTCGACAGTGGCGCGCGGGCAGAGCGGCGCACCGGGGCAGGCGTCCACCTCGAGCAGCCGCGCGCCCGGCGTGGTGACAAAGCCCGGCGCGGCGATGGCGCGGGCGTGGCGCAGGCGGATCAGCCGGCCCAGCATCGGCCGCAGCGCCACTGCGCCGCTCCTCCGCATCACCGCCTCCAACGCCGCGGCCTCCAGGCTGCCGAAAGGCGCGCCGAGGATCATATCCGCGGCCTCGGGGCCGGGCACCGGCGGCGCGGATTGCGCCCGTGGCGCGGCTTCCTGCCAGCACTGCGGCAGGGGCTGGCGGCGCAGATGCCGTGCCATCCGGCCGGCCGCGTGGCCGCCGGTCTCGACGAACCATTGCGCCAGCGCGGTCATCGCGGCCATGGCGCCATCTTCGGCAATCCTCCGGCCCCGCGCCGCGCCATCGGCACGCAGGATCAGCCCGCCGTCGGTGGCCAGCTCGAACCGGAAATCGCCGGAGCCGGCGCCCAGCACCGCCCGGGCCCCGGTGTCGAGCACGACGCCCATCTTCTCGGGCAGGGGGGGCAGGCCGGGCAGGGTGGCCAGCAGCGCGTCATAAAGCCTGTCGGTCAGGTCGCCTGCCGCGCGGTCGGGGGCGACGAGGATGTTGCGGCGGCTTTCCTGCGCCGGGTCGCTGTCGATCAGGCCGTGGCCGTCAAGCGCCTGCAAGAGCGCCGGGTGATCCTCGGATGAGACGCCGCGGATTTGCAGGTTGCCGCGCGAGGTCAGCTCGATCAGCCCCGAGCCGTAGCGCCGCGACAGATCGCAGAGCGCCAGCACCTGCGCCGCCGAGACCTCGCCGCGAAACGGCCGCAGCCGCACCACCAAGCCGTCGCCCGAGCGCATCGGACGATGGGCGCCGGGGCACCAGCCCTTGACCAGCGGCGCGCTCATGTCGCGGCCGCCATTTCGGCCAGTACGGAATTGCGCTGCGACCGCCAGAGTCCGGCCTGCCAGAGCGCGCGGAACCGATCCTGCATCGCGGCATGGGCGCCGGGGTTGGCGGCGCGCAGAAAGGCCTCGGTCTCGGGGTCGCCCAGCGTCGCGGCATGGTAGAGATCAAAGAGATGCGGCGCCACCGCCCCGGCGAGATGGGCAAAGGCGGCCATATGTTCGAGCGTCGCGGCAATCTCGGCGGCGCCGCGAAAGCCGTGCCGTCGCATCCCGGCGATCCAGCGCGGATTGGCGGCGCGGGCCTGCACCACGCGGGCGATTTCCTCGGGCAGGGCGCGGGCACGGGGCCGGTCGGGGCGGGTGCTGTCAAGGTGATAGAGCCGGGCGTTGCCGCCGGTCACCCCCTGCGCGGCGGCAAAGCCGGCCTCATGCGCGGCGTAATCGGCCGCCAGCAGAAGATCGGTCTCGGGCAGGTCCTGAAGGTGCACGAAGCTGTCGGCCCCGGCCACCCGGTCGCGGAGGCCGCTGCTGTCGTGCCGTGCGCTGTCGCCGTCCAGCGCCCAGCTTGAAGCCCGGAGCCAGGCCTCGCCGGCGGCGGCGCGGGCGGGCGCGCCGGAGCTGTCGGGCAGATCGCCCAGCCCCAGCCCGAAGCTGCCCGGCGCCGGGCCGTAGACCCGCGCGCCGACCTCGCGGCCGGCATAGGGGTTCCAGTCGGGCGCCTCGTCGCGCGCCGCCAAGGCCCGCACGGCGCGGGAAAACAGCGCCGACAGCGCCGGAAAGACATCGCGGAACAGGCCCGAGACCCGCAGAGTGACGTCAATGCGCGGCCGGTCGAGCTCGGCGATCGGCAGCACCTCGATGCCGGAGACCCGTTCCGACCCGGCGTCCCAGACCGGCCGCACACCCAGCAGGTGCAGTGCCATGGCAAATTCCTCCCCCGCCGTGCGCATGGTGGCCGAGCCCCAGAGATCGACGATCAGCCCGCGTGGCCAGTCGCCCTCGTCCTGAAGATGCCGGCGCACCAGTTCTTCGGCCAGTGTCACGCCCTGGGCAAAGGCCGATCGGGTCGGCACGGCACGCGGATCGGTGGTAAAGAGGTTGCGGCCGGTGGGCAGCACGTCGGCGCGGCCGCGATAGGGCGAACCCGAGGGCCCGCCCGCGATCCGCTGGCCGGCAAGCGCGGCCGGCAGCGCCGCCCGTTCCTGCGCCACGGCATCGGCGATGGAGGGATCGGTGCTGTCGGCGCGGCCCCAGACATGCAGCCCCTCGCCGAACTGGCTTTCCTTGATGTCACAGACAAAGCGGTCGATGCGGGTGATCGCCTCGGCGGTGGAGCTGGCGCGATCGAGGCCCAGGTCGTCCTCGACGCCGCGCGCCTGCGCCTCGGCGCGGATATCGGCCTGAAGCCGGTCGCGGCGGCGTGGATCGAGCCCGTCGGCATTGGAGAACTCGTCCAGCAGCGCCTCGAGATGGGCCAGCCGGTCGGGCGTGTCGCTGTCGGCCAGAGGCGGTGGCAGATGGCCTAGCGTCACCGCGCCGATCCGCCGCTTGGCCTGCGCCGCCTCGCCGGGATCGTTGACGATGAAGGGATAGATCACCGGCAAGGCGCCGGTCAGCGCCTCGGGCCAGCAGGTCTCGGACAAGGCAACGGATTTCCCGGGCAGCCATTCCAGCGTGCCATGGGCGCCAATGTGGATCAGCGCATCGGCACGGTTCTGAAGCATCAGGTAAAAGGCGACATAGCCGTGGCGGGGCACCCGCGAGAGATCGTGGTAGTCGTCGTCGCGCGCCCGCGTCTCGCCGCGCTCGGGCTGCAAGGCGACCAGCGCGCCGCCGAGGTCGACGGCGGCAAAGTGAAAGGCGCCGTCACGGCAGAGCGCATCCGTCTCCGGCGGCCCCCAGCTCTCGGCAAGCTGGTCGCGCAACGGCTCGGGCAGGCGGGCGAGGGCATCGTGATAGGCCGCAAGCGGCAGTTTGATCGCGTCGCTCTGCAACCGCGAGGTGAGATCGCCGGCCTCGGCGATATCGTGGCCCGCCGCGCGCAGATCGGACAGGATCGCCTTGGCCGAGGCGGGCGCGTCGAGCCCCACCGCATGGCCGAGGTTCCAGTGCTTGCCGGGATAGGTCGAGAGCACCAGCGCCAGCCGCCGTTCCGCCGGGGCGCGCCCGGCGAGACGCAGCCAGCCGCCGACCCGCGCGACCAGCGCGCCGATGCGCTCCGGCACCGGCCTGTGTTGCCGGCGGGCGAATTGCAGGTCGGGGTCGCGCTCGGCCTCTGCCTTGAACGACACCACGCCACCCATCAGCCGGCCGTCGACTTCCGGCAGCACCACATGCATCGCCAGATCGGCTGGCGACAGCCCGCGTTCGGCGGCTTGCCAGGCGGCGTGCGTCGAGGTGGCGAGGGCCGCCTGAAACACCGGCACGCCGGCGGCGTCGAGCACCGAGGCCCCGGCCGCGCCACGGCCGGAAAAGGCGGTGAGATTGACAATGGCGTCGGGCGATTGCGCGCTGACCGTGGCGCGCAGGTCTTCGGTCAGTTCCGGCAGCTTGAGCGAGGGTGCGTAGAGCCCGATGACTTCGGCGCCCGCGGCCCGGAAGGCGGCAAACAGCGCCTCGACCGGCGCCATGTCGGCCGCCACCAGATAGGAGCGGTAGAACACCAAGAGAAGCTTGCGGCCCGCCAGCGGCCCGTCCTGGACCGGTGCCGGGCGCGGCGGATCGGCATCGGGGGCCATCGCGCCGGTCTCGGGCGTCCAGAGCCCGATCGGCGGCAGCGCCTTGGAGCCGGGGACTGGAGCGGCATAGAGCCCCGAGGCCAGCGCCAGCTGCGCCAGCGCCGCCTGTGCGGCCACCGCGCCGCCGGTGTCGCAGAGATGCGCCAGCCGCCGGAGCGTCGAGACCGGCAGGGTCGAGACCGCGTCGAGCCGGGCATCCTCGCGGCCGTCCGCCGGCAGCACGGCCAGCGCGATGCCGCGCGACTGCGCCAGCGCGGAAAGCTGGCGCAGACCGTAATCCCAATAGGGCACGCCGCCGATCAGTCGGACCAGGATGCCCTTGGCCCCGGCCAGCGTCTGTTCGACGTAGGTGTCGACCGACAGCGGATGCTGCAAGGCCGCGAGGCTGGCCAGCCGCAGCGTCGGCAGCGCCCCGGCCGGCCCGCCGCCGCGATGCCAGGCGGCGGCGAAAGCCCCGAGGTCGCTGTCGGAGAACGACAGCACGACGAGATCGGCCGGGTCCTGCCCCAGGTCGACCGGCGTGCCGGTATCCTCCAGCCCGTGGCTCTCGCGAAAGACGACGTGCACCGGCGGGTTACTCCGCGGGCTGCGGCGCGAGGTCGGTCAGCGCGGCGCGGATTTCCTCCGGGCGCAGGTCGTCATGTTCGGCGATCACCACCAGCCGGCCCCGGCGGGCCTCGTCGGGGGCCCAGAGCCGGTCGAACTGGTGGCGCACCCGCGCGCCCACCGCCTGCACCAGTAGGCGCATCGGCTTGCCGGCAACCGAGGCATGGCCCTTGACCCGCAGGATGTTGTGGCTCTTGGCCAGGCGCTCGATCGCGGCAACCAGATCGGCGGCATCGGCCAGCTCGGGGAGGTCGACGACGATGCTTTCGAAATCCTCGTGATCGTGGTCATGCGGGGTGTCGTGGTGGCTGGGCCGTGCGTCGAGATCGCTCTCGGCGGCGGCGCCGAGGCCGAGGATGATGCGGGGATCGACCGCGCCTTCGGCGACCTCGACCACCGGCAGCACCCGCGGCGCCTCGGCGGCGATCAGATCCCTGGCCCGGGCGACGCCCTCCGGCCCGGCAAGGTCGGGCTTGGTCAGCAGCACGATGTCGGCGCAGGCGATCTGGTCTTCGAAGACCTCCGACAGCGGCGTTTCGTGGTCGAGGCTGTCGTCGGCCAGCCGCTGCGCATCCACCGCCGCGACGTCGGGGGCAAAGCGGCCCGCCGCCACCGCCTCGGCATCGGCCAGGGCGATCACCCCGTCGACCGTGACGCGGGCGCGGATCGCCGGCCATTCGAAGGCCTTGAGCAGCGGCTTGGGCAGGGCGAGCCCCGAGGTCTCGATCAGGATGTGATCGGGGCGCGGGTCGAGCGCCATCAGCGCCTCGATGGTGGGGATGAAATCATCCGCCACGGTGCAGCAGATGCAGCCATTGGCCAGTTCGACGATGTTCTCGGCCGGGCAGTCGGGAATGGCGCAGTCCCGCAGGATCTCGCCATCGACGCCGACATCGCCGAATTCGTTGACCACCACCGCCAGCCGACGGCCGCCGGGGTTCTTCATCAGATGGGTGATCAGCGTCGTCTTGCCGGCGCCGAGAAAGCCGGTGACGATGGTGACGGGGAGTTTGGCGAGATCGCTCATGGGTCAGGCGTCCTTGGGTGTGGCAATGATCGGGGGAATGCGGGTCAGGCAGTTGCGCTTGAAATGCTCGGGCCGTTCGCGCCAGGGGATCACCCCGTCGGCGGCCGCGTGATACTGTGCCGCCCCGGCCAGCAGCATTTCGGCGCCGTCAGTCTCGTCGACGTTGGAAAAGACATAGGTCCATTTCCCGGCGCCGCCGCGCAGGGCGACGGTGCAGGCGTTGGAACAGTTTTGCAGGCATTCCACCGGTGTCACCCGCAGCCCTTCGGGCGCACCGGTGGCGGTGATCCGGTCAAAGAGCACCTGGCCGGGGCGGCGGTCATCCTCGGGCGCGGCGCCCTTGCGGCGGCAGGTCACGCAGACCAGCAGCTCGGTTGTGGTGGCGGTGGTGTCCTGCTCGTGCGCAGAGTCTTTCATTCTCGCGTGCCCCATCGGCTTGGCAGACAGGGGTATCGGCGGAATGGTGGCCGGCAACGGACACACTCCGACACCGGCACACCCCGTCCGGTCTCATCAGTCGGGCTGGCAGGTCTCCCGGCTCACGGAATTCTGGGCCCGGGGCCCGGCGGTCGCTCTGCCTTCCCGGCCTGTCAGGCCAGTGGCTTCGAGCGCCCTTTTCCGTTCACGGTCGCGGGGGCGGCTGCGTTTGGCCCGGGCGTCCCGTCACGGGGCACCAGGGTTACACATTCCCTTTTCACCTGTTTACACAGGCACCAGCGTCAGGGCACATGGGACGAATTCCGTATACGAGTCAAGTCCGGAGATGGGGATGATCGAAGAGAAAAACGCGCGCCACGCCGAGAAGATGAAGAAGATCAAGGCCGCGCGCGATCGCATGATGGCGACCAAGACCGACGAGAAGGGCCTGATCCTCGTGCATACCGGCACCGGCAAGGGCAAGTCGTCCTCGGGGTTCGGGATGATCCTGCGCTGTATCGCCCATGGCATGCCCTGCGCGGTGGTGCAGTTCATCAAGGGCAATTGGATCACCGGCGAGGCCGAAATGATCCGCAACCGCTTTGCCGAGGAATGCCGGTTCTTCGTTTCCGGAGAAGGCTTTACCTGGGAAACCCAGGACCGCGCCCGCGACATCGCCGCGGCGCAGGCCGGCTGGGAGATCGCCAAGAGCCAGATCCTCGACCCCGAGATCCGGTTCGTGCTGCTCGACGAGATCAACATCGCGCTGCGCAACGATTATCTCGACATCGACGACGTGGTCGCGTTCCTGCAAACCCGCAAGCCGGAGATGACCCATGTCTGCCTGACCGGGCGCAATGCCAAGCCCGAGCTGATCGTGGCGGCGGATCTGGTGACCGAGATGACGCTTGTCAAACATCCGTTCCGCGATGGCATCAAGGCCCAGAAGGGCGTGGAATTCTGAGCCGGGGAGCCGTCGCATGCCGGCGCTGATGATCCAGGGCACCGGCTCCAATGTCGGCAAGTCGATGCTGGTGGCCGGGCTCTGCCGCGCCGCCCGTCGGCGCGGGCTGAGCGTGGCGCCGTTCAAGTCGCAGAACATGTCGAACAATGCCGCCGTGACCCCCGAGGGCGGCGAGATCGGCCGGGCGCAGGCGCTTCAGGCGCTGGCCTGCGGCCTGGCGCCACATGTCGACATGAACCCGGTGCTGCTCAAGCCCGAGACCGATATCGGCGCCCAGGTAGTGGTGCAGGGCAAGCGTCTGACCACCGCGCGGGCGCGCGACTACGGCCAGATGAAACCACGGCTGATGGCGGCGGTGCTCGAGAGTTTCGAACGCCTGAAGGCGGCGCATGATCTGGTGATCGTCGAGGGCGCGGGCAGCCCGGCCGAGGTCAACCTGCGGCGCGGCGACATCGCCAACATGGGCTTTGCCGAGGCGGCGGAGGTGCCGGTGGTGCTCTGTGGCGACATCGACCGGGGCGGGGTGATCGCGCAGATCGTCGGCACCCAAGCGGTGCTGCCCGAGGGTGACCGCGCCCGCATCGCCGGGTTTCTGATCAACAAGTTCCGCGGCGATCCGACACTGTTCGATGACGGGTACCGGATGATCGAGGCGCAGACCGGCTGGCGCGGCTTTGGCGTCGCGCCCTGGTTTCCCGAGGCCTGGCGGCTGCCGGCCGAGGATGCGCTCGACATTGCGCCGCCGCGCGGCCGCGACGGGCTGCATGTGGTCTGTCTCCAGTTCTCGCGGATCGCCAATTTCGACGATCTCGATCCGCTGGTGCAGGAACCGGGGGCGCGGGTCACCATGCTGCCGCCGGGCCGGGCCATTCCGGGCGATGCGGACCTGGTCATCCTGCCGGGGTCGAAATCGACCCGTGCCGATCTCGATTTCCTGCGCCGGCAGGGCTGGGATATCGACTTAGCGGCGCATCGCCGGCGCGGTGGCCGCATCCTCGGCATCTGCGGCGGCTATCAGATGCTGGGCCAGGTTGTGGCCGATCCAGAGGGCATCGAAGGGCCGCCGGGCGAGACCCCGGGGCTGGGGCTTCTGGACATCACCACGGTGATGGGCGGCGACAAGAGCCTGCGGCTGGTGCAGGCGTGCCATGCCACGTTGAAACAGGCGTTTCGCGGCTACGAGATCCACATCGGCCGTTCCGACGGCCCGGACCGACGGCGCCCATTTGCCGAGATCGCGGGCCAGCCCGAAGGCGCCTGTTCGGCCGATGGTCTGGTCAGCGGCAGCTATCTGCACGGCATGTTCGCCGATGATGGATTCCGCCGGGCCTGGCTGACGCAGCTTGGCGCGCGGGCCTCGGATCTCGGCTATGATGACGGTGTCGAGGCGACGCTGGATGCGCTGGCGGACCATCTCGAGACGCATCTCGACGTGGCGGGCCTGTTGGGGCTGGCGCGTTAGGCGGTGACGGTGGCGAAGGCCCGTTCGAGCTGCGGCCAGCGGTCGGCCGGTGGCAGCCCGAGGCGGATCCACTGCTGTGAATAGGGAAACACCCGCGACCAGACGTGATGCGCCGCCAGCCGGTCCTGCGCCGCCTGCGCATCCGGCGCGGCATAGGTGCGAAACAGCGGCGTGCCACCGACCAGCGGCCAGCCCGCGGCGGCGGCCAGCCGGTCGAGCCGCGCCGCGTCCTGCGCCAGCCGGTGACAGGTCGCCTGCTGCCAGCCGGTGTCGGTCAGGGCGGCGCTGGCGATCTCGATCGCGGGTCCCGAGACCGGCCAGGGCCCGGCCAGCTCGGCCAGCCGGGTGGCCAGAGGCCCCTGCGCCAGGGCAAAGCCCAGCCGCAGGCCGGCCAGCCCGTAGAACTTGCCGAATGACCGCAGCACCACGACATTGGCCAGCGCCGCGCCAAGTCGCGGCGCGACCGAGAACGCCGGCTCGGGATCGGCAAAGCTTTCGTCGACGATCAGCAGCCCGACGGTATCCGCCAGCTGTTCCAGCCGCTCCGGCGACAGGCGGCCGCCGTCGGGGTTGTTGGGGTTGACCACCACCGCCAGATCGGCGCCCTCGGCCGCCTGGGCCGTGGCCACTGGCGTTACCTGCCAGCCGGCGCTGCGCAGCGCGGCGGCATGTTCGTTGTAGGTCGGCGACAGCACGGCGGCGCGGCCCGGCGGCCGCAGCCAGGGCACAAGCTGAATGGCGCCCTGGGCGCCATGGGTGGGCAGGATCCGGGCCGGCGTGGCATAGGCCTGGCGGGCGGCGGCGATCAGCCCGTCCATCGCGCGCTTGCGCGGCAGGGCGGCCCAGGCCTCGGGCGAGATCGCCGGCACCGGAAAGGGCGCCGGGTTGATGCCGGTCGACAGGTCGAGCCAAGCCGGGGCGGCGCCGCCAAAGCGGGCCAGCGCGGCCTCGAGATTGCCGCCGTGATCTCTGGGTGGGGGTGCATCGGTCATCACAGCCACCCCAACAATATCGCCGCGCAGAGCGCAAGGGCCAGCAGCGCCATGCTGCGCCGGTAGAGCGCCAGCGCCCGCCAGAGATCCTCCGGCCCCGGGTCGGGTGCGCCGGCGTTGAGCCAGGGTTCCTCGGCGATCCGGTCGCCGTAGATCCGCGGCCCCGACAGCCGGACCCCGAGCGCCGCCGCCATCGCGCCTTCGGGCCAGCCGGCATTGGGCGACCGGTGGCGCGGCGCGTCGCGGCGCATCACCCGCAGGCAGTGCCGCAGGTGGCGCCCCGAGGCCAGCGCGAACACCCCCCCGGTCAGCCGCGCCGGGATCAAGTTGGCGAGATCGTCGATCCGGGCGGCGACCTTGCCGAAGGCCTCGTAGCGCGGGTTGCGATGGCCGATCATCGAATCCAGCGTGTTGATCGCCTTGTAGGCGGCAATTCCGGGCAGCCCGGCGACCGCGCCCCAGAACAGCGGCGCGACAATCCCGTCAGAGCTGTTCTCGGCCAGGCTTTCGGTGGCGGCGCGGGCCACCCCGGCGGGGTCGAGGTGGCGCGGATCGCGGCCGACGATCATCGCCACCGCCTGGCGCGCCGCCGCAAGATTGCCGCGCGCCAGCGGCCGGGCCACGGCGGCGACATGATCGTGCATCGCGCGCAGGGCGATCAGCGGCCAGGCCAGAATGGCGCCCAGCAGGCTGCCTGCAAGAGTATCGGGCAACAGCGACTGGACGGCCCAGGCCGGCGCGGCGGCCAGCGTCAGGATCACCGCGACCGTGAGCGCCCCGGCGATCAGCCTCCGGCGGCGGGGCCCGCTGTTCAGCCGCCGCTCCAATGCGGAGATCGCCCGGCCCAGCCAGGTGACCGGATGGCCGATCGCCGCGAACAGCCGATCGGGCCAGCCAAAGGCCAGATCGAGCGCCATGCCGGCCAGCATCATCAGGGCAAAACTCATGCGCCCCCCGCCGGAAAGGTGATCCTCTGCCGAAACCCGGCCTCGGCCAGCGCCTGCACCGCGCCGGCGGGCACCGTGCCGGGGGCAAAGATCAGCCCGCGGGCCGCGCCGGTATGCGCCCGCAGCCAGCCCAGTGCGCCCTGCGCGCGCGCCAGGTCTGCCGTCGGATCCGCCGCCGGGCCGCGCCGGGCGGTGCATCGCGCCGCCGAAGTTGTGGCCAGCGCGGCGATGCGGCGCAGATCCCCGGCCTCGGTCGCTGCCGCCCAGTCGGCCACCAGGTCGGTGATATCGTCGAAGTCGCTGTCGTCCGGGTCGGTACGCTCGGCGGCGCCAAAGAAGCCGCCGACGATGGTGCAGGGCGGTGGCGGCGCCAGCGGGCGCAGCACGCGGCCCGCACGCGAGGCCCAGAGCAGCCGGTCGGGCCGGGGGAACATCAGCGGATCGCTGGCGCCTTCGACCGCGATGCAGGCCGCGGCCAGCGCTTCCGGCGGGCCTCGGAAACCCCAGACCTGCGCCAGCGCCACCAGCGTCGCGGTCGAGGCGCCGGCGCCGCCGCCGACTGGCATCTGCCGCCGGCTGCCGGTGCCGGCCGGGCAGAGGCCCAGCGACCGGGCGAAGGCCGTCAGCTGCGCCCCTGAGAAGGGCGGGGGCGTCGGGCCCGGGGTGTCGACGCGCAGCGCCGCGCAGGGCAGGGTGACCAGCGCCACCGGGCCCTCCGGGCCAATGCGGCCCTGAAGCCATTCGCCGAAATGGCCGGCGACGGAAACCTCGGATCCGCTCATGCCAGATTCGCGCCGATCACCGAGACCGGCCCCTCGGGCCCGCAGCGCAGTCGGGTGGCGGAGAGGGTAGCGACCTCGAAGGCCAGCCCGGCGGAAAGCAGTCCGGTCACCTGCGACAGCGCCGCGCGGATCACCCCGGCATGCACCACCAGCACCAGCGGCGCCGGCATCTGCGCGGCGGCCTGTCCATGCTCGGCCAGCGCCGGCGCCACCCGGGCGCAGAGATCGGCGAAACTCTCGCCTCCGGGCGGGGCGTATTGCGCCAGATCGGCGCCGGACATCGGGCCGAGATCGGGAAGCGCATCGTAGGGCAGCCCCTCGTGGGCGCCGAAATCCTGCTCCCAGAGCCGCGCGTCGGGCTGCGCGGCCTGCGCCGGCCAGAGCGCGGCGGCGGTCTGCCGGCAGCGTCGGGCGGGGCTGGTCACCACCCGGCCGGGCAGGGGCAGGGCGGCGCGCAGCCGGGCGATGTCTGCCGCCACCAGAGCCGCCGAAGGATCGCTGCGGCCGCAGAGCCGGCCGGGCGTGGCCACCGGGGCATGGCGCAGCAGGATCAGCTCTGCCGCGACGCCGGGTTTCGCGGCTGCCTGGCGGGTTTGTTCTTCACATTCATTCATTTTGGTGTTTTTCCATGCGGAAATGTTCAAGTCGATCCTCATCACCGGCGGCGCGCGCTCTGGCAAATCCACCCTTGCGGAACGCAAGGCGCTCGCGCCCTGTGGCCGCGCCGTCTATATCGCCACCGCCGAGATCTGGCCCGGCGATACCGAGATGGCCGAGCGGATCGCCCAGCACCAGGCCCGGCGCGGCGCAGACTGGCACAACCTGCATGCCCCGCGCGATCTTTGCGCGGCGCTGCGCGACAGCGACAGCGCCGGCGGGCCGCCGCGGCTGGTGGATTGCCTGACGCTGTGGATGACGAACCTGCTGCTGGCCGAGGCCGACTGGCGCGCCGAAGTGCGGGCGCTGGTGGCCGAGACGGCCCGGCAGCAGGCGCCGGTGATCTTTGTCACCAATGAGGTCGGGATGGGCATCGTGCCGGAAAACGCCCTGGCGCGCCGGTTTCGGGATGCCGCCGGCTGGATGAATCAGGCCATGGCCGAGGCCTGCGACGAGGTCTGGCTTGCGGTGGCGGGCTATCCAACGAGGGTGAAACCGAATGAGCATACTTTCTGACATCACGTCTTTCGCGGAGCTGTCCGGTCTGGCCGCGACGCTGCCGGTGGCGGATGCGGCAGCGGCACAGGCCGCGACCGCGCGGCAGATGAGCCTGACCAAGCCGCCGGGCGCGCTGGGCCGGCTCGAGGAGCTGGCGATCTTCATGGCCGGCTGGCAGCGGGTCGAGCGGCCGGCGATCGACCGGGCGCAGGCGCTGGTCTTTGCAGGCAACCACGGGGTCTGCGCCCAGGGGGTGAACCCCTTTCCGCAGGAGGTCACGGCGCAGATGGTCGCCAATTTCGCCGCCGGCGGCGCGGCGATCAACCAGCTCTGCCGGGTGGCCGGCGCCGAGCTTTCGGTGATTGCCTGCGATCTCGACCGGCCGACCGGCGACATCACCCAGGCCGCGGCGATGACCGAGGCCGAGACCCTGGCCGAAATGCGTCGCGGTGCGGAGGCGGTGGCCGAGGATGCACAGATCGTGCTGCTGGGCGAAATGGGCATCGGCAATTCCACCGTCGCGGCGGCGCTGGCCTGCGCCGCCTTTGGCGGGGCGGCGGGCGACTGGATCGGGCGCGGCACCGGCTCGGACGAGGCCGGATTGCTGCGCAAGGAGCGCGCGGTGGCGGCGGCTTGCGCCCGGCACGCGGCGGCGCGCGGGCTGGGCCTTCTGGCGGCGCTGGGCGGGCGCGAACAGGCGGCGATCTGCGGCGCGGTGCTGGCGGCGCGGGCACGGCGCATTCCGGTGATCCTCGACGGCTTCATCTGTACCGCCGCCACGGCGCCGCTCTTTGCCGCCGATCCGCGCCTGCTCGACCATTGTCTGGTCGGCCATGTCAGCCGCGAGCCGGGCCATGCCCGCCTGCTCGAGGCGATGGGCAAGGCGCCGATCCTGGCGCTCGACATGGCGTTGGGCGAGGGCTCGGGCGCGGCGGTGGCGCTGAGCGTGCTGCGCGCGGCGCTGGAATGCCACAACGGCATGGCGACCTTTGCCGAGGCCGGGGTCGCGGGCGGATGAGCGCTGCTCTGCGCGAGTTCCGGGTCGCGCTGATGCTGCTCTCGCGCCTGCCGGCCGGCCGGATCGAGGGCGCCGCGCCGAACCTTGCCGACGCGCGCTGGGCCTTTCCGCTGGTCGGGTTGGCGCTGGGGCTGATCGGCTGGGCGGTGCATGCCGGCGCATTGGCGTCGGGCGCTCCGGCCCCGGTGGCGGCGGTGCTCGCCCTGGCGGCGCTGGCGCTGGCCACCGGCGCGCTGCATTTCGACGGGCTGGCGGATTTCGCCGACGGCATCGGCGGCGGGCGCGACGGCGCCCATGCGCTCGAGATCATGCGCGACAGCCGGGTCGGCAGCTACGGTGTCCTGGCACTGATCCTGATCGTCGCGCTCTGGCTGGCGGCGCTGTCTTCGCTCGGGGCGGCGGCCGGGTTGGCGCCGTTCCTCGTCATCGGCGCGCTCAGCCGGGTGGCCATGATCGGCTTGCAGGAGACCCAGCCCGCCGCGCGTTCCGACGGCATGGGCCGGATGGCGGCCGGGCGCTCCGGCCGGGCGCGGCTGAGCGCCGCCGCCGTGGTGCTGCTGGCCGGTCTGGCGGTGGGCTGGCAGGGGGTGGCGCTGGCCGCGACCTGCGCGGTGGTCGCCGCCGGCACCGGCGTTCTGGCCCGGCGCAAGCTGGGCGGGATCACCGGCGACGTGCTGGGCGCGACGCAGCTTCTGGCCGAGGCGTTCTGCTGGGCGGTTCTGGCCACCTTCTGGCCGGGCTGAGCCGCTCATGCGCCGGCCGGCTCCCAGCGGTCGGTCATGATCAGACTGTCGAGCGGCAGGGTCTGCCGCCAGCCGCGCGCCGCCAGCTCGGGCCGGTCGAAGAGCTCGGAGACATGGCCGAGGCAGAGGTAGGCGACGATCTCGACGTGATCCGGCAGCCCGAGAATGGCGCGCAGATCGTCGGGCCGGAAGATGCTGACCCAGCCCATGCCGATGCCCTCGGCACGGGCGGCAAGCCACATGTTCTGCACCGCGCAGACCGTCGAATAGAGGTCCATGTCGCGATTGTGGGTGCGCCCGAGCACCACCTTGCCGCCCCGGGTGCGGTCGCAGGTCACCGCGATGTTGAGCGGCGCCTTGCGGATGCCCTCGAGCTTCAGCGACCGGTAGGTCGATTGCCGCTCTTCGGGAAACATTTCCGCCGCCTCGTCATTGGCGGCGGCAAAGGCGCTGGCGATGCGGTGTTTCTGCGCCGGGTCGCGGATCAGGATGAAGTTCCAGGGTTGCATGTGCCCGACCGACGGCGCGGCATGACCGGCCTCGAGTATCCGCCGCAGCCGGTCCGGGGCGATCGGATCGGGCAGGAATTCGTCGCGCACATCGCGGCGCGCGGCGATGACGTCATAGAGCGCACGGCGTTCGGCAGAAGAGAAGACGCGCGCCGGAGCGGGCGCGGGGGGGTGCAGCATGGTATGGCCTCCGCATGGCTGACAGCGGCCCGTGGTGTCCAGCCACGGAACCTGGTGTCACCAAGCCGGTCTTCTGGCTTGGGTTCCTCCCCGGCGGACGCCTTCCCGGGCCGCAGGGCCCGGTGGCAAAATGTCCGACAGGTCCCCCTCACAGCGGCGGGCCCGCGCCGGTCTTGCACCGGCTTCCCGATTCTCCCCTCTCGGGGCACCTGGTGGCGCGACTATAGATCGACCGGTCGCAGAGACAAGCGCCGAGAGTGCGGCAGGTCAGGGGGCCCGGTCGGGCGCCGGCCCCAGCGAGTCGCGCAGGATAACCGTCGCCTCGAGCTCGACGCTGGGGCCGGGGTCTTCGCCGGCGCGCATCGCAAACAGAAGACTGGCCGCGCCCTTGCCCATGTTGCGATGGGGCACATGCACGGTGGTCAGCGCCGGGGTCACGATCTCGGCGATCTCGATGTCGTCGAAGCCGGTGATCGACAGATCGCCGGGCACGTCGAGCCCCATCTTGCGGGCCTGGGTCAGGGCGCCGGCCGCCAGCACGTCGTTGCCGCACATCACGGCCGTGGGGCGCGGGGTGGTGTGCATGAGCTGCTCCAGCGCCTGTGCACCATTGGCGATGGAATAGGCCGTCTCGACGACGGCCAGGGTCTCCGGGTCCAATCCGCGCGCCGTCATCGCATCCACCAGCCCCTGCGACCGCTGCCGGGCGCGGTCGTTGTTGCGGCGGTCGGCGGTGATCAGCGCCAGCCTGCGGTGGCCCCGGTCGAGAACCGCGTCGGCCAGGGATTTCATCGCCTTGCGATTGTCGAAGCCGATTGAAACCCGCCCTTCGTCGCCGTCGTAGACCCAGGCGATCACATAGGGCACCTGGCGCTTTTGCAGGAAGCTGTAGCATTTTGGCGGCCGGTCATGGCCGATCAGGAGCAGCGCATCGGCGCCGCGCGCGACAAGGCTGTGAATCTGCTGTTCCTCGAGTTCGGGGCTGTAGGAGGAAGAGGCCACCAGAAGGGTGATGCCCTGTTGCCGCAATGCCTCCTGAAAGGCCTGAAGTCCGCGGGCGAAAATGGCGTTTTCCATCGTCGGGACGATGGCGCCAAAGGTGTTGGTGCGCCGGGCGGCCAGGGCCTGGGCCCCGAAATTCGGCGCGTAGCCCATGGCGCGCACCGCATCGAGCACCTTCTTGCGGGTGGCGTCCGATACCACCGCCGGATTGTTCAGGCAGCGCGAGACCGTTGCCGTCGAAACGCCGGCACGGGCGGCGACATCCTCGAGTTTCGGCGTGTCGCTCCCCTGGCGGCTGTCCTGACGTCGATTCGGCACTTTAACCATCAGTTTTCCCGATTCCGGCCTTTGCGGCACTATAAAAAAACCATCGCTGACAAGCATATAACAGGAAAACACGCGGCTTGTCATGTAAGCGCTTGCATTGAGCGACTGTAAGCGCTTACATTTGTCTTGCCCGAGTCGTGGAAAGGACCTGCCCGTGTTTCTGATCTCAGCAATCACTCTGTTTGCAGTCTTTGTCGCGAACGTGCTCGTCGGCGCTTTGGGAGGCGCACAGTTTCTGGGGGACGTGGGGGAGATGCTGCTGCTGTTTGCGGCCTCGGTGACCTTTGTTCTCGCGATTCTTCGGCGAGAGGCGGCGGAGAAGTCCGACCGCAGCTAACGAACCATTTTGGGAGGAAAACATGGATCGTGACAATCTTGAACGCGCCGCGATGGGGCGCCGCAATTTTCTGAAACTTGCCGGCTCCGGCAGCTTTACCGCGGCGCTGGTGGCCGGTGCCGGTGGCATGCTCTGGTCGAGCGAGGCGGCGGCCCAGACCGCCCGGGAGGAAAAAGAGCGCATGGCCGCCGCCGATCACGTGATGACGCTGGCCACCGCCTATGTGCTGGGCGCGTCGCGCAGCTATCCGATCATGCAGCTCGACCTGAAGGAAAACATCCAGAACGCCACCAACGGCAAGGTCTACGTCAAGCTTGCCCCCGGCGGCCAGCTTGGCGCCGGCGGCGCGCTGGTGCAGGCGGTGCAGACCGGGACGATCCAGTGCGCGCAGCATTCGCTGTCGAATTTCGCGCCCTTCGCCAGCGCCGTCGATCTGATCAACATGCCGTATTTCTGCGGCTCGAACCAGCGGTTCACCAACCTGGTCAATTCCGACGCCTGGAAAGGCGAGGTGCATCCCGGCATCGAGGCCGCCGGCTTCAAGCCGCTGTTCTACGTGGTGATCGATCCCCGGGTCGTGGCGGTGCGCAAGGGCGGCAACAAGGTGATCACGCCCGCCGATCTGAAAGGCGTGAAATTCCGCGTGCCGGGCTCGAAGATGCTGCAACAATATTACGGCATGGTCGGCGCCAATCCGACGCCGGTGGCCTGGGGCGAGACGCCTTCGGCGATCAAGCAGGGCGTGGCCGATGCGCTCGATCCCTCGGTCGGCGCGCTGTTTGTCTTTGGCTTCAAGGACATCCTGAGCCATGTCACCTTTACCCAGGCGGTGCCTGACAGTCAGGTCTATTCGGTCAACCTCGAATGGTTCAACGCGCTGCCCGCCGACGTGCAGGAAGGCATTGAATTCGCCGGCGAAATGACCGCGCAGCAAAACCTGGCCAAAGTGCCGGCGGCGCGCGCCCACGCGATGTACGAGCTGACCAAATCGGGCGTCGAGTTCCACACGCTGACCGACGACCAGCTTGCCGAATGGCAGGACGCCGGCGGCTACCAGCGCTCGGAATGGGACGATTTCAAGGTCGAGCTTGCCGGTTCGATGGAGACCTTCAACCGGCTCGAAGAAGCGGCCGGCACCATGGGCCGCTACTACGTGCACGACGCCTGAGGCTTCTGACAGGGGCGGCCCGGGCCGCCCCATCGCTTCGATTGACTGCAAACTGGAGCGGTCGGCGGCGCCTGACGCGTCGCGCGACCACAGGAGACTTTTATGTCGAATGCCTTGCGGAAACTCGATCAGAACGCCGAACGCTGGCTGCTTCTGGTTTTCTACACGATGCTCGTCGTGACCATGTTCATCGAGGTTCTGCGGCGCGAAGTGCTGTCCTATTCCTCGATCTGGGGCGAAGAGATCGTCCGCTATTCCTTTATCTACCTGGCCTGGATCGGTGCCGCCGCGGCGGTGCGCCAGCGCGGTCACATCCGCATCGACGTGCTGATGCAATATGTCGGCCCGCGGGTGAAGGCGGCGCTCTACCTGTTCGGCGATGCCGTGATGTTCGGCGTGGCGCTGATCGCCTTTTACTGGTCGTTCGAGACGGTGCTGGTCTCGGCCAAGTTCGGCTCGGTCACCCACGGTCTGCGGGTCAGTCAGGTCTGGTTCCTCTCAGCGGTGCCCTTGGGCTTTGCCCTGGTGATCCTGCGCCTCGTTCAGTCCTTCATCCGGGACTTCACCGATCTTCGTCACGGGCGCCCCGTGTACGAAGGCGACAAGCTTTTCGACTGAGGAGACGGCCATGCTTTGGAACCAACTCGATCAGACCGTCGAACTCGGCTGGGATTTCTACGGCCCTGTGATCCTCTTCGTGCTTCTGGTGGCGCTGGCAGTACCGGTCTGGGCGGCGATCGGCGCCTCGGCCATCGCGATGCTGCTCTTGTCGGGCGCGCTGCCACTGAGCCTGGTGGGCGAGAGCCTGTTCCACGGAATCGACCATTTCGCGCTGACCGCCGTGCCGCTCTTTATCCTGACCGGCGACGTGCTGGTGCGGACCGGGCTCTCGCGCAAGTTTCTCGACGTGGCCGAGGCGCTGACACAGTTCGCCAAGGGCGGTTTCGGCTCGGCCACGGTGCTGGTCTGCGGCATGTTCGCGGCGATCTCCGGCTCCGACGCCGCCGGCGCCGCCGCCGTCGGCCGGATGACGATCAACCGACTGGTCGAGAGCGGCTATCCGCGGCCCTATGCCTGTGCGCTGGTCGCCGCCGGGGCCTGCACCGGCATCCTGATCCCGCCGTCGATCGCCTATATCATCATCGGCCTGGTGCTGGGGATTTCCGCCTCGACGCTGTTCCTGGCCGCCGTGATCCCCGGCCTGGCCATCCTGCTGTCGATCCTCGCCACCAATATCATCATGAACCGGCTTTACGGCTGGGAGGGCGGCGGCAACGTCTCGGCGGGCGAATACCTGACGAACCTCGGCAAGGCGCTGAAATCCGGCTGGTATGCCTTTATCGTGCCCGGCATCATCTTCTTCGGCATCTTCTCGGGGCGGATGACCCCGACCGAAGCCGGCGCCACCGCGGTGGTGGTGACCATCATCATGGGCTTCATCCTCGGCACCCTGAGACTGTCCGATTTCCCCTCGATGCTGGTCAGCTCGGCCAAGGTCAACGGGATCATCCTGCCGATCATCGCCTTTTCGCTGCCGCTGGCGCAGGCGCTGGCCATCCTCGGGGTGCCGCAGGGCTTTGTCGCCGCCGCCACCTCGGTCAGCAGCGAACCCTGGGTGCTGATCGGAATGATGGTTGTCATCCTGATCGCCGCCGGCTGCGTGATGGAGACGACGCCCAACATCGTCATCCTCGCGCCGATCCTCAAGCCGCTGGCCGACGACATCGGGATGAACGAGATCCAGTTCTGCATCATGATGATCACTGCGCTGGGGGTGGGCTTCATCACGCCGCCTCTGGGGCTCAACCTCTTTGTCGTCTCGGGGCTGACCGGCGAGTCGATCCTGAAGATCGCCTACAGGGCCATCCCCTTCGTGCTCTTCATGCTGATCGTGACCCTGTTCATCGCCTATCTGCCGACGATTTCCACCATCCTTCTGCCTGACATCTTCAAATAGGAGCCCAGCTCATGACCCGTGAATACCTGAAAAAAGCCACTCTGACCTCCAAGAGCGACGCCTCCGACACCAAGAAGATCGTGCGCGGCATCCTCGACGAGATCGAGGCCGGTGGCGACGAGGCGGCGCTGGCGTACGCCAGGAAGTTCGACAAATACGAAGGCGAGATCATCCTCTCGCCGGAGGCCATCGCCGCAGCCGCGGCGCAGGTGCCGGACAAGCTCAAGCGTGACATCGAGTTCAGCCACGCCAACGTCAAGCGGTTTGCCGAGGCGCAGCTCGGCACGGTCCGGGATTTCGAGGTCGAGGTGGTGCCGGGCTTTGTCGCCGGGCAGAAGGCGATCCCGGTGAATGCGGCGGGCTGTTATGTGCCCGGCGGGCGCTACAGCCACATCGCCAGCGCGATCATGACGGTGACCACCGCCAAGGTGGCAGGCTGCAAGAACATCGTCGCCTGTTCGCCGCCGCGCCCCGAGATCGGCATCGCACCGGCGATCATCTATGCCGCGCATGTCTGCGGCGCCGACAAGATCCTCGCCATGGGCGGCGTGCAGGGGGTGGCGGCGATGACCTACGGGCTCTTCGATCTGCCCAAGGCCAACATCCTGGTCGGCCCCGGCAATCAATTCGTCGCTGAGGCCAAGCGCATGCTGTTCGGCCGGGTCGGCATCGACATGATCGCCGGTCCGACCGACAGCCTGGTGCTGGCCGACGAGACCGCCGATCCGATGGTGGTTGCCGCCGATCTGGTGGGCCAGGCCGAACATGGCTACAACTCGCCGGTCTGGCTGGTCACGGACAACCGCGCGCTGGCCGAAGAGGTCATGCGCCTGGTGCCGCTGCTGATCGACGATCTGCCCGAGGTGAACCGCGATAATGCCACCGCCGCCTGGCGTGATTATGCCGAGGTGATCGTCTGCGCCGACCGTGAGGAAATGGCCGCCACCTCCGACGACTACGCGCCCGAGCACCTGACGGTGCAGGCCGCCGATCTCGACTGGTGGCTGGAGCGGCTGAGCTGCTACGGCTCGCTCTTCCTCGGCGAGGAAACCACCGTGGCGTTTGGCGACAAGGCCTCGGGCACCAACCACGTTCTGCCGACCTCGGGCGCGGCCAGCTACACCGGCGGCCTGAGCGTGCACAAGTACATGAAGATCGTGACCTGGCAGCGGGCCACCAAGGAGGGCGCCCGCCCGGTGGCCGAGGCCACGGCGCGGATCGCGCGGCTCGAGGGAATGGAAGGCCACGCCCGCACCGCCGACATCCGGCTGAAGAAGTACTTTCCAGACGAGACCTTCGACCTGACGGCGGAAGGCTGAGCCGATGCGGGGCGATGACCTTTTCTCGGTCGCCGGCAAGGTGGCCTGCGTCACCGGCGCCAGCTCGGGGCTTGGCCGCCATGCGGCCGAGGTCCTGGCGCGGGCCGGAGCCAGCGTCATCGGCGTGGCGCGGCGGGCCGGCGCGCTGGCGGAATGGCAGGCCGGGGCCGGCGGGGCCTGCGCCGCCGTCGAAGGCGACGTGGCCGATCGCGACGGCCTGCCGGCGCTGGTCGACCGGATCTCTGCCCCTTTCGGCGCGCCCGACATCGTGGTCCATGCCGCCGGTCTCAACACCCGGCAGGCGGCCGATGACGTCACCCCCGAGGGGTGGGACGCGACGCTGGCGGTCAACCTTTCGGCACCGTTCTTTCTCAGTCAGCGGCTGGTGCCCGGGATGCGCGCCAGGGGCTGGGGGCGGATCGTGAATTTTGCCTCGCTGCAATCTTTCCGCGCCTTTCCCGGCGGCATCGCCTATGGCGCCACCAAGGGCGGTGTCACTCAGCTCACCCGCGCCATGGCCGAGGCCTGGTCGGGCGACGGCATCACCGCCAACGCCATCGCGCCGGGCTTTTTCCGCACCGAGCTGACTGCGGCCGTGTTCGACGATCCTGACCGGGCCGCCCGCAATGCCGCCCAGACCTGCATCGGCCGCAATGGCGAACCCGAAGACCTCGACGGGCCGCTCAGGTTCTTGTGCTCGGATGCGTCGCGTTACGTGACCGGGCAGGTTCTCATGCTTGACGGGGGGTTCACCGCGAAATGAAAGCTCTGGTCTATACCGATGTCGAAACCCTGACCTACCGCGACGCCCCCGATCCCGAACCGGGCGCAGGCGAGGCCCTGATCCGGGTCGAGAGCGTCGGCATCTGCGGCTCGGACATGCATGCCTGGCTGGGGCATGACAACCGGCGCCCGGCGCCGCTGATCCTCGGTCACGAGGCGGCGGGAACGGTGGTTGGCGGCCCGCGTGACGGCGCGCGTGTCACGATCAATCCGCTGGTCACCTGCGGCGGCTGCCCGGCCTGCACCAGCGGCCGCGAGAACCTTTGCCCCGAACGGCAGATCATCTCGATGCCGCCGCGTGAGGGCGCCTTTGCCGATCTGCTGCGAATGCCCGAACGCAACCTGATCGCCGTGCCGGACGGCGTGCCGCTGGCCAAGGCCGCGCTGGCCGAGCCGCTGGCGGTGAGCTGGCACGCGGTGCGGCTCGGGCTGGCGGCGCTGCATCCTTCGGCCGAGCGGCGGGCGCTGATCCTCGGCGGCGGGGCCATCGGCCTGGCCGCGGCGCTGGCGCTGCGGGCGATGGGGGTGGATGAGGTCACCGTGGTCGAGCCCAACAACGCGCGCCGCGCCTATCTGACCGAGCGCTGCGGGCTTCGGGCGGTGCCGGCCGCCGAGGGCGCCCATCCGATCGTCGTCGATGCGGTGGGGTTTGCCGTCACCCGCGCCACGGCCTCGGCGCTGGCCGAGCCCGGCGGGGTGATCGTGCACATCGGACTGGGCGAGGACGCGGGCGGGCTCGATCTGCGCCGCATGACCCTGCAAGAGATCACCTTCATCGGCACCTATACTTATACCGCACAGGACTTTCGCGACACCGCGGCCGCCCTGTTCGACGGACGTCTCGGCCCGCTCGACTGGACCGAGATCCGCCCGCTTTCCGACGGCGCCGCGGCGTTCCGGGACATTCGGTCCGGGCAAAGCGCGGCGCCGAAAATCATCCTTCAACCTGACAATCAAGGAGTCTGAACCATGGCTGAAATCCCCCATCTGCTGGTCCACGAACATGACGACAACGTCGGTGTCGTCGTGGTCGAAGGCCTGAGCGCCGGCACCGACATGCTGGTCTGCGTCACGCATGACAATTCGACCTTCCGACTGACCTCCGGCGCCGATGTGCCGATCGGCCACAAGGTCGCGCTCAAGGACCTCAAGGAAAGCGACACCGCCATCAAGTACGGCGAGGACATCGGCAAGATCATCGCCGACATCCCCAAAGGCGCCCATGTCCACACCCACAACTGCAAAACCAAGCGCTGGTAAGCCCCGCTCCAGCAGCGAAACGGTCGCGATAAAGGAAAGCCCCATGGCCTCTAAATATTCCAACATGACAGTGCGCGCCTACCGCCGTGAAAACGGCCGGGTCGGTGTCCGCAACCACGTCGTCATCCTGCCGGTCGACGACATTTCCAACGCCGCCTGCGAGGCGGTTGCCAACAACGTCAAGGGCACGCTGGCGATCCCGCATGCCTATGGCCGGTTGCAGTTCGGCGAGGATCTCGAGGTGCATTTCCGCACCATGATCGGCACCGGCGCCAACCCCAATGTGCATTCGGTCGTGGTGATCGGCATCGAGCCCGGCTGGACCAAGCGCATCGCCGACGGCATCCGCGCCACCGGCAAGGAAGTGGCCGAATTCTCGATCGAGCAGAAAGGCGATTTCGAGACGATCCGCGCCGCCAGCTGGGCCGCCAAGGATTTCGTTCACAAGGCGACCGAGGTGCAACGCGAGGAATGCTCGATTTCCGAGCTCTGGGTCTCGACCAAATGCGGCGAGAGCGACACCACCACCGGTCTGGGGTCTTGTCCCACCGTCGGCAACATGTACGACAAGCTGCTGCCCGAGGGCATCACCGGCTTCTTCGGCGAAACCTCCGAGATCACCGGCGCCGAGCACATCTGCCAGAAACGCGCGATCAACGAAGAGGTGGGCGAGCGCTGGCACAAGATGTGGAAGGCCTACCAGGACGACGTGATCTTTGCCCATCAGACCGATGACCTCAGCGACAGCCAGCCCACCAAGGGCAATATCGAAGGCGGCCTGACCACCATCGAGGAGAAGGCGCTGGGCAACCTCGAGAAGATCGGCCGCACCTCGCAGTTCATCGACATTCTCGAACCGGCCGAGGCGCCGCAGTCGGGCAATGGTCTCTATTTCATGGACTCCTCCTCGGCAGCCGCGGAATGCGTGACGCTGATGGCCGCCGGCGGCGCGGTGATCCACACCTTCCCGACCGGGCAGGGCAACGTCGTGGGCAACCCGATCGTGCCGGTGATCAAGATCACCGCCAACCCGCGCACCGTGCGCACCATGAGCGAGCATGTCGACGTCGATGTCTCCGGCATCCTGCGCCGCGAACAAACCATCGACGAGGCCGGCGACGCGCTGATCGAGATGATCTGCCGGACCGCGAACGGTCGCAACACCGCGGCCGAGGCGCTGGGGCATCGCGAGTTCTCGATGACCAAGCTCTATCGCAGCGCCTGACCTGGCCCGGGGCGGCGCATCTCGCGCCGTCCCGCACCGACGAAAGCTCCCGACATGCTTGAGACCGAAACCATCAGCCTTGCCGAGGCAGAGGCGCTGATCACCCGCGTGCTGGGCGCGCAGCGCGTGCCCGAGGCGACGGCGGCCTCGGTGGCCCGGGCGCTTGTCGCGGCCGAGGCCGAAGGCCAGTCTGGCCACGGCTTTTCCCGGCTCGAGGATTACGTCGCCCAGGTCCGCTCGGGCAAGATCCGGGCCGCCGCCGAGATCACCTCGCGCAAGACCAGCCAGACCGGCCTGCGCACCGATGCCGGTTTCGGCTTTGCCTATCCGGCGCTCGACCGGGCGATCGACTGGGGCGCGCGGGTGGCGCGGTCTTATGGCACGGCCACCATGTCGGTGATGAATTCACACCATTGCGGCGCGCTGTCGGTGCAGGTCGAGAAGCTGGCCGCGCGTGGGCTGATCGCCATCATGGTGGCCAATGCGCCGCCCGCGATTGCGCCCTGGGGGGCCCGGACGCCGATTTTCGGCACCAATCCCATCGCCTTTGCCGCGCCGCGCGGCGATGGCCCGCCGCTGGTGATCGACCTGTCGCTTTCCAAGGTGGCGCGCGGCAAGGTCATGCATGCCCGCAAGTCCGGCCGGCCTATCCCCGAGGGCTGGGCGCTCGATGCCGAGGGCGCGCCCATAACCGATCCCGAAGCCGCGCTTGCCGGATCGATGCTGCCGATCGGCGAGGCCAAGGGCACCGCGCTGGCGCTGATGGTCGAGATTCTCGCCGCCACGCTGACCGGCGCCAACCAGAGCCCCGAAGTCTCGTCGTTCTTTGACGCCGAGGGGCCGCCGCCCGGTGCCGGCCAGTTCCTGCTGGCCATCCGGCCCGACAACGACACCGCCTTTGCCGCCCGGCTGGACCGGCTCCTGAGCACAATCGACGCGCTCGAGGGCAGCCGCCTGCCGGGCAGTCGCCGCATCGCCGCGCTGGCCCGCGCCCGTGACCACGGGATCGATGTGCCGCGCTCCTATCTCGCTCTCGCAAGGACACTCGCCAACCCCCATGACTGATCGCCAAGCCGGCCCGGCCGGGCTCTTCGAACGCCGCCTGCGGCCCCTGCTTCCCGGCGTGCTGATCGCCGGCATCATCGCGCTGGCCAGCCAGTTCGTCGCCGAGCACTACGGCGCGCCCGCGATGCTGCTGGCGCTGCTGTTCGGCATTTCGCTCAATTTCCTCGGCACCGAGGCGCAGAGCAAACGCGGCATCGACTTCGGCTCGCGTCAATTGCTGCGGCTGGGCGTAGCGCTGCTGGGGGTGCGGATCAGCGCCGATGTGCTGACGCTCCTGGGCTGGCCGGTGGTGCTGATGATCGTCGGCGCCGTCATCGCGACCATTGGATTCGGCCTTGCGGTGTCGCGGCTGTTCGGCTTCCGCTTTCGCTTTGCCTTTCTGTCGGCCGGGGCGGTGGCGATCTGCGGCGCCTCGGCCGCCATGGCCATCGCCGCGATCCTGCCGCGCGACGCGCGCTCGGAGGAGCGGCTGATCTTTACCGTGGTCTCGGTCACGCTGCTTTCGACATTGGCGATGATCGTCTATCCGGTGCTCGCCGCCGCCATCGGCTTCGACGATCGCACCACCGGCATCTTCATCGGGGCAACGGTGCATGACGTGGCCCAGGTGGTGGGGGCCGGCTTCTCGGTGTCGGAAGAGACCGGCAATGTCGCCACCCTGGTCAAGCTCCTGCGGGTTGTCATGCTGGCGCCGGTGGTGGTGATTGCGGCGCTGGCGATCCGGAGCTTTGCCAATGGCGGCGAGATCGACGGCCGCCGGCCGCCACTGGTGCCGGTCTTTGTGCTGGGGTTCGTGGTGCTGGCCGCCCTGCGCAGCGCCGGGCTGGTGCCGGAACTGCTGGTTCAGGTCGCGTCAGAGGCCTCGCGCTGGCTTCTGGTGATCGCGATTGCCGCCGTCGGCCTTAAGACCCAGCCCCGGGACATCCTCAAGGTCGGTCTGCCGGCGGTTGCGCTTCTGGTGGCCGAGACCGCGTTCCTGGCCGGGCTGATCGGGCTGGCGCTGCGCTTACTGCCGCACACCCTGCTCGGGTGACCGCCGGCGGCCGGCAGGAACGGTCGCAATGGCCGATCCGGCGGTGTAGACAGGGGCCGGTGGCCGGCCAACGGCCAAGCTGAAGGGAGCCGACATGAGCAGTTTCGACGAAGATCTTTTCCTCAAGGGGCGGGCGCAACGCGAGGCGACGCTGGGCGCGGACTACGTCGAGAAGAACCTCGCCGCCGCCGATGACTTTACCCGGCCGTTCCAGGAGGCGATGACCGCCTGGTGCTGGGGGTTCGGCTGGGGCGACGAGGTGATCGACGCCAAGACCCGGTCGATGATGAACCTGTCGATGATCGGCGCGCTGGGCAAGATGACCGAATGGGAGATCCATTGCCGCGGCGCGCTCAACAATGGGGTCAGCAAGGAAGAGATCCGCGCCATCATCCATGTGGTTGGCATCTACTGCGGTGTCCCGCAGGCGCAGGAATGCTTCCGCGTGGCACGCAAGGTCCTGGCCGAGAACGATATGCTCTGAGCGGCCGAACCGGCCGGTCAGGGCACCTCGATCGCCGCCGGTTTGACGGTGGTTTCGAGATAGGCGGCGCCCTCGGCATGGGTCATGAAACCGGGCGGCGGAAACGCCATCTCGAGGCCCCAGGCGTCGCCCGTCTCTTCCATGTTCCGCACCACCCGGGCATCGAGCTCGGCCTGCACCGCGGCAAAGGCCGGATCATCCACGAGGTTGATCAGCTCGTCGCGATCGGCGGTCTGATCGAAAAGGTAGAGCGGCCGGTCCTGCTTGCGCACATAAAGCCAGTCGGGGGTGCGAATGCCGCGCTCGGGCTTGACGTGGCGTTCGCTGCGGCCGCCGAAATCGGCTTTCATCAATTCGAACTGCACGTGATCGCGGATGGGAATATCCTCTGTCCCCTCCAGCAGCGCGAGATAGCTGGTGCCCTGTACACTGTCGGGAACGTCGGCACCGCACGCCTCCAGCAGCGTGGGCATGGTGTCCACCGCCACATCGACCAGCGATGTCACCCGCTTGCCGGCGGCGAACGTGCCCGGATAGCGGATCAGCAAAGGCACCTGCGCCGAGGCGCGATAGGCCTGCCGCTTGATCCCGCAATAGCTACCGTGCTGGCCCAGCATGTCGCCGTGGTCGGAAAAGAAGACGACGATGGTGTCTTCCGCGATGCCCTGGGCATCCAGCCAGTTCAGCAGCCGCCCGACATTGTGATCGACGTTGGAGATCATGCCGTAATACTCGGCCACGAACTTGCGGATCTGCGCCTCGGTTTCGATCTCCGGGTCCTGGCCCTCGATCTTGTCGGCCTTGGAGCGTTCGCCGAAGTTGTCATCGCCGTCGAAGTCGCGCGCGGTACGTTCCTGGGCCCGGCGCTTTTGCAGCTCGGGGTTCGGCGTGCCCTTGGGCAGGGTGATCTTGTCGGGGTCGTACATCCGCCGCCAGTGCTCGGGCATGTCCATCGGGAAATGCGGCGGGCCGAAGCAGACGTAGGCGAGGAAGGGGTCGCCCTTGGCGCGGGCGCTCTGCATGAATTCGATGGTGTGATCCGTCTGGAAATCCGGCTCGTAGCGGCGGCAGCGATAGGGCTGGTCGGTGTCGCGGTAAAAGATCGCATCCATGTAGTAGTGGCCGCGATTGTAGCCGACGAAATGATCGAACCCCATGCGGTCCGGTCCGGGCGGGATGAACCCCGGTTTCGGTCCGCCGTAGAGGTGCCACTTGCCGATGTAGCCCGAGCGGTAGCCCGCGTCGTTCAGGATCGGCGCCAGCGAGGGCTGATCGGTGTCGATCGGGAAGTGGTTGGAATAGAGCCCCGCCTTGTGGGCATATTTCCCGGTCAGAAGCGAGGCGCGGAACGGTGTGCAGAGCGGGTAAGAGGTGAAAGCCTCGTCGAAGCAGGTGCCTTCATTGGCCAGCCGGTCGAGATGCGGGGTCTTGACGTCGGGGTTGCCGGAAAACCCGGCGCAGTCATAGCGCATCTGGTCGGCATAGATCATCAGGATATTGGGTTGCTTGGTCATCGCTTACACCGTGGCCGGTTTGTTCACGCCGCGCACATATTGTTGGCTGGCATCGAAAAGGGGCTGATAATCCCAGTGATAGCCGCCATTGGTCGACAGCGCGTCATGCAGGAAACTGCGGGTTTCCTTTTCCCTCGCGGCCCGTCGGGTCATGGCCTCGACGTCGTAGCGGCCGAGCAGCCGGTTCTTCAGCTGCGTCTTGATCGCGGCATGCGCCGGATCGGTCGAAAGGTCGGTTTGCTCGTCGGGATCCCTGGCCAGGTCGAACAGCAGTTCCGGCGCGTTGCGCGTCCAGGCGTATTTGAAATCGCCCTGCCGGATCGCCAGCCAGGGCTCGATCACGCCTGGGCCGAAATACTCGGCAATCGCCTCGTCTTTCACGCTGTCGCTGCGCGCCATCAGCAGGCCGAGGAAACTGCCGCTCTGGTCGCTGCCGTAGCGGTCCGACGTCTCGCCGGCGCCGCCAAGCTCGGCGAAGGTCGGGCAGAGATCGGCCAGCGAGACACATTCGGCCCGCCGCCCCGGCGCAATGCGCTTGGGGTTGTGCCAGATCATCGGCACCTGCAACGAGCCCTGGTAGAAGCTGCGTTTGAACCACATGCCGCGTTCGCCCAGCATGTCGCCATGATCCGAGGTGAAGACGATCACCGTGTCGTCATAAAGGCCCAGGTGCTTCAGCTCGGCCACCAGCTCTCCGACGTAATCGTCAAGATGCGAGATCATGGCGTAATAGGCGCGGCGCGAGGCGCGGATGGTGTCGTCGCAGGGCGGCGCCTGATCGATGCCGTGGTGGATGTGCAGCCATTCGGTGGTCGGGTGCGGTGCCTCGTCCGCAGGGATGCGGGGCAGGGCGATCTCGGTGTCGTCGTAGCGGCCCCAGTACTCCGGCACCGATTGATAGGCCTCGTGCGGCTGGGTGTAGGAGACATGCAGGAACCACGGCTGATCGTGGCTTTCCAGCACACGGGACCGCAGGAATTCCAGCGACCGGTACTGCACCTCGGCGTCGTAAAGCAGCTGGTTGTTGGTCTTGCAGAGCCCGCTGACCGCCAGTTTCTTGACCGAGGTGCCTTCGCGATGCACCGGCCCCCAGGACCAGGGAATGGTCCAGTCGAAGCCCGAGGGATACATGTCGGTGGTCAGCCGCCGGTCAAAGCCGTGCAACTGGTCCGGCCCGATGAAATGGCATTTGCCGGATACCACGCATTCATACCCGGCCGCGCGCAGGAAATGCGCCACGGTGGGGATCTCGGCCCGGAACTCGGCGCCGTTGCCCCAGACCTCATGCGTCGAGGGCAACCGGCCCGAGAATTGCGAGGCCCGCGCCGGGCAGCAGATGGGTGAATTGGAATAGGCGTTTTCCATCACCACGCCCTGGGCGGCCAGCGCATCGAGATTGGGCGTCTTTGACTGGGCGTCGTCGCGGTACATCGACAGCACGAAAGCGGTCAGTTGGTCGGCCTGGACAAAGAGGATATTGGGCTGATCGCTCATGCCGCTTCCCCTTCGCCGAGGGGCAGGCCCTTGGCGGTCAGCGCCGCGCGGCGGGCCAGCTCATGCGCCTTGAGGATCGCATTGGGCCGCGCCTTGCCTTGCCCGGCGATGTCAAACGCGGTGCCATGGGCGGGGGTGGCCAGGATGAAGGGCAGCCCGCCGAAATAGGTGACGCCATCGTCGAACCCCATCAGCTTGGTCGCGATCTGGCATTGGTCGTGATACATCGACAGCACGGCGGGAATGCCCTCGTCCTGCACGGTGAGAAAGATCGTGTCGGCGGGATAGGGCCCCGCGACGTTCAGGCCCCGGGCCTTGGCCTTTTCGATGGCGGGGGCGATGATGTCGATCTCCTCGCGGCCAAAGGCGCCTTCGTCGCCGTTGTGCGGGTTCAGCCCCGAGACCGCGATGCGCGGATCGGCATAGCCGAAGCGCCGCAACTCGCGGTCGAAATAGGTGAGGACATCGAGGATCGCGTCTTCGCTGATCGCGCCGGCGATGGCCGAGATCGGGATGTGAGAGGTGACGCGGGTGGTCCAGAGGTGGCCGATGGTGTTGATCTCGGTCGAGCGCTCGGTAAAGCCCATGTAATCGGCGATCCCGGCCTTGTAGCCTTCGAAATGATGGCCCGCCTTGTGGATCGAGGCCTTGTTGACCGGCGCCCAGACAAAGGCGTCGATCAGCCCGGCCGCCGACAGATCGGCCGCGTGACAGCCGATCTGGTAGTCCGCCAGCCCGGCCTGGGCGCTGGTCTTGCCGACGTCGATATCCCCGTAGTGCAGCGTGTCGAAGTGGTAGAAGACCACCGGATCGGGGCTGGCAATCGCGGCCTCGATATCGGTGAAGCGGGGCAGGTCGGTGGCGACGCCCGCCACCTCGCGGCCCATGTCGAAGATCCTGGGGTGGCCCGCGATCACGCGTTTGCAGCCACGGGTGATCTCAGGGTGGTCCAGCGTGCGGGCCACCAGTTCCGGGCCGACGCCGCCGGCATCGCCGAGGGTCGAGAGGATCACGGGGGTATCTGTCATCAGTCGTTCCATAACTTTGCGTTGCGAGACGCGCCGGCGGCCCGGCGCCCCGTTCATTCGTCGTTGCCGGTCAGAAGGGCGGCCTGGTTGGCACGCCAGGCGCCAAGCGCCTTGGCAATCAGCGGGCCGCAGACCCCGACCACCGAGAGCAGCAGGAAGACCAGCGCGATGGGCTGTTGCAGGATCGCCCAGAGGTTGCCGTCATAGATCAGGTAGCTCTGTTTCAGCGAGGTTTCGATCAGCTCGCCCAGGATCAGCCCCATGACGATGGGTGCGGGGGCAAAGCCGTGGCGGTTGAGAAAGAAGCCGAGGATCGCGAAAAAGACCATGACGCCGACGTCGAACATGCTCTGCTGCAACGAGAAGGCGCCAAGCGCGGCAAGGCAGATCACGCAGGGCCAGAGGATCGTGGTGGGGATCAGGGTGATCCGGCTGAAGAACTTGGCACCGACCATGCCGTAGATCAGGAAGCAGATATTGGCCCCAAGCATGGCACCGAAGATGCCGGCCAGCAGATCGGGCTGTTCGGCAAAGAGCGCGGGGCCCGGCCGCAGCCCGAGGATCAGCATCGCGGTCAGGATGATCGCGGTCGAGCCGCCGCCAGGGATGCCCAGCGCCAGGGTCGGCACCATGGTGCCGCCGGTCGCGGCATTGTTGGCGGCCTCGGGCGCGGCGAGGCCTTCGATCGCGCCCTTGCCGAACTGGTCCTTGTGTTTCGACCAGCGCATTTCCTCGTTATAGGCGATCATCGCCGCGACCTTGCCCCCCTCGGCCGGCAGGATGCCGATGAAGGTGCCGATGCCGGTCGCGCGCAGCACGGTGCGCCAGATCGCCTTGAAGTCCTGCAACGAAGGCAGCTTGGTCACGCCCTCGGCCACCAGCTCGCGTTTGACCTTGGTCTGGGTGGCCTGGCGCAGCAATTCGCCGCCGGCAAAGATGCCGATCATGATCTGCACCACGGCAATGCCTTCGTAAAGGTCGGCCTGACCGAAGGTGAAGCGCTCGATCCCGGTTGTCAGATCGGTGCCCACGGTGGCCAGCAGCAGGCCGAAGGCACCGCCGATGAAGTTCTTGACCATCGAGTTGCCGCTGATCGAGGCCAGCATCGACATGCCGAAAACCGCCAGCGCAAAGAACTCGGCCGGGCCGAAGTGATAGGCGACGCGGGCCAGCAGCGGTGTGGCGACGATCATCACCAGGATGCCGAGAATGCCGCCGATGGCGCTGGAGAAGGTGGCGATGCCCAGCGCCCGGCCGGCCTCGCCTTTCTGGGCCATGGGAAAGCCGTCAAAGGTGGTCATCGCCGCGGCTGGCGTGCCCGGCGTGTTGATCAGGATCGCGGTGATCGAGCCGCCATAGGTGGTGGCGCAATAGACGATGGCACAGAGCGCGATGCCGGTGGTCGGGTCCATGCGGACCACGAAGGGCAGCATCAGCGCAATCAGGATGACCGAGCCCAGGCCCGGCAGCGCGCCGACGATCAGGCCGACCAGCGTGCCGGCGGCGATGATGAAGAGGTTATAGGGGTCCGCAAGGAATTGCAGGACAAGCAGAAAGGGTTCCATCGGGTGCAATCCTCAGGGCAGGGGGACGTTCATGATCAGGCGGAACAGCAGGTAGACAAAGCCCGCGAAGCCGGCAAAGCTGAGCGCCATAAGGCGCCAGCGGCGTTCCCCCCAGAGCAGCGACAGGGCGGGCAGGAACAGCACCAGCGCCGGGAAGGTGCCGATCACCGGCATCAGTGCCACAAAGCCGATCAGCAGCGCCGCGGTCAGCACCACGATCAGCGGGATTGGCCCCTTCGGCTTGAGCATTTCCAGATCCTCGGCCGAGCGCCGCAGCGCGGTGACGGCCTGGATCACGCCGAGGCCGAACATGATCGCCAGGATGGCGCGGGGAAAGACCGTGGGCTGAATGCCCTGGGCGAGGATCGGCGGCACCTTCTTGAAGCTGAAGGTCACCGCAAAGAGGATCACGGCAAAGGCCATGACGACCAGCGCTTCGAAAAGCCGGGTGCGGTCGATGGTGCGGGGGGCGGGGTGTGACATGGGCGTCCTGTATCTTGAGACGGAATGCGAAAGGCGGCCGGCCCGGGGGGAGGCGTCCGGGCCGGCCGAGGCCTCAGCCGCCCATCAGTTCCTTGGCGACGGCCTGATAGCCATCATACATCCTGTCGAACTGTGCGCCGAAGACCTCGCGCCCGGCAATGCTGCGTGCGTCCTGGCCCGACCCGGCGAGATATTCGAGATAGCCCTCGCTGTTCATCGACTGGATCAGCGCCGCTTCCAGTTTGGCGATAACCGGTTCGGGGGTGCCCTTGAGCACGCCGATGCCGCGCACCACCTCGATATCGACCGGCATGCCGACTTCGTGGCCGGTGGGAATGTCGGGCGAATTGGCCGAGCGTTCCGGCGTCAGGATCGCCAGCGCCTCGACCTGGCCGGCCTTGGCCTGGGATTCGAATTCGTCGAAGTTCAGCAGGGCCACGTCGACATTGCCGTTGATCACGTTGATGATGATCTCGCCGGATTTCTCGAACGGCACATAGACCTGGTTCTGCATCTCGAGTGCATTGCGGAAGATCAGGGCGCTGACATGCGGATTGCCGCCGACCTTGGTGCCGGCCTGCTTGACGCTGTTGTTCTGCACATAGTCGATGAACTCCGCCGCATCGGCAAATCGACCGGCTTTCACCACCACGAATTCCGGATCGACGGTGCCGCGCACCAGCGGAATGATGTCGTCCCTGGTTAGATCGACGGTGCCACGCATCATGGTCAGCGCGGTGCCGGCATTGACGATGAACAGGGTCTGCCCGTCGGCCGGTTTGCCGGCGGCGTATTTCAGCGTGTTGGTGGCCACGCCGCCGGTTTTCGACAGGTGCAGGAAGTCGCCGCCGAGGATCTCGCCGGCGCGTTCGGTCGCAAACCGCAGGAAGATGTCCGAGCCGCCGCCCGGCTTGGAATTGTTGATGACCTCGATCGGGCCGTCCGGGAAGCCCTCGGCCAGGGCGGGGGCCGCCGCTGCGGCCAGGGCCAGCCCGGCAAGGGCGCCGGTGATCTGCTTGGAAAGGGGCATGTGTTCCTCCTCTGAACGTGCCGGTGTCTGACGATGACCCCCGCTCCTCCGGGGTTTCGTGCTTGACATGAATCATGGTATACGGTTTTTGGTATACCAAGACAAGACAGAATTTGTGGGCAGCGTTTTGCGGCGGTCGGAGACCCCGGTTATCCTGCGCCACGGTCTGTTGTCTGGAAACGCGAAGCGATAGGCTTGGCCGTGGTGCAGGCAGATGATCTGCGGCAGGACGGCCGGCAGGAGGGTATGGTAGAGATGTCCTTGAAAGACCTGATAGGCGACAATCTGGCCGCCGAGCGGCCCAAGAGCCTGGCCGAGCAATCGGCCGACAAGCTGCGCGAGCTGATCCTGCTCGAACGGCTGCCGGCGGGCCTGTCGCTGAACGAGAGGGAGCTTTCGGCCCTGCTCGGGATCAGCCGCACGCCGGTGCGCGATGCCATCCGGCTGCTCGAGGTCGAGGGGCTGGTGGATTACATCGACGGCCGTCTCAGGGTGGCCGATCCCTCGATGGAGACGCTGTCGCATTGGCTGATGATCCAGGGCGCGCTCGAAGGGCTGGCGGGGGAGCAGGCCTGCGCCCAGGCCACCGAAGCCGAACTGGCGCAGATCGCGGCCCTGCATCGGCAGATGGTCGACATGGCCGAAGGCGAGGACGGGCTTCAACGGTTCCGGCTGGATATGGATTTTCACCGTGCGATCGTACGGGCGGCGCATAATCCGCCGCTGATCGAAACCCACAATCAATACAACACCCGGCTGTGGCGGGCGCGATATGTCTCGTCCCAGCGGCGGGCCAACCGCAAGCAGCAGATGGCCAAGCACCAGGGCATCGTCGATGCCCTGCAACGGCGGGATGCGGCGGCAGCCTCCGCGGCGCTGATCGACCATCTGCGCAATGCCATCGGCAACATCGAAGCCGCCCGCAGCGAAGTGCAGGCGGCCGCCGGCGAGTGAGCGGCGCGGCCCCGGGCGGCTCAGGCCGGTGGTGTCAGGCCGGCCCGGCGCATGCGGCGCAGCACGGTCGAGCGGTTCACCCCCAGCCGGCGGGCCGCCCGGGACATGTTCCAGCCGCAGGCCTCCAGCACTGATTCCAGGCTCTCCTCGGCGACCGGCGCCACGGCTTGCTCGGCCGGCGGCGGCAGATCGGGCAGGTCGATCACCTCGCCATCGCAGAGCGCCACGGCGACATCGAGCAGCCGGCCAAGCTCGTGCAGGTTGCCGGGCCAGACCCGCCCGGTCAGATCGGCCCGCGCGGTCGGTGACAGGCGTTTTTCGCCCTGGGTCCGGCGCCGCAGCAGCCGGTCGAGCAGCCAGCCCAGATCCTGCCGCTTGCGCAGCGGCGGCAGGGCCAGCGTCGCGCCGGTGAGGCGATAGAACAGCGGCGTGTGGAACCGCCCCTGCTGCATCGCCAGCGCCAGATCGGTGCAGCAGGTCGCCACCGGCCGCAACCCGGGGCGTTCGTCGAGCAGGGAGGTCAGCAGCGGCTGCACCGCTGGCGGCAGTTCCTCGACCCGCCGCAGCAGAAGCGTGGCGCGGCAGGGACCGGCGGGCCCCAGCGCGTCGGGCAGGCTCTCCGGGGTCAACGCCGCGCAATCCACCGCGATCAGGCTGCGCCGGGCGCCGCCGGCCACATGGACCGCCCGCGCCAGCCGCATCTTGCCGCTGCCGGTTTCGCCACAGAGCAGCAGCGGCACCTCGGTCGGCGCCAGCCGTTCGGCCTTGGCCAGCAGGCGCTGCATGCCGGGATCGGCGCCGGCCAGCGCATCCAGCGGGCCGCCGCTCTGGCGCAGCCGGCGGGTCAGAGCGCCTGCGGTTCTGGGGGCCTGCGGCGCGATGGCGTGGCCGAACAGCGCGCCGCCGTCGCGCAGGTTGACCACACGATCCTCGGTCGGCCGGTCGCGCATCAGATCGGGCAGGTCGTCGACCGAGAGGTCCAGCAGGGTCTCGAGCCGCTGGCCGAGCAGCGAGCCGCCATCGCCCCGGAACATTTTCTCGGCGCCCCGGGTAAAGCCGATGATCCGCCCCGCTCCGTCCAGCGTCACCGCCGCCTCGGGATCGACATCGAGAAACTCGGGGCTGGCGGAAAAGCGCAGCACCCATTCGCGGCGGCTCTGCGCCATCAGGTTCGCCATCTCGACCCGCCGCGCCGAGGAGGTCACCAGGCTCATCGCCAGGTTCTGGCTCGATTTCGGCGACGGCGATTGCAACAGCGAGATGTCGAGCACCGCAGCCAGTTGCCCGAGGCTGTCATAGACCGGCGCGGCAGTGCAGGAGAGTGCGGTATGGGCATTTCCGAAATGGTCGTCCTGATGGATCGTCACCGGCTCGCCGGTCACGATGCAGGCGCCGGCGGCGCTGGTGCCGGCCAGATCCTCGGACCAGTTCGCCCCCATGAACAAGCCGGCGCCGCGCAGATCATCCTCGAAATCGGGATCGCCAAAGAAATCGACGCAAACGCCTTTGGCGTCGGTCAGCAGCACGGTGTAATTCTGCCGCGCCACCTGTCGGAACAGGCTTTGCAGGCCGGAACGGGCCGAGGCGATCATCCGCTCGGCCTGCATGCGATGCTCGCGCAGCTCGGTTTCGGTGACGATATGCGCCGGATCGGCACGGGCCGGATCGAGGCCATGGACTTCGACGCAGCGTTTCCACGAGTCCGCGACCTGGCTGTCGCGCCCGGTGGCGCCGCCTTCGAGAACGCGCTCGATTTCCTCGACGTGATGGCGTGCGATCATGTCTTCCGTTCGGTTTGGCTGGCGACATGCTACGCCGGATCGCCGCAAAAGGCGATGCGCCAAAAGTCGGAGCCGTGCCGGACGGGCCTCTGCTGCTCAGGCCGCGAAACGGCCCGGCGCCAGCGCGGCGATCACGGCATCGGCCAGTTGCGGCGCGGTGCCTGCGACCAGATCGGCGGTCAGCCGCGACAGCGCCGGCGCGGTCTGCACGCCATAGCCGCCCTGGCCGGCCAGCCAGAAAAACCCCTCGCACTCGGGGTCATGGCCAACCACCGGCGTGCGATCGGGCGCAAAGCTGCGCAGCCCGGCCCAGCTGTGTTCGACCCGGGTGACCGAAATGCTGACCGCCTGTTCGAACCGGTACAGCCCTTCGGCCAGCACCATGTCATCGGCCCAGGCGTCATGCGGCTCGACCGGGTCTTCGTCGGCCGGGCTGACCATCAGCTTGCCGGCCTCGGGCTTGGCATACCAGCGTTCGGAGGCCGAGACGAACAGCGGCCAGGCGCGCAGGTCATACCCCTCGGGCGCCGGCAGGATCGCGGCCGAGCGGCGCAACGGGTGCAGCGGGATCGGCGTGGCGCCGGCCATCCGGGCAACCGCCGCCGACCAGGCGCCGGCGGCATTGACCAGCAGCGGCGCCTGATAGCTCCGGCCGCCGGCGGTCACCTGCCAGAGTCCGGCGTCGCGGCGGATTGCCGTGACCGGGGCATCGGTTTCGACCCGGCTGCCGCGCTGTTTCAGCAGCCGGGCATAGCCCGACAGCATGCGGTCGACATCGATATCCTGGGCGTCGCGCTCGATGGCGGCGCCGGCGATGATCTCGGGGCGCAGGATCGGTACCAGCTCGACCGCCTGCGCGGGGCTCAGCCGCTCCAACCCCTCGGCGCCGCTGCAATAGGCCTCGAGCGCGTCCAGTTCGTCTTCGGTCGCCACCATCATCTCGCCGCGCGGCGACAGCAGGCTGCGCTCCGAGACCCCCTCGGGCGCTTCGAGAAACCCGGCGGCGGCGGCATTGAGCGCGCGCAGGGTGGCATTGCCGTAGTTGCGGATGAAGATCGCCGCCGAGCGGCCGGTGGCGTGATAGCCGATCTGCCGCTCGGCCTCGAGCACGCAGACCGAGCGATCGGCGGCAAGCTCGGCACCGGCGCCAATGCCGGCGATGCCACCGCCGATGATGAGAACATCCGCCCGGGTCACGATGCCTCCTGAAACCCGGTCAGGGTTCGCGTCAGATTGGCCCCGAGCGTGTCGGACAGATAGCCGCCCTCCTGCACGAAGAGCACCGGCAAGCCGGTGGCGGCGATTGCTGCGCCGATCCTGGCAAAGCCGTCCTGGGTCACCGCCAGCCCCTGGAACGGATCGTCGATCGAGGCGTCGAGGCCAAGCGCCACCACCAGCGCCTCGGTGCCGAAGTTGCGCACCCGTTGCAATGCGGTGGTCAGCGCCTCGAGAAAGCCGTCGTCGTTGGTGCCGCGCGGCAGTGGCAGGTTGAGATTGCAGCCAAGGCCCCGACCGGCGCCGCGCTCCTGGGCATGGCCCCAGAAAAACGGGTAGAACCGCGCCGGATCGGCGTGGATCGATACCGTGAGCACGTCGTCGCGCTCGTAGAACATGCCTTGTGTGCCATTGCCGTGATGCACGTCGACATCGAGGATCGCCGGGCGCAGCCCGGCGGCGCGCAGCCGTTCGGCGGCAATGCCTGAATTGTTGAGAAAGCAGAACCCGCCGGCAAGATCGGCAAAGGCGTGATGGCCCGGCGGACGCGACAGCGCATAGGCGGCCTGCGCGCCCGCGCGCAGCAGATCGGCGCCGGTGACGGCGCTCTGGGCCGACCAATAGGCCGCGTCCCATGTGCCTTGCGAGATCGGGCAGGCGGTGTCGGCCTGGTGATACCCGGCCTGACCGACGGCGGATTTCGGATAGCTGTCGCACCGGTTGGCCGGGTGGATGTTGGGGATCACCTCTTCGCCGGCACCTTCGATCCGGCGCCAGCGGGTGTGGATGGTTTCCAGAAAGGTCAGATATTCCGGCGTATGCACTGCCGCAATCGGGCCGAGACCGGCATCGGCGGGCGCCTGAAAGTCACAGCCGGCCTCTTCGGCGGCGGATTTCAGCACCTCGATCCGGCGGGGCTGTTCCGGGTTTGGCCGGATCGCGCCATTGGCCATGAAATGCTTGGGGTCGTGGTGCCATTGGCGGGGGTCGAAGATGGCCTTCATCGTATCTGCTCCTTGGCCTTTGGGGCGGCCTCTTGCGGGGGCGCTTCATGCGGGGCCGCGTCTCTGGCCGGTTTTGGTGTCACTGCCATCAAATCGCCGTCCTGTCAGCGCCCTTGAGGCCCAGCATCTGCCGGGCGTCACCGGGGCTGGCCACCTCGCGGCCCAGCGCTTCGACGATCCGGCGGATCTTGTCGACCTGTGCCGCATTGCCGGGCGCCAATTGCCCGCGCGCGATCATCAGGTTGTCTTCCAGCCCGACGCGCACATGCCCGCCCATGGCGGCGGCCATGGTCGCCATCGGCAGCTGGTGCCGCCCGGCGGCCAGCACCGAGAACATGTAACTGTCGCCGAACAGCTTGTCGGCGATGGTCTTCATGTGGGTCAGGTTCTCGGGGTCGGGGCCGATGCCGCCGAGGACGCCAAAGACGAACTGGATGAAGAACGGCGGCGCAACTAGCTCGCGATCGGCGAAATGCCGCAGCATGTAGAGATGGCCGACGTCGTAACATTCGAATTCGAACCGCGCGCCGCGCTCCTGGCCCAATTGGCGCAGGATGCCGGCGATGTCGCGCGGGGTGTTCTTGAACACCAGATCGTCAGAGGTTTCGAGGAACGGTTTTTCCCAGTCGTGTTGCCACTCCGTGACGCGCTCCGCCGCCGGGTAGAGGGCAAAGTTCATCGATCCCATGTTGAGGCTGCACATTTCGGGCTCGGCCCGGATCGGCGCCGCCAGCCGTTCGTCCAGTGTCATCGTGGCGCTGCCGCCGGTGGTGATGTTGAGCACCGCGCCGCTGGCCTGTTTGATCCGCGGCAGGAAAGCCATGAAATGCGCCGGATCGGACGAGGGGCGGCCGGTTTCGGGATCGCGGGCGTGCAGGTGCAGGATCGCCGCGCCGGCCTCGGCGGCCGCGATCGACTGGCGGGCGATCTCTTCTGCCGTCACCGGCAGATGCGGCGACATCGACGGCGTGTGGATCGATCCGGTGATGGCGCAGGTGATGAGGATCCTGGACATCTCACTGCGCCTCCATCGCCGGGGCGATCTCTTGCGTGAGCTGGGCAAGCGCCCCATCCAGACCGTCGATCAGCTCGTCGATATGGCCACCGTTCAGGATCAGCGGCGGGCAGACAAGCACGTGATCGCCCTCGAGCCCGTCACGGGTCCGGCGCGAGTAGACGATCAGGCCGCGGTCGTAGGCGATGTCGACAAAGCGTTGATGGGCGTTCAGATGTTTCGGCAGGGGGGCCTTGGTGGCGCGGTCCGACATGAATTCGAAGGCGGTGAGCAGGCCCTTGCCGCGCACGTCGCCGATGATCTCGTGGTGCTGCATCAGCCCGCCAAGCCGCGCCAACAGGATTTCGCCCATGGCGGCGGCATTGGCGCAGAGGTCCTGCCGGTCGATCTCCTCCATCACCGCCAGCCCGGCGGCGCAGGACAGCGGATTTCCGGCATAGGTGAAGCCATGGGCAAAGCCGCCGGCATCCAGCACCGGCTCGACCAGACGCCGATCGGCCACCATCGCCCCGAGCGGCGCATAGCCCGAGCCCAGCCCCTTGGACATGACCAAGATATCCGGCCGCAGGCCCCAGTGATCGCCGCCGAGAAAGGCGCCGGTGCGCCCGGCGCCGGTCATCACCTCGTCGGCGATCAGCAGCACCCCGAAGCGGTCGCAGATCGCCCGTACCCGCTCGAGATAGCCCGGCGGCGGCACCAGCGCCCCGGTCGAGGCGCCGCCGATCGGTTCGAGGATGAAGCCCAGCACGCTTTCCGGCCCCTCGGCCTCGATCCGGGCCTCGAGCATGTCGGCATAATGCTGCCCGGTCTCGCGGGCGGTCGGGTCGAGCCCGTCGAGATAGGCGCGCGGCGCCGGGATCATCGGCATCTGTTGCATCATCGGCGCGAAGGGCTCGGTCAGCGGCGCATAGCCGGTGACCGCCAGCGCGCCCAGGGTACAGCCGTGATAGGAGGGGCGGCGCGAGATCACCTTCCAGCGCCGCGGCGCGCCCCGGGCAAGCGCATGTTGCCGCGCCAGTTTCAGCGCGCTTTCCACCGCCTCGGAGCCGCCCGAGACAAAGAACACCCGGTCCAGCCCCTCGGGCATCTTGCCGGCCAGCCGGCGGGCCAGTGTCTCGGAGGCTTCGGTTTCGAAATGCAGGCGGTAGCCGAAGGTCGATTTCTCCATCTGCCGCCGCATCGCGGCCAGCACGTTCTCGTTGGAATGGCCGATGTTGCAGACCATGGCACCGGAAGAGCCATCAAGGTAGCGGCGGCCGTTCTTGTCCCACATATAGACGCCGCGCGCCTGGTCCAGCACCGGCTTGCGGCCGCGGCCCTGGTAGAAGAGATTGCTCATGTCATGCCCCCGGCAGCCCGGCGCAGTCCCTCGGGCGGAAGGCGGCGGTGACCTGGGTGCCTTTGGCAAAGGGGTGGCCGTCGATCATGTTGATCGCCTGCAACTGCCGGTCGCCGGCGCGGATGAAATAGCGCACGGTCTGGCCCTGGTAATCCACGGTTTCCACCACGGCCGGGGCGGTCACCATGCCTGGCGCCTCGGCATCCTCGGCCAGCAACAGAAGCTTTTCTGCGCGCAGCACCAGCTTGGCCGGGCCGGGGCGCACCTCGGGGGCCTTGTCGACCGGCACCGGCACGGCGCCAAAGACCGGCACGTCGAGCTGCACGGCATCGCGCCCGGTGTCGGTGCAACGGCTTTCGAGGATGTTGGAGGCGCCGAGGAAATTGGCGACGAACTCGCTGGCCGGGCGGTTGTAGACCTCTTCCGGGGTGCCGACCTGTTCGACCCGTCCGGCGCTCATCACGACAATCCGGTCGGACATCGCCAGAGCCTCGGACTGGTCATGGGTGACAAACACCGTGGTCACGCCGATCTTGTCCTGGATGCGCTTGAGCTCGACGCGCATGTCCTCGCGCAGGTTGGCATCAAGCGCCGAGAGCGGCTCGTCGAGCAACAGCACATCAGGTTCGATGACGATGGCGCGGGCCAGGGCAATGCGCTGCTGCTGGCCGCCGGAAAGTTCGCGCGGATAGCGCCCGCCGACATCCGGCAGCTGCACCAGATCGAGCGCCGCCTGCACCCGGCCGGCGATCTCGGATTTCGGCACATCGCGGTATTTCAGGCCAAAGGCGACGTTGTCGGCCACGCTCTTGTGCGGAAAGAGCGCATAGTTCTGGAACACGATCCCGAGGTTGCGCTTGTGGATCGGCACGTCATTCACCCGCCGCCCGCCAATCAGGATCTCGCCTTCGGTCGGATCGAGCAATCCGGCGATCATCCGCAGATTGGTGGTCTTGCCACAGCCCGACGGGCCCAGAAGCGTCAGGAAGGTGCCTTCGGGGATCTCGAGGCTGGTGGAGTGTACGGCGGTAAAGCTGCCGAACCGCTTGACGATATTGTCGAGGACGACGGAACTCACGGGGAATGTCTCCGGTCAGGGCCCCCTCCGGCAACCGGAGGGGGCGGAGGTGTCAGTAGCCCTTCTGCACGCGGCCGAAGGTTTTCGACCAATCGGCCTCGCGGCCGTTCCAATAGGCCGGATCGGCAAAGGTCAGCCCGTCGAGCGTGCCCGAAGGATCGAAAGCCGGCAGGGTCGGTATCTTGGCTCCGAGGTCGATCTGTTGCGGGTCGAGCGCCGGCGGGTAGTTCTGGCCCTCGGCCACGGCGATCGCGGTCTCCGGTGCCAGCATGAAGTTCAGCAGCTCCTCGCAGGCCTCCATCGGCGACCCCTTGATGACGAACATGCATTCCTGCCAGCCAAAGCCGTTGGGCGGATCCATGTAGCCGATGTCATGGCCCTGTTCCTGCAAGGCAAAGATCCGGCCCGACCAGCCTTCGGTGACATGGATTTCCTCTTCCGCCAGCAGGCTCATCAGCTCGGCGCCCGAGTTCCAATACTTCAGCGCCAGGTCGCGGTGCTGGCGCACGGCATCCCAGGCGGCCTCTTCGTCGGTGATGCCGTTGGGATCCTGGTCGGTTTGCAGCGCCGCGTACCACATCCGCGTGCGCCAGTCGGACCAGCCGCCGATCTTGCCCTTGTGGGCTTCGTCGATGAGGATGCGCGCGCCTTTCTCCTGCATCTCCGCGTCCGAGATATAGGCCCGGTTGTAGGCCAGCCCGGTGGTGCCGTAGTCGTAGGGCACACAGCTCAGCGTGCCGTTGGTCACCTTGCGGAACACCTCGGTCAGCTTGGGAATGACGAATTTCAGGTTGGGAATGTTGTCTTCGTTCAACTCGCTGCTGAGGCCGAGATTGTGGTAGCGCGCGTAATCGAACACGCCCGAGAGATGGGCGATGTTGAATTCGCCGGGCTGGCTGGCCTTGATCCGCGACAGGTATTCGTCGGCGCCGCCAAAGGTGCCATCGACCACCTCGATGCCGGTCTTGGCGGTGAAGGGGTCAAAGGCGTTTTCGCGCAGTGCCTCGGAGACCACGCCGCCCCAGCCGTCAAAGCGCACCTGGCTTACGGTCTGTGCCAGCGCGCGGTAGGGCGTCACCAGCCCGTAGGCCGCGCCGGCCGCGCCGAGCAGGCCGAGGAACTGGCGGCGCTCCAGCCCGCCGTTCATGTAGCGTTCGCGCAGCCGTTCGTATCGGGTTGTGTTGTCGATCTTTCGGGTCATTGTCGTCTCCTTGTCGGGTGAATGGGTGCAGGCGGTTCTCAGGTGCCGCTCTTGCGGGCGAGATGTCGGGCGATCGCCGCCCCGAGCAGGGGCAGGCCGACCGTCATGACAATCATCACGGTGCCAAGCGCGTTGATCTCGGGGCTGATCGAATTGCGCAGCATGGCGAAAATCTGGGTCGGCACGGTCTCGACGCCGCCGGGTTTCCAGAACAGCGTGCCGGTGATGTCGTCGAAGCTGATGGTGAAGGCAAAGAGCGCCCCGGCCAGCACCGCCGGCAGCATCAGCGGCAGGGTGATCTGAAAGAAGGCCTGCACCGGGCTGGCGCCCAGGCTCATCGCCGCTTCCTCGACGTCGCGGCGGATGGCGATCAGCCGCGCCTGCACCACCAGGATCACGAAAGGCAGGGTAAAGATCACATGGCCGAAGAGCAGCAGGGCAAAGCTCTTGTGCAGGCCGAGAAAGTTGAGGAACAGCAGCAGCGCCACCGCCAGCACGACCTCGGGCACCAGGATCGGCGCGATCAGCAGGGTCGAGATCGCATTGGCGCCCGGCACCCGGTAGCGCACCAGGGCGAGGCTGGCCAGCACCCCGAGCGTGGTCGAGATCGCCGCCGTCAGCAAGCCCAGAACGATCGAGGTGCGAAAGGCGCGCATGATGGCGTCGTTCTGCGCCAGCTCGACGAACCAGCGCAGGGAAAACCCGGTCATCGGGAAGGCACCGAACTGGCTGGCGTTGAAGCTCAGCAGCACCACCACCGCAACCGGCAGGAACATGAAGCCATAGACCAGCACGGTCCAGAGTCGGATCGCCTGCCATCCCCAGCGCATCAGCCCAGCCCCTTCATCAACTGCGCCATGCCGAGATAGCGGTTGTAGATCATCACCAGCACGCCGAGCACCACCAGAAGCATCAGGCTCAGCGCCGAGCCGAGCGGCCAGTTGAGCTGGGTGATGATCGCCTCGAAGACCAGGTTGGCAAACATCGCGTCGCGCGGCCCGCCCAGCACCAGCGGCGTGATATAGGTGCCGGCGCCCAGCACGAAACACAGCAGCCCGCCGGCGGCGAGGCCGGGCAGAGACAGCGGCAGCGTGACTTGCAGGAACGCCTGCCATCGCGTGGCGCCCAGAGAATTGGCGGCATCCTCGAGATTGGTGTCGATGCCGTCGAGCGAGACAAAGACATTGAGCACCATGAAGGGCAGCAGGAAATGCACCAGCCCGAGGATCACGGTCGCCTCGTTGTAGAGCATGTTCAATGGCTCGCTGATGACCCCGATGCCCAGCAGCAGTGTGTTGAGCGCGCCGGAGACGCCGAGGATGTTGATCCAGCTCATCGTGCGGATGATGTAGCTGATCCAGAACGGCAGCATCAGCAGCAACAGCAGGATCATCTTGTTGCCGCGCGAGCGGGCAATGAAATAGGCCGCCGGATAGCCCATCAGCGCACAGACCAGCGTTGTGATGGCGGCAATCCGCAGGGTCGAGATCAGGATGTCGCGATAAAACCGGTCGGTCAGCGCCTCGCGCCAGTTGTCGAGGTGGAAGCCGGGCAGATCCGCACCGGTCGCGCTGCGCAGCCAGAAACTGTAGACCACGATAAAGACCAGCGGCACGAAAAGCAGCAGGGTCACCGCGCTGAGGGCAGGGGCCAGTAGGATCCAGGGTTGGCGTGCCTCACGGGCTTCGACGGACATCCGCTCTCTCGTGTGATGAAACTTGCGCAAAGCATGCGAAGCGGGCAATCATAGATCAAATAGATAATCGGAATTTTCAATATAGATGAAATCTATGATCCCGCCTGATCCGCCCGACGCCCCCGACAACGACCCGCATTTCGAGCCCGAGCGCATTGCCCGCGAGCTTGACTGGAACCTGCTGCGCACCTTCGTGGTGCTGGCCGACAGCCGGTCTGTCACCGAGGCGGCGCAACGCCTGCGGCTCAAGCAGCCGTCGGTTTCGGCGGCGCTGCGACGGCTCGAAGAGCGATTGGGTCGCAAGCTGGTCGACCGGTCGCCGGGGCATTTCGCCCTGACCGATGCCGGCCGTCTGCTCTATCGCGAGGCGGTCGAGATCAACGGATCGGTGCTGCGGCTCTCGACGCTGGTGCGCGAACTGACCGACGAGGTGCAGGGCCATGTGAAGATCTGCGCCGCAAGCCATGTGGTCTGCCCGCTGCTCGATCAGGCGCTGGCCGAATTTCATCGCGCCCATCCGCGCGCCAGCCTGTCGATCGAGGTGCATTCCAGTGCCGATGCGATCGCCGAGGTGATGGCCAAGCGCGCCTCCTTTGCGGTCTGCCTGGTGCGCGATCACAATCCGCGGCTGGAGTACCGCCGGCTCTACCGCGAATTCTTCGGGTTGTTCTGCGGCCCGGCGCATCCGCTGTTCGGGCGCGACGATCTGAGCCTCGCCGATCTTGCCGGACATGCCTCGGTCAGTTTCGAGACCGACCGGCTTCAGGACGTGCTGCGGCCGGTCACGCTGATGCGCGCCCAGGCTGAGCTGGGCCAGCGCATCACCGGCATCTCGTCGCATCTCGAAGAGGTGCGGCGAATGATCATCGCCGGCCTCGGCATCGGGCCGCTGCCGATGCATGTGGCGGCGCGCGATGTGCGCGACGGGCTGCTCTGGCAATTGCCGCCCTACAGCGATCTGCCGGCGATCGACGTGCATGTTGTCTGGAACAGCCGGGCGGTCAAGAACCGCGCCGAAGACCTGTTGTTGCGCGGCATCCTCGACGCCATCGAGGCCACGCCGATGGAGGCGCGCACCTACCGTTGACCGGTCTCAGCCACCGGACGGGCAGCCCATTCGGCCATGCCCGGGATCAAGCAATTGATTCGCCCGGGCCGCCAACCGGGCAGAGCCTTCCGCAATGCAGCGAGGCCACCTGTGGAACGCGCCGTTACACAGCGCGAACGGAAGCGTAACGCAACTTTACACTCTTGCGCCGCGCGGCCCGAAAACGCCGCGAATTCCGCCCGCCGCGCCCGAAAACATTGCGTCACCCTGTCGCTGGGCTAGCCTGTTCGCCACTCAAGACCATCGGCCATCCGGGGAGGGGAGACGATGCGCGACAGACCTTTGGCCCAGGAGCATTCCGGGGGCCCCGAAGACGTGCGGCCTTGTCCCGGCCCTTTGCCCGCCGAAGGCCGGGGGATGCCATGACAGATCGGCCGCGCGACATCGACGCCATCCTTCGCGACCGCCTGGCAGCCACGCAGGCGATTGCCGAGGCCAATACCGAACAGATGCGGCTGAACCAAAAGGCGAGCGGCATGATGGTGCTCGACATGAAAGACGCCCGCGACGGCGTGACCGACAGCGAGCACGAAGCGGCCATGGCGCGCAACGCGGCCGCGCTGGATGACAATCTCCACAGGATCACCCGGTTGGAACAGGCGCTCTCGTCGCTCGACGAAGAGCTGGCTGCCGCCGTCAGGAAGGACAGTTGAATGACCGAACACAAACCGCCGCAAGCGATGACGCTTTTCGATCTGATCGCCCGCACATGGGCGCTGAAAACCGAGGTCAGAGGCCTGGCCTTCAACGCCAGCGGCAGCGCGCTCTCGGCGCTGCTGGCGGATGGCCGGCTGGCCTTCGTTTCGGTCAAGGACGCCGAAAGCCCGGACAGCCGGGTGCGGGTCGAGGCCGATACCGGACGGGCCAACATCCGCCCGAGAACCAAGCCGCTGCCGCCGCCGGTGATCACCGAGGTGCCGGTCGCGCGGCTGGAGGTCCGGCCCGGCCGCCTGGGCGATCAGGGGCTTGCCTTTGCCCATGCCGAAACCGGCCTGTTGTGGCGCGCCACCGCCCGTGGCCAGGTGCTGGCGATGAACGCCGCCCCGCGTTTGGCGCCGACGGCGCTGGCGGCGCTGCCGCGGGCCGGCCTGCTGGCGGCGGGTTTCGGCAGCCGGCTGTCGCTTCTGGCCGAGGCGGGCGGCGCCGAGATCGCCTGTCTCGAACTGCCGCATGCGGTCGCGCGGATTGCAGTTTCGGCCGATGAAACCCGGCTTGCCTGCTGGGGCGACGGGCAGGTGAGCCTTGTGGGAGTCAAAGAGCCGGCGCTTGGCTCGACGATTGCCTGTGCCGGCGATCTGCTCGAACTGACGTGGTCGCCCTGCGGGCGCTGGCTGCTGGGCGGTTGCCGCGACAAGGCGCTGCTGCTGGTCGATGTCGCGGCCGGCACGGCCGACCGCATCGTCGATTTTCCGGCGCCGGTGCACAATGTGGCTGTCAGCCCGGCGGCCGATGCGATGGTCGCCTCCGGGGCCTTTCGCGTTGTCGGCTGGCGCTTGCCCGATCTGCCGTTCGGCACCCACGACGGCACGCCGATCGAGACCGGCAAGCCGGGGCTGACGCTGGTGGACCGGATCGCCGTGCACCCCAGCCGCGATCTCTGCGCGGTGGGATATGGCACCGGGCTGGTGATGCTCTGCCGCATCGGCCATGGCGACGAGATGCTGGTGCGCGAGGGCACTGGCGATGCGGTGACCGCGCTGGCCTGGTCCGACGATGGCGCGCATCTTGCCATTGGCGGCACCGACGGCGGGCTGTCGATCGCGACATTTCCGAACAACATGTTCAAGTAAGACGAAACTTCAGGGAGGGAGACCCATGACACAAGCGCTGACCACGGAAGAGCAAAGCAAGGACCGCTACTTTCAGCAACTGGCCAAGGTGGCCGAGGAAATGGTCGAGGACCACGGCAAGGATTTTGCCGCCGGCGCGCTGGTTCTGGCGGCGCGCTGGGTGGCGGAGAACCGCCTCGGCACGCCGCAGGACGTCAAGCACTAGTGACGTTTCGCCGTCTGCCGGGGGGCGGTGGGCGGCGCCGAAAGACTCTGGATCTGATTGACGAGAATGTCGCAGAGCGGCGCGGCCAGGGCGGCCAGCGGGCTGGGCTGCGTCTCGTCGCGGGCCGCCGCTTTCAGCGCCCGGGTCAGGGCGGGTTCGACCAATTGCGCAAAGGCGCAGAGCTCATGCATGCGGAAGGTAGCAAAATGCAGCGAGTCGCCGTTCAGCAGAACATGGTCCTGCGGCCGGGCGGGCACGCCGGTGGACAGCGCATTGCTGTGTACCGCCGCCCCCAGCGTCGTCAGCACCGATTTGCGCCACTTGGCATAGTCGGTGTCGGCGGAATGATCGATGCCCACGGCATAAAGCCGTTCCGAGATGCTGCGAAAGGCGCGGCCGCCGGCGATATGGCGCCGCCAGAAGTCGCTGGCCTCTTCGGCGGTGCGGCAGGCGGCAAAGCGCGCCGCCAGTTTGCGGCGGATCAGGATCACCAGCGCCATGTCGACATCTTCCGAGATCGCGCGCGCGATCTGCATCGCCGGCATCGGCAGGTCGGTCAGCGCCAGCAGGCGCAGCGCCGCCAGCTGTTCGGTCAGCCGCGCCGAGATCGCCGCCAGCCCGTGCCATTGCGCCGGGCTCAGCCCCGGCGTGCCCTGCTGTCGCCCGGCATTGGCAGCACCATGCAAGGCCCGCACCCAGATCACGGATTGATCGAACAGGAACACGAGATCCACATCGGTGCTGCTGGCCGAGGTCTCGACGCGGGGCAGTGCGCGAAAGCCCTGAAGGCTGCGGATGGCCAGGCGCCAATGGCTGTCGAAATCGAGGCCGGCGGCCGACCAGAGCTGGGTAATCCGCGCCAGAAGCTGCGGCGACAAACCGGGATAGGACAATTCGGGCGCGGCGCCGTCAAGCGGCACGATACCGCCGATCGGGGGGTGTTGGCTCATCTCGCAGCGGTCCCTGAGGTTCGTTCACAGAGGATAGCCGGGCCGGGCGGCGCAGGGCCAGTGTTTTGTCGGGAGGCGGGCACATGAGGCCGGGTCTGCACCTGCGCGCACGGCAAAGCCAGGTATTCCGGCTGGGCCAGGTGGTGCGGCTGTTGCAGATGTCGGCGGCCGAGCTTGACGCCCATCTGGCCGAGGCGGCTCGCGACAATCCGATGCTGGTGCTGCGGCCACGACCGCTGGCGCCCGGGGCCACCGATGTGCTTGAAATGGCGGCGGTGGCGGAGGCCAACAGTCTTTATGACCACGTTTTCCGTGAGCTTACCGGGCTGATCGGGCAGGGCGGGCTGATGGCCCGGGTGATCACCGCGCTGGTCGCCGAGCTGGAGCCGTCGGGCTGGCTCGGGCGCGGGGTCGACGAGATTGCCGAGGGGCTGGGGCTGGGACAGGATCTGATCGCCGCGGCGCTGCGGCTGGTGCAGAAACGGGTCGAGCCGGCGGGATTGTTCGCGCGGGACTTGCAGGAATGTCTGCGGCTTCAACTCGAAGAGCGCGACAGGATGAGCGCGGCCATGCGGCTGGTGCTGTCCCATCTTCCGGTGCTCGAAACCGGCGGCCCGGCAGGTCTGGTGGCGGCCACCGGGCTGGCGGCAGAGACGGTGCAGGCCTGCCTCGCGGAGCTGCGGCAGCTCGATCCCAAGCCGGGCAGTGGCTTTTCCAGCGATCCGACGCTGATGCGTGAACCCGATGTCCGGCTGACCCCCACAGGCGATGGCTGGGAGATCGAATTCCTGTCGTCCTTGCAAGAGGATGTCGCCATCTCCGGTGTGCCGCGCGGCACCGGCGCCGAGACGCGGGCGGCGCTGGCCCGGGCGCGGGCGCTGAAACAGGCGCTGGCGATCCGCCGTTCGGCCCTGCGGCAGGTGGTGGGCGAGATCGTCGCGCGCCAGGGCGCCTTCTTCCGCGACGGGCCGGCGGCGCTGGCACCGATGACCATGTCCGAGATCGCGGCGGAGACCGGGTTTCATCTCAGCACCGTCAGCCGGGTGTTGAACGGCCTTCTGATCGAGGGTCCGAACGGGATCACCGCCGCACGGACGCTGTTCGGCGGCGCGGCTTCGGCGGCGGCGACACAGTCGAAACCGGCGGTGCAGGCACGGCTTCGCGCCTTGCTGGCGGGCGAGAATCCGAGACAGCCACTGTCCGACCGGCGGCTGACGGCGCTGCTGGAAGGCGAAGGCATCGCGATCTCGCGGCGGGTGGTGGCGAATTACCGGCGGGAGATCGGGGTTCCGGCAGCCGCAAAACGCCGGCTGCGGGCCTGATCTCCACCTCTCATTCCCTCCCGAAGCCGAGCACAGAACGGCGTCCGGCTCACCCGGGCGCCGTTTCGTGTTGCATACCTGACCGGGCCGCCGCTGACGGGTGTAACGCGGTGTAATGTCGCAGCTGAAACAGGGTGTAACGTTCTGCGACACTCTGGCCCTTTTCGGCGCGTCACGACCGTAGGCCCGAAAACCTGCGCAAGAAATTTCATCAAAAATAAACGTTCTATATCAGCGTATTAGCGAAAAAATACCGCGCGACTTTTACAAAGCCCGAATTCTGGAACCGGTCTTGCCACAAGTAGGGCACAAGCCGCGGCGTCCACCGGACGGGCGGCAGCAAGAACGAAGGACGGGAGCGCGATCTCCACAACCTTTGCCGAGAACCGGCGCCCCCGGGCGCGCAAACGAAACGGCAAAAGCCGCCAACAGGCCGGGCACCCGGCCGCAGAGCTGTAAGGAGGCTCATGGCATGACTTTGACGCTTAACAAGATCACGTCGCAACGTGGTATCTCGGTTGGGGAGGCCACCAAGAAGATCTCCGATCTCGGATGGAATCCGTCTTACGTGCAGGAGGCCAGCACCTTCCCGACGGATTACAAGATCACCAAGGCCCCGCGCGACCCGATGAAGCAGGTCCTGCGCTCCTACTTCCCGATGGAAGAGGAAAAGGACAACCGGGTCTATGGCGCGCTGGATGCCGCCCTGCGCGGTGACATGTTCCGCAATGTCGAACCCCGCTGGATCGAGTGGATGAAGCTCTTTCTGGCGATCATCCCGTTCCCCGAGATCTCGGCCGCGCGCTCGATGGCCATGGTGGCGCGCCTGTCGCCGGGCGAGGACCTGCGCACCGGCTTCACCATGCAGATGGTCGATGAATTCCGCCACTCCACGATTCAGATGAACCTGAAGAAGTGGTACATGGAGAACTACATCGATCCGGCCGGTTTCGACATCACCGAAGAGGCCTTCGGCAAGTGCTACGCCACCACCATCGGCCGGCAGTTCGGCGAGGGCTTCATCACCGGCGACACCATGACCGCCGCCTGCATGTATCTGACCGTCGTGGCCGAGACCGCCTTTACCAACACGCTCTTCGTGGCGATGCCGTCGGAAGCGGCGCGCAATGGCGACTATGCGCTGCCCACGGTGTTCCTCTCGGTCCAGTCGGACGAGAGCCGCCACATCGGCAACGGGCATTCGCTGCTGATGGCGGCGCTGAAGGAGCCCGAGAACCACCTTCTGCTGGAACGCGACCTGAAATACGCCTTCTGGCAGAACCATGCCATCGTCGACGCCGCCATCGGCACGTTCATCGAATACGGCACCACCAACCGCGACAAGGAAAAGGAATCCTACGCCGAGATGTGGCACCGCTGGATCTTCGAGGATTACTACCGGACCTACATGCTGCCGCTCGAGAAATACGGCGTGAAGGTGCACCACGACGACGTTCAGGAAGCCTGGAAGCGGATCACCGAAAAGAACTACGTCCACAAGGTCGCACAGTTCTTTGCCGTCGGCTGGCCGGTCAACTTCTGGCGGATCGAGGCCCAGACCGAGAAGGACTTCGAGTGGTTCGAGCACAAGTACCCGGGCTGGTACGCCGAGTTCGGCGAGTTCTGGAAATGGTACGCCAAGCTGTCGAAGCCGGGCGAGACCGTCGTCACCTTCAATCAGGACACCGGCTATGTCTATCCGCACCGCTGCTGGTCCTGCCTCGTGCCCTGCCTGATCCGCGAGGACATGGTGGTCGACGAGATCGACGGCGAGCTGCACACCTTTGCCCATGAGCTGGACCGCTGGACCGCGGTCGAGGCCTTTTCTGATGAATTCCAGGGCCGGCCGACCCCGGCAATGGGCAAGTTCTCGGGCAAGCGCGAATGGGAAAGCGTCTATGACGGCTGGGATCTCGCGGATGCGATCAAGGACCTCAACTTCGTCCGCGACGACGGCGAGACCCTGACCGCCCAGCCGCACCTGCGCTTCGACAACAAGGACATGTGGAAGCTCGAGCATGTGCGCGGCCACACCCTGCGTTCGCCGCTGAACATGCTGCGCAACATGAACGAGGCCGACCGCGCGGCGCATATCGCCGAATACCAGGCCGGCTTCACCATCAACCCCTGCAACTGATCGCAGACCGCGGGGGCCGCATCCGGCCCCCGCACCCCGAGGCGTCAGACGGCGCGTCGATGAAAGGGAGGACACGATGACGGACACGTATAACGTCCGATTGGAACCGGTCGGTGTGGAATTCGAGGTCGAAGACGGCGAATACATCCTCGACGCCGCGTTCCGCCAGGGCATTGCCCTGCCGCACGGCTGCAAGGAGGGCCAATGCTCGGCCTGCAAATGCGTCCAGCTCGACGGCGAGAGCGAGATGGAGAATTATTCCACATTCGCGCTGAACGACATGGAAAAGGACGGCGGCCATATCCTGATGTGCCGGTCGCTGGCGTTCAGCGATCTCGAGATCGAACTTCTCAACTATGATGAGGAGGTGCTGTCGAAATCCATTCCGGTCAAGCAATACTCCGGCAAGATCGTCGACTTCCAGAAACTCACCCATGACATTCGCGGGGTTCAAATCGAACTGGATGCGCCTTTGAAATTCTGGGCGGGCCAATATGTCGACATCACGGTCAAAACCGAAGCGGGGGAGGAGATTACACGCTCGTTCTCCATGGCAAATCCGCCGAGCGAAACCCAGAAACTCGGCTTCATCATCAAAAAATACCCCGACGGACGGTTCAGCAACGAGCTTGACGACGGCGGCATCAAAGCCGGCGCCGACGTCCGCGTCGAAGGCCCCTACGGAATGTGCTTCCGACGCGAGGACCGACAGGGACCGGTGATCCTGGTGGGCGCGGGCTCGGGCATGTCACCGGTCTGGTCGATCCTGAACGACCACATCGCCAGCGGCGAGGACCGCCCGGTCTATTTCTACTATGGCGCCCGCTCGCAAAGCGACCTGTTCAAGCTCGACGAGATCGCCGCGCTGACCGCCGCGCATCCAACCGTCGAGTTCATCCCGGTGCTGAGCCACGAGGACGAGGCCAACGGATGGGAGGGCGCGCGCGGCTTCGTGCATGAATACGTCGACAGCCATCTCAAGGAGCTGGGGATCGACGGCGCGGGCGATGTCTATGCCTGCGGCCCGCCGCCGATGATCGACGCGCTGACCCCGGTGCTCTTCATGCACGACTTCGACACCGATCGCATCTTCTACGACAAGTTCACCCCCACTTCCGGTTCTTCGACCCATTGAGACGGGTCGAACGCTAGTGACGTGAACACAACACAAGGGAGGCTACCATGGTAGCAACATCAAGTTCTGTCGGATCCGGCGCTGCCGGCGCGGCGCAATTCGCCGGCTCGAAAAGCCGCAAATACAACTACTTCGAGCCGCGCGGCAAGCGGGCGACGCATTATGAGGACGTCACCGTCGACGTGCAGCCCGATCCCGAGCGCTACCTGATCCAGAACTGGATCATCGAATTCGAGGGCGGCAAGGGCGGCGGCGCCTATCGGAAGGACAACACCGCCGCGCTGTCGTCGAACTGGCACGCCTTTCGTGCCCCGGATCAGGAATGGGAACGCACCCATTACCAGCGCCAGTCCAAGATCGAGACCATGGTGCAGAACGTCATCGCCAATGCCCGCAAGGCCGGCGCGCACAAGGCTTTTGACAAGGCTTGGCAGATGATCCTGCAAAAGCACCTGGGCGCTTGGAAACACGCGGAATTCGGCCTTGGCACCTCGCTCATGCAGGCGCAGCGCTATGGCTACACCCAGATGATCAACAATGCCACGCTGACCAATTCGTCTTACAAGATGCGCCTGAGCCAGGACATCACGCTCTATCTGGCCGAAATCGGCATGGACATCGACGGCTGGTCGGACGAACTGGGCAAGCAGGCCTGGCTGGAGGACCCGATCTGGCAGCCCTGCCGCGAGGCGATCGAGACGATCATGGGCTCCGAGGATTACCTCGAGCAGTATTTCGCCATCAACATCGTGTTCGAGCCGATGGTGGGCGAGCTGGTCCGCTCGGGCTTCTTCATGCAGGCGGCGGCGGCCAACAATGATTTCATCACCCCGCCGGTGATTTCGGCCGCCGAGGCGGATTTCGAGCGCAATCTCGCCAATACCGTCGATCTGATCTACCTGCTGGCGCATGACGAAGAGCACGGGCCGCACAACCGCGCGCTCTTCAAGTCCTGGCTCGCGAAACATGGCGCCCTGGCCGAAAAGGCCGCCGCCGCATTGCAGCCGATCTGGTCGCAGCCGCATTCCAAGCCGGTGTCCTTCGAAGACGTGAAAGCGGTCTCGAAAGAGCGCCTCGATCACATCGTCGCCGAGCTGGGGCTCGAGTAACCTTCTGAAAGGAAAAGAGATATGTCTACCGTAGCGCGCAATGCGTCGAACCAGAACATCTTCAAATCGATGAAGGACATCGATCTGACCTCGCGCGAAGTCTCGCATCAATGCGGCGTCACCATGAACGACAGCGTCGAGGCCCGCGCCATCGCCGAATTCATGGAGGAGAACGACCCCAGAGTGACGATCACCTACAACCCGGCGACCATCCGCATCGACGGCGAGGGCAAGCTGATCTTCAAGATGGACGAGATCACCGAATACCTCGGTCGCGAGATGACCGCCGAGACCTTCGAGGTCAATACCTCCACCCACTACGGGCGGATGGTGCGCGTCGACGACGACACCGTGATCCTGTTCGGCGACATGAACGAGGTCATGGAATACATCTGATCGCCGCGTTTCGCGGATGACCGGCTCCGGGGTCCGGCACCCCGACCCCGGAGCCGACAGCAAACTCAGCCACACGCAAGGGAGGACACCATGTACACGACCAAGGACGGAAAAGAGATCTTCGTGCTCGACGGCCACACCCATTTCTGGGACGGCAGCCCCGAGAACCAGGCCAATGTGCACGGCAAGCAGTTCATCGAATGTTTCTACGCCTATCACACCAACCTCAGCCCGCCGGAACAGCTCTGGGAAAAGGCGAAGTTCGAGAAATACAGCGAAGACGACATCTATCGCGACCTGTTCGTCGACGGCCCCAATGACATGGCGATCATCCAGACCACGGTGCTGAGCGACTTCTACAAGAAGGGCTTCGGCTGTCTGGAACGTTCGAACGAGATGGCCAAGCGCCACCCCGAGCGCTTCATCGTCAACGGCAGCTTCGATCCGCGCGATGGCGAGAAGGCGCTGGAATACATCCATTACATGAAGGAGACCTACGATATCTCCGGCGTGAAGATGTACACCGCCGAGTGGAACGGCGACAGCAAGGGCTGGGCGCTGAACGATCCCGCGGCCTACAAGTGCTTCGAGCTGTGTGACAAGCTGGGCATCAAGAACATCCACGTCCACAAGGGCCCGACGATCATCCCGCTGTCGAAGGATGCCTTCAGCGTCGATGATGTCGATTACGCCGCCACCGATTTCCAGAACCTCAACTGGATCGTCGAACATTGCGGGTTGCCGCGGCTGGACGACTTCTGCTGGATCGCCACGCAGGAAACCAACGTCTACGCCGGGTTGGCCGTCGCCATGCCCTTCATCCATTCCCGCCCGCGCTACTTCGGCGAGGTCATGGCCGAACTGCTCTGGTGGGTGGGCGAGGACAAGATCCTGTTTGGCTCGGACTATGCGATCTGGACGCCGAAATGGCTGGTCGATCAGTTCATGGACTATCAGATCCCCGATGACATCTCGGCCGAGCGCGGCGGCGTGCAGCTGACCGACGAAATCAAGGAGAAGATCCTCGGGCTCAACGCGGCGAAACTCTACGGCATCGATGTCGCCGCCAAGAAGGCCGAACTGGCCGGCGCCCCCGTGCAGATCGCGGCGGAGTAGGGGCATGCTGGTCGCCAATCTGAAAAAGGAACTGGAGCTCGAGGTCTGGGAGCGTCTTGATGGCGTGACCGACCCCGAGCTGGATGAACCGATCACCGACATGGGCTTTGTCGAAGCGGTTGAGGTGACGGATGCCAGAAAGGTGCGGGTGGCGTTTCGCCTTCCCACCTACTGGTGCTCGCCGAACTTCGCCTTTCTCATGGCCTTCGGCATCCGCCGCGAGGTGATGGCCTTGCCCTGGGTGGCCGAGGCCGAGGTGCTGCTCAACGATCACTGCTTCGGTGACAAGGTCAACGAAGGCGTCAACAGCGGCCGCGCGTTTACCGAGATCTTCGCAGAGTACTGCGACGGCGCGCGGCTGGACGAGGTGGTGGAAACCTTCCTCGCCAAGGCCTTCGACCGGCGCCAGGAGACGGTGCTCTTGGGGCTTCAGGCGCTGGGCCACGAACCGGCAGAGATCACCGCGATGACGCTCGGCGCGCTGCGCCGGGTGGCGTTCAGCGGTGAAGAGGAGCTGCGGCAATTGCCGCGTTACCTCGACCTGCTGCTGGCGCAGGGGCTGGCATCAGAGCCGCAGGACCTGGCCTTTCCCACCTGGGACGGTGACGAGATCGCGCCGCATGAGCTGCGCGCGCATCTGACCAAGCTGAGCAGCACCCGGATCAACATGGAGTTCAACGGCGCGCTTTGCCGGGGGCTTGCCAAGACGCGCTACAAGGAAGTCGAGATCGGGCCCGACGGGCCGCAGCTGATCGACTTCATCGCCGGGCGGGTGCCGCCCCGCGACGAGGGCGTGAAGGCCACCTAAGCGGCCGGCATCACACGACAAAACAAGGGAGGACGCCCCGCATCCGCGGCGGCGAAGGAGGAAGATATGGCGAAACTCATGGTACACGGCAAGACCGCCCGCAACTGCCTGGCCCGCGGTGTCGCGCGGCTGGCGGCGGCGGTGGAACCCACCCTCGGGCCCAAGGGGCTCAACGCGATGGTCGACCGGCCGGTCGGCACGCCGCTGGTCACCCGCGACGGGGTCAGCATCGCCTGCGAGATCGAGCTGAACGACCGGTTCGAGAACATGGGCGCCCAGGTGGTGCGCGAGGTCTCGATGCAGACCAACGACGTCGCCGGCGACGGCACCACCACCGCCATCGTGCTGGCCAATGCGCTGATCCAGCGCGGCGTCGATCTGACCGACAATGGCGTCAAGCCGGTCGATCTCTGCAAGGGCATCGACCTTGCCGTCAACCGCGTGGTGGCGGCCATCGACGCCTCGTCGCGCGACTGCGACGATCACCCGGAATATCTCGAAGCGGTTGCGCGGGTGTCCTCGACCGACCCCAAGCTCGGCGAACTGGTGGCCGAGGCCTATCGCCGGGTCGGCCGCGACGGCGTGATTTCGGCCGATTTCGGCGTCACCATCGACACCACGATGGAGGTGGTCGAAGGCATGTCCTTCGAGCGCGGCTACATCTCGCACCACATGGTCACCGACCGCGAGACCATGGAAGCGGTGCTGCGCAACCCGCTGATCCTGATGACCGATCAGAAGATTCTCAAGCCCGAGCTGCTGGACCCCGCGATCGCGATTGCCGAAGAGGAGGGCAGGCCGCTCCTGATCATCGCCGAGGAGATCGCGCCCGAGGTGGTTGTGCGGCTGCTCGACACTGGCGGCGCCGGCAAGTTCCTGATCGTGCACCCGCCGGAATACGGCCACTGGCGCACCGCGATGATGGACGATCTGGCAATCCTCACCGGCGGCGAGGTGCTGGCCCGCGACCTCGGCAAGAAGATCGAGAATGTCACCCGCGCCCAACTGGGCGGCTGCGAGACCGTGCGCTGCCATGCCTCCGGCACCTCGATCCTGCGCGGCGAGGGCGATGCGGCTGCGATCACCGCAAGGCGAAATCAGGTGCAGCGCCAGCATGACAATGCCCCGCCCAATATCGACAAGGACAAGCTGCGCGAGCGGCTGTCGAAACTTACCGGCGGCAGCGCGATCATCTATGCCGGCGGCTTCACGCCGGTGGAGCAGAAGCGCACGATCCAGCTGATCGAGGATGCGCTCTGCGCGGTGCAGGCGGCGGCCGAGGATGGCGTGGTTGCCGGCGGCGGCACGGCCCTGGCGCAGATCGCCGATTGCCTCGATACGCTCGACGCGCTGGGCGACGTGGCCAAGGGCATCCAGCTGGTGCGCTCGATCCTGACCGAGCCGTTGCGCCGCATCGCCCGCAATGCCGGGGCCGATGTTGCCGCGGTGGCGCAGGCGGTGGCCGAGGGCCCGGCGGGCCATGGCTATGACGCCGCGACCGGCAGCTTCGGCGACATGTACGCCGCCGGCATCATCGATCCGGCCCGCGTGCCGGCCTCGGCGCTGGTCAATGCCGCCTCGGTCGCGACGCTGATCCTGACCACGGAAACCCTGGTCGGCGATCTCGAAGAGGGCGAGGCCGATCCCACCGAAGGCCCGGCCCGCGGCGGCGGCGCCGAGCTGCTGGGCCGCGCCTGAGCGCTGGTGCTCCCCCGGGGCCGGCCCGACCGGCCCCGTTCAGACACAAGGAACAAGACCATGAAAGCAGCGAGACTCTACGAATACGACCCCGCGATGAACGTCGAACTGGCAATCGAGGAGGTCGCCGCACCGACCATCGCGGCGCCTGACGAGGTGATCGTCAAGGTCGGCGCCGCCGGCCTCTGCCGCACCGATCTGCATATCATCGAAGGTGTCTGGAAGGACATCATGGACACCGAAGGCAACCTTCTGCCCTATGTCATGGGCCATGAAAACGCCGGCTGGGTCGAGGACGTGGGCAGCAATGTCACCTCGGTCAAACCCGGCGACGCGGTGATCTGTCACCCGTTCAACGCCTGCGGAATCTGCCTGAGCTGCCGCTATGGCCACGACATGTATTGCGATCACGGCAAGTTTCCGGGGCTTGGCCTCGACGGCGGCTTTGCCGAGTATTTCAAGACCAACGAACGCTCGATCATCAAGCTGAACACCGGCATTACGCCGCTGGAGGTGGCGCCGATGGCCGATGCGGGCATCACCGCCTATCGCGCCGCCAAGAAGGCCGCCAAGCTGCTCAATCCCGGCGGTTACGTGCTGCTGCTGGGCATCGGCGGGCTCGGCCATATCGCGCTTCAGGTGCTGAAACACACCAGCGGCGCGCGGGTCATCGCCGTTGACCGCGAGCCTGCGGCGCAGGCGCTGGCCCGCGATCTGGGCGCCGACATCGTGCTGGGTGGCGGGCCAAACCTGATCGAGGAGATTAAGGATTTGACGGGCGGCGGTGCGCATGTGGCCATCGACTTCGTTGGCGAACATGGCACCGAAAACCTCTGCTGGCGGCTGCTGCGCCAGGGTGGCGAGCTGATCATGGTGGGCTACGGCGGCGAGGTGCGGGTGCCGACGCTGGAACTGGTGGCCAATGAGATCAAGATCGGCGGCAGCCTCGTCGGCGATTTCGTCGAGCTGGTCGAGCTGATGGAGATGAACGCCGACGGCAAGGTCAGGATGCACCAGACCGAATACAAGCTGGCCAACATCAACCAGGCGGTCACCGATTTCAAGGATCGCAAGTTCACCGGGCGGGGCGTGATCGTACCCTGATCACCCGCCCGGCTCCCCGGAGCGCCTTCTCGGGCGCTTCGCCCTGCGGTCGTTTGCCTTCCGTCACGGCCGCAGGGCCCAACGCTTCAACCGCCGAGGTGCGACATGGCCAAAGCCATCCATTCGATGATCCGCGTGCGTGACGCGGATCGCTCCGTGGCCTTCTACCGCGCGGCCTTTGGCCTCGGGGTGGCCGACCGGATCGAGTTCGACGATTTCACGCTGATCTATCTGTCGAACGACGAAACGCTGTTCGAGCTCGAGCTAACCGTCAACAAGGGCACCGAGGAGGCTTACGACCTGGGCACGGGTTACGGCCATCTCGCGTTCAGCGTCGCGGATGTGGCGGCCGAACATGCGCGCTTTGCGGCAGAAGGGCTGGCCCCGCGCAAGCTGGTCGATTTCCGGCACGCGGGCCGGCGGCTGGCGCGCTTCTTTTTCGTCAAGGACCCCGATGGCTACGAGATCGAGGTCCTGCAACGCGCCGGGCGTTTCAAATGAGACACCGGCAAACCACCTGACAGACCGATGCCCGGCGGCCCCACCGGCCGCCGGAGCACTCCAAGATACGTAACAAGGGACAAGACCATGGATGGAAACGATTTGCGGCCGGCGGGCGGTTGTCCGGTGATGCACGGCACGACGAACCGGGCAGGGCGCAGCAACCGCGACTGGTGGCCGAACCAGCTCAACCTGTCGGTGCTGCACCAGCATCCGCCGGCGGCCAATCCGATGCCCGACGGCTTTGACTATGCCGCGGCTTTCAAGGCGCTCGATCTCGATGCGGTAAAATCCGATCTGACCGCGCTGATGACCGACAGCAAGCAGTGGTGGCCGGCGGATTACGGCCACTACGGCCCGCTTTTCATCCGCATGGCCTGGCACAGCGCCGGCACCTACCGCACCGCCGACGGGCGCGGCGGCGCCTCGACCGGCAACCAGCGCTTTGCGCCTCTGAACTCCTGGCCCGACAACGGCAATCTCGACAAGGCCCGTCGACTGCTCTGGCCGATCAAGGAGAAATACGGCAACGCGATCTCCTGGGCCGACCTGATGATCCTGGCCGGCAATGTCGCCATCGAGAGCATGGGCGGTCGGACCTTCGGCTTTGGCGGCGGCCGCGCCGATATCTGGGCCCCCGAAGAGGATGTCTATTGGGGCGCCGAGGAGGAATGGCTGGCAACTTCGGACCGGCCCAACAGCCGCTATTCCGGCGCGCGCGAGCTGGAAAACCCGCTGGCCGCGGTGCAGATGGGGCTGATCTACGTCAACCCGGAGGGGCCCGACGGCGTGCCCGATCCGCTGGCCTCGGCGCGTGACATCCGCGACACCTTTGGCCGGATGGCGATGAATGACGAAGAGACCGTCGCCCTGGTCGCCGGCGGCCACACCTTCGGCAAGGCCCATGGCGCCGGCGATCCGGCACTGGTCGGCGCCGAGCCCGAGGGCTGCCCGGTACAGGAGATGGGGTTCGGCTGGAAGAACGGCCACAAGAGCGGCCGGGGCGTCGACACCACCACATCGGGCATCGAGGGGCCCTGGACGGCCAACCCGACGCAATGGGACATGGGCTATCTCGACCTGCTGCTCGGCTATGACTGGGAACTGACAAAAAGCCCGGCAGGGGCGCATATCTGGCACGCCAGGGGGCTGACCGACGATGACCACGCGCCGCAGGTCGATGGCTCGGGCGACCGGGTGCCGGTGATGATGACCACCGCCGACATGGCGATGCGCATGGACCCGGCCTATGGCGCGATCTCGCGGCGGTTTCACGAGAACCCCGAGGAATTTGCCGAGGCCTTCGCCCGCGCCTGGTTCAAGCTGACCCACCGCGACATGGGGCCCCGGGCCCGGTATCTCGGCAAGGAGGTGCCGGCGGAAGAGCTGATCTGGCAGGACCCGGTGCCGCCGGTCGATCATCCGCTGATCGACGCCAGGGACGCGGCCGCGCTGAAGGCGGAGATCCTCGGCTCGGGCCTGTCGGTGGCCGATTGCGTCTGGGTCGCCTGGGCTTCGGCATCGAGCTATCGCGGATCGGACAAGCGCGGCGGTGCCAATGGCGCGCGTCTTCGACTGGCGCCGCAAAAGGACTGGGCGGCCAATGATCCGGCGCGGCTGGCGCGGGTGCTCGACGTGCTGGAGGGACTTGCCGCCGATTTCAACGGCGGCACCTCTGGCGGCAAGAAGGTCTCGCTGGCCGATGTCATCGTGCTGGCCGGCAACGCCGGGGTGGAGGCAGCGGCCAGGGCCGGCGGCCATGAGGTGCAGGTGGCCTTCACCCCGGGCCGCACCGACGCCAGGGAGGATCAGACCGACGCCGCCTCTTTCGAGCCGATGGAGCCGATTGCCGACGGGTTCCGCAACTTCGAAAAGGCGGCCTATACCGTGCCCGCCGAGGCGCTGCTGGTCGACAAGGCGCAGCTTCTTGGGCTGAGCGCGCCCGAGTTGACGGCGTTGGTCGGCGGGCTGCGTGTGATCGGCGCGACCCATGGCGGCACCGCTACCGGCGTGCTGACCGACCGTCCCGGCACGCTCAGCGCCGATTTCTTCGCCAATATTCTCGACATGGATATCGAATGGCTGCCGATCGACGGTGCCGAACGGGTGTTTGACGGCTGCGACCGCGCCAGCGGCGCGAAGAAATGGAGCGCCTCGCGTGTCGATCTGGTGTTCGGCTCGAATTCGCAGCTTCGGGCGCTGGCCGAGGTCTATGCCGGGCGGGACAACGCCGGGCTCTTTGTCAGTGATTTTGTCGCCGCCTGGACCAAGGTAATGAACGCTGACCGGTTCGATCTCGACTGAGGCAGCATCCGGCAGGTCTCTGCCGGGCAGCACATCCGCCGGGGGCCGCGCAGATGGCCCCCGGCACGCGCCGCAGGAGCCGCGCTCTGCATCGCAGGGCCGGGCGGGCCGATGGCCCTACGACCTTAAAGCTTTGGCATCGGGCGCGACCTTCTGCTAACACATGAACACGGGAGGAGAACCAGTGGTTGATATTTTCTCGAAACGCGAGGGGCCGCGTCTCGAAGACGTCAAGGCCCGGCGTCTGCTGACCCAGAATGCCGGCACAATCCGCAAGCTGGCGGATCAGATCAGCAATGGCGGCTTCAGCAAGATGCAGGCCGATCAGGCGCACCGCCGCGAGCCGCCCAAGCCCGACGGGCTGATCATCCATGACCTCAAGGCGCGGGTGACAAGCGATGTGGCCGAGCCCTATGTCAAGGTGAGCCTGAACAACCGCGTTGTCCTGGTCGACAGATCGACCGGTCGCCAGATGCAGATGCTGGGCGAGATCCGCGGCAGCGTCCTCTCGAAGCGTTTTGTGCTGGCCAGCAGCGAGAACGGGTTCTTTTCACCGCTGGACCCCGAGATGCAGGCCGCCCTGGCGCATCTCGACGGGGTCGAGATCACCGATGCATTCAGTGACCGAGACCTGGCGGACCGCCTCGAAGACGTGCTTGTGCCGCGCGACGAATGACCCATTCGCCGCGCCTTTGTTATCCGTAACCGACCGAAGGACATGCAACCAGGCCTGACAAAGGGGCCCTGATGACAGACTCGAAAAGCAAGAGGCCGCAAGGATTGCCCGACCGTTCCAGCTATTCGGAATATGACACCCGCGAGGCCTGGGAACGGTTTGTAAGCACCGGCTCCTCGGTCGATGAACGGCCTCCGAAGGTGCGCGAGGAGATCCTCGATTCCTGGCGCCGGAGCCGGGATTCCGGTGTCGACGCCGCCAGCCTGGCGTCGCGCAAGGTCTATGATGAGCAACAGATCCACCTCAGGCGCGAGCGCAATACCGCGCTGCGCAAGGCGGCCTCGGCGGCGTTCAAACGGCTGGAACCGCATTTGAAGGAGGCCCGGACAATCCTGATCCTGGCCGATGATCAGGGCGTCATCATCGATGCCATCGGCGATGCTCATGTGCTCGACGAAGGCCAGGAGATCCACCTGGAACTGGGCGGCGACTGGAGTGAAAAGACCATTGGAACCAATGGCATCGGCACCGCGCTCAAGACCGGAAAACCGGCCTGTGTGCATGCGACCGAGCATTTCGCCGAAGGGGTGCAGGCCTGGACCTGCGCCGGGGCGCCGATCTTCGATCCCTTCACCCAGACGATCATCGGCGTGGTCGACCTCTCGGGGCCGCCGCAGATCTTTCGTCAGCATAATGTGGCGCTGGTGTTGGCCGCCGCGCGCGAGATCGAGATTGCGCTGGCCGAGCAGAAACAGGTCGAGCGGACGCAACTGCTCGAGGCCTTCCTGGTGTCGGATTACAGCCGCGCGCATGAAAGCGTGGTGCTGGTCGATCAATCCGGCCGGGTGCTGTTCCGGCGCGGGTTCGAAGAGGACATGCTGCGCCAGGCCAAGGAGCTTTCGGTGGGCCACAAGCTGTTGCCCAAGCTCGAGGGGCTGTCGGATCAGGACATTCCCAAGCTCCTGCCGCTGAACGTCGAGGCGGAGGGCATCGAGCGGCTCAAACTCGAAGGCGTGTTTCGTGGCGCGGCGCTGTTTCTCAAGGATCGCAGCGCGCTCAGGCCCAAGGCAGGCGAAACCTGCAAGATCAAGCCGCGCGCCAATGTCAGCGAGGCGCAGATCCAGATCGTCGGAACCTCGCCCAAGATGGTTGATGCCATGGGTCTGGCCGAACGGGCGGCGCTGGCCAATGTCTCGGTGCTGATCCATGGCGAGACCGGCGTCGGCAAAGAGCTCTTCGCGCGGCTGATCCACAGCCGTCTGCCTGATGACAAGGCGCCTTATGTGCCGGTCAACTGCGCCGCGATCTCCAGCGATCTGATCGGGGCGGAGCTGTTCGGCTATGCCGAGGGTGCCTTTACCGGTGCGGCGCAGGGCGGGCGCACCGGCAAGTTCGAGCTGGCCAATGGCGGTGTGCTCTGCCTCGATGAGATCGGCGACATGCCGATCGAGTTACAACCCTATCTTTTGCGGGCGCTGGAACAGCGGGCGATCTATCGCATCGGCGACAGCCAACGCCGACGGGTCGACGTGCGGCTGGTGGCGATGACAAACCGCGATCTGCGACAGGAGATCGAGAAAGGCAATTTCCGCCGCGACCTGTTCTATCGCCTTGGCGTGATGACCATCGAAGTGCCGCCGCTGCGTGAACGCGGCGATGACGTGATCGCGCTGCTGGAGCATTTCTCGCAGCATTACGCCGAAGAGACCGGCCAGGCGCCGCTGACTTTTACCGACAAGGTGCGGGAACTGCTGAGGCGCTATCAATGGCCCGGCAACGTGCGCGAGCTGCGCAACGCGGTGCAGCGTTTTTACCTGATCAAGACCGACAGCCTGGTGACCGAGCGCGACCTGCCGCCGGAGATCCTCGACGATTTCGAAGGCGGCGCCGAGGATTCGCTCGAACATATCCTCGGCGGCCACTCCGGCGATCTGGAAAGCATCGAGGCGAGCGCCATCCGGCGGACGATCCTTGCGGAAAACGGCAATCTGTCCAAGGTCGCCCAGGTGCTGGGCATCTCGCGTCCGACCCTCTATCGCAAGATGAAACGCTACCGGATCCGCAAGGGCTGACCGCGCCGGCCTTTGGCGGCGTCAGTGCCAGCCGACGCGCGGCGCGGCGGGGATCCTGTCGTCGGGCCGGGATCGGATCATGTCGGTATGCTCGCGCCGGACTGCGGCATAGGCGGGGTCGTCGAAGCGATTGACCATCTCGTCGGGGTCGTCGTGCAGGTCGTAGAGCTCGCAGGTCCCGGTGCGCAGATCCATCGACATGCGGCAGCGGGCGCTGCGGACGGTCATCAAATCCATATCCACGGCCGAGCGCTGGCTGTCCACCTCGTACTCCGACAGGGCGAAGTCGCGGCTCTCCTGGCCGGTCCAGAGCCCGCGCCACGAGCGGCCATGCCCCTCCGGGGCGGCCAGCCCGGCAAGATCGGCCGCCGTCGCAAGGACATCCACGGTGCCGACCGGATCATCGATGACCCGGCCCCCGGGGATGCCGGGGCCGCGGATCAGGCAGGGCACCCGCAGCAACCCGTCATAGAGCATCGGCCCCTTCAGCAGCAGCCCGTGATCGCCCAGCCATTCACCGTGATCGCTGATGAAGATGACATAGGTATTGTCCAGCTCGCCGGCGGTCTCCAGCGCATGCAGGATACGCCCGACTTCATGGTCGACGGCAGAGATCATGCCGAAATAGATGCGGGTGATGTCGCGCAGGGCGGCGTCGGTCAGCTCGCCTTTCTGCCCCCAGTCGATGCCGCCGGCATTGTGCTCGGCGCCTTGCTTGATCGGCCTGGCGCGGTCCTCGACAAAGGCGCGGTGCCACCAGGGGCGGTTCTCCAGGTCGAGTTCGGGATGCCGGGCAATCGTCACCTCCTCGGGCGTGTAGCTGTCGCACCAGGGTTGCGGTGCCAGAAAGGGCGGGTGCGGATCGGGAAAGGACACCCAGGCCATCAGCGGCCTGTCATCCTTGTTGTCGATCATCTCGATCGCGCGGTCGCCGATCCAGGGCGAGGAATGCCAGGGCGCCTCCAGCGCCGAGCGCCAGGCCTGAAAATGCGCGGTGTCCGGCGTCAGCCTGCAGCGCGACAAACAAGATGAGAATCCGGCGTCAATCAGGA